>DAIRFP010000158.1:0-11824 GCA_036794995.1 Thermodesulfobacteriota bacterium | reverse complement strand
GGCGCGTTGTTCTCCCGTTACAGCCGCTCGACCAAGAGTCTGCGGCGCACCTTTTTCGACGAATTCCTCGGCGATCCGGAGCTGGGACTAAGGGATTTGCTCGGCGCACAGACTGCGGCCAGCGGCGATAGCGCTGCTCTAAAAAAGGCCCGCGCTTTCTATGACCGCGTGCTGGTGGGCTACGGCGACGACTCCGTGGCGCAGCTCGGCGGCGCGCACATCGCCTGCGAGAACATTTCTAACGTCGCGGCTAAACTGCTGGAAGACGCCCGCATCGGGATCGCGCCGCTGGAAAAATCGACCCGCTACGTCCGCTTCGACCAGAAGGACGCGACGGGCGGCTACCTGTTTTATCGCGAGCCCAGGATCATCGCGTCGCGTCACCGCGATCGTTATCTCGAGGTGATGAACCTGCTCTTCGATACCTATTCGCGGCAGATGGAACCGATGCTCCAACACGTGGCCGCCTCCCTCCCCATCGAGCAAGTGGAAGTGCGCGATCCGACCAGCGGTAAAGCGTTGGCTTACGCCGATGCGCAGAAAGACGACAAGCTACGGCGTTGGGCGGAAACCGCCTACCGGGCTACGGTGCGGGCGCAGGCGTGCGATGTTTTGCGTAGCTATCTGCCCGCGGCGACGCTGACAAACGTTGGCATGTTCGGCGTCGGCCAGGCGTTCGAATACTTGATCAGCAAACTTTACTCTCACGAACTGAGCGAAGCGAAGGAGCTGGGTAAAGCCATGCTTGGCGAGCTCGACCAGCTGATCCCGTCTTTTGTTAAACGCGCCCAGTCGAATGAGTTTATTGCCGGCACGGCGGCGTCGGCCAAGGCGCTGGCCAAGAAAGCCGTGACGTCAGCGCCGTTCAAGTCGGCTGAGCCGGTGACGCTCATCGACTACGACACCCAGGCCGAGGAAAAAATCATCGCCGCCATTCTGTACTCGCACACGCGCCACCCGCTGGCGCAGCTACGCGACCTCGCGGGCAAATTGAGCAGCGAGGAACAGCGAAAAATTCTCGACGAACATTTCAGCCGACGGCGCCATCGCCGGGACAAACTCAGCCGGGCGTTCGAGAACGTCTATTACACCTTCGACATCCTCGGCAATCTCGGCCTCTACCGCGATTTGCATCGCCACCGGATTCTCACCCAGGAACGCCAGGATTTCACCACCGTGCACGGTTATGACACACCGTCGGAGATCGAAGAGGGAGGTTTCAAGGGGGCGTTCGACGATTGCATGGCACAGACAGCGAAGCTCTACGAAGAAATTCATCGCGATTTTCCCTCCGAAGCCCAATACGTCGTGCCGTTCGCTTATAAAATCCGCTGGTACATGAAAATGAACCTGCGCGAAGCGCTCCACATGGTCGAGCTCCGCACCATGCCCCAGGGCCATCCCGACTACCGTTTCATCTGCCAGGAGATCTGGCGCAAGATTCAGGAAGTTCACCCGTCCCTGGCCGAGTGCGGCAAATTCATCGACTGGAAGAAATATCGCTTAGGACGATTGCAGTCGGAGATGCGGACGGAATATAAGCGGTCGACATACGAGAAATAGAACAGGCCCACAAAATCGTCTTGCTAAGTCTTTTTTTACATAATAAAAAGACTTATGTATGCACGACTACTTCAAGCAGAACCCCGGCAAAGCTTCTTTTTGTTCGGCCCCCGCGGCGTAGGTAAGACCGCCTGGTTGCACCAACACCTTCCCAACGCCCTGTTCTTCGACATGCTCGATAATCAAGTCTACACCCAATTGCTCGCCGCGCCCCAGCGCCTCGGCGATCGGATTCCGCAGGGCCACAAGCAATGGGTCGTCGTGGATGAAATCCAACGGGTGCCGGAATTGCTCAACGAAGTCCATCGCCTTATCGAGTCGCGTAAATTGCGCTTCGCGCTGACGGTGTCGAGCGCGCGGAAACTGCGGGGCAGGGGAGTCAACCTTCTGGCGGGCCGCGCCGTGACACGCTATATGCATCCGTTCACGGCGTTGGAACTCGGCAAGGCATTCGATTTGAAGCGCGCGCTGCGGTTCGGTTGCCTGCCGTTGGCCTGTACCAGCGATAATCCGCAAGATTACTTGAACAGTTACACAGCGACGTATCTCCGGGAAGAAGTTCAACAGGAAGGGCTGACCCGCAACATCGGCGCGTTCAGCCGTTTCCTCGAAGCCGCGAGTTTTTCCCAAGGCAGTGTATTAAACATGGCTGCGGTTGCTAGAGAGTGCGCCGTGTCAGGCAAAGTAGTGGAAGACTATTTCAGCATTCTTGAGGACCTGCTGATCGCCGTGCGCTTGCCGGTTTTCTCACGACGCGCCAAGCGGCGCCTGATCGCGCACCCGAAGTTTTACTATTTCGACGCCGGTGTGTTTCAGACGATCCGCCCGCGCGGTCCGCTGGACGCTCCGGAGCAGATTCACGGGCCGGCATTGGAGACGCTATTTCTACAGCAGGCGCGCGCATTGAATGATTACAAGGACCTAGGTTACCGCCTGCATTACTGGCGCACAGGTGGCGGCGACGAAGTGGATTTCGTTCTGTACGGCAACCGCGGGCTGCGCGCATTCGAGGTGAAAATGGCCGAAAACGTCCGTCCCGACGATCTGCACGCTCTGATGCGTTTTCGCGCGGATTTCCCTGAAGCCAAGGTTCATTTTCTCTACCTAGGCAAGCGGCGTTGGCATGACCGTGGGATCGAAATTCTGCCGTTTTTCGATTGCGTCAGTAAGCTCGACCAATGGTTATAGAGGTTGAAGCTCCACATGGAGCACGTAGATGACGCAAGCTGGGGGATTGTGGTACACGATTCAGAAAGTCCATCCATCCCTGACCGAGTACAGCAATTTCGTCGGTTGGGAGAGCGATCGACTTGGGCAGCGGTAGGCGGAAATGCGGACGTAGTTTAAGAAGTCTGTGATGCAGAAGAACGATTAAATTTACTGGCTTTAATCAGATGAAGGTCGTTCACTAGCGGTTGACATAGTAAGGGCAATGGCCTCACCCTGTGGCCTCCCCCGGGAGGAATGAAATGCGTGTGATTGATTGCGATGCCCACGTCGAAGAGAGTGTCGAGAGCTGGCAGTATCTCGATCCCGAATACTACCTGCTGCGTCCCATTCCCGTGGTATTTCCAGAGGACACCTGCTTCGGCACCCACAATGCGGCTTGGGTCATCGACTATAAGCTACGTTTTTTCGCTTCGAATCCAACGCTGATGAAACGCGCCCGGGACAAAGGCGTGTCCATACCGGTGCAGGAAATGCGCGACATCAAAGAGCGGCTAGCCCATATGGATGAATTGGGCATCGACGTGCAGGTGGTTTTCCCATCGCTTTGGCTCGGCTGCCTCGCGGAAAATGTCGACCTGGAAGCCGCTCTGGCGCGGAGCTACAACCAATTCATGGCGAGCCAGTGCGGCGAGTCCGGCGGACGCCTTCAGTATATCGCCATCGTAACCTGGCGCCGGCCCGACCTTGCGATTCAAGAAATTCGCAGGGTCAAGAAACTTGGCAGCGTGGCCGGCATCTTCGCGCGCGGCATCGAGTGGGACCGGCCGCTGACCCACCGGGATCACTGGCCGATCTACGAGGAAGCCGCCGAGCAAAACCTGCCGATCACGGTGCACGTGGGCAACGGCTCCAGCCCGACCATCAGCCGCATGCTCGAAGGCGTGCCACGGCCATTTTTTGACGAGTTCCCGCAGATTCATCCTCTGGGAAAAGGACTCATCAGCGGACCCTACGTACTGTACGCATTTCAACAGATCCTCGGGTCTTCCCTGTTGGACGACTTTCCCAAACTGCGCGTCGCCTTTTTGGAAGCCGGCATCGACTGGGTGCCGCGGCTCGTCAAAGGATTAGGCGAAAGCAGGCGGGCTAAGGTCGACCGTTGGCTCGCCGAGCGCGTGTTTGTCTCCTGCGCTCTCGACGACGATCTGCCCTATGTGACCAAAAAGCTCGGTGACGATTTTGTCGTCACCGCCACCGATTTTCCCCATGGGGATGCGTTCCGCCAGGATCAACTCGCGCAAGGGTTAGCGAAACGGGGAGATTTGAGCGACCAACTGATCGAGAAAATCCTGTCAGCAAATCCCCGGCGGCTGTATGCCATGGTGGGGGAGTAGGAAACGGTGGCGCTAATATTCTCAGTTTTCGGCGTGGCTGTGCTCGATTACCACTGAAAGGAGATTAAGACATGCGCATGAAGAACCCGCCCCATCCTGGGCGCATGGTCCGCCAAGAGTGCATCGAACCGTTGGGGTTAACCGTAACCGAAGCAGCCATGCGCCTCGGAGTGACGCGGCAAGCCTTGAACAATCTAGTCAACGGCAAGGGCGGCATCTCGGCGGAGATGGCAGTGCGGCTTTCCAAAGCGTTCGGATCAAGTCCAGAAGTGTGGCTCGGCATGCAGATGGAATATGATCTCGCCCAAGTTGAGAAAGAAGCGCACAACATCAAAGTCAAGCGGGTCGCGTGAACGCGAGGAGCGGTGGGGCGTATAAGAAAATGAAAAGGCAAAACGAAAAGTTTCCCGTCTTGCCCGGATGTTCCTGCGAGTTCCAGCGCAAGCGCTTTGCACTCCACTGACCGGGGACGCCAGTTCTATCTAAGGGTGAATCTAGCCTTCCTACTCGACGAAACCCTGTCGCCTTTCTCCGTAAATCACGTTTTTCTTTGCTTGCATCCGTGAGAAATAGCATCCAGTGCTTTTGAGGGAGGGTTGAAGCTCGAAACAACAGACCATCACTGCTCTCAATTATACTTGACCCGTTAATCTCCGTGGGCTAAGTTCGGTCGTCCATTCTTCGTTTCACTAATCAGGCGCGTGGAGGATCCTGACATGCAGTGTCCACGGTCAAATCTTAGACTGGTCGCCGCGTGCGAAGAGCTTGAAAGCCGCGGAGCGGTCTGACGTTTCAATCCAGGAGATAAACTCATGAAGATTACTCGCATCGAAGCAACCTCTCATCGGGTGCCGGCGAAGGTGCCGCTGCTGCACGAGCCGATTATACGCGAGATTGTGTTTGTTCGGATAGAGACGGACGGTGGGGTGACGGGATACGGCTTGACGGGACCGATTCAGCGGTTTGCGGCGCGCGAACTCATCAACCGCGAGATCGCCCCGCTGCTCATCGGCAAGGACCCGCTGGCGACGGAGCGCCACTGGTATGACCTTTTCTACCGGCTGAATCCTCGGGCTCAAACCGGCGCATGGTCCTCTGCTGTCAGCGCGGTGGATATCGCGCTCTGGGACATAAAGGGTAAGCACCTCGGCCAGCCCGTATGGCGGCTTCTGGGCGGATACAGCGCCACGGTTCCCGCATACATTACCTTTGGCCTGCTGGAGTATAGTCGTGAGCAGCTCGTCGAGGCGGCAAAGCAGTTTACAGCCCAGGGCCAGGACAAGCTTAAGATGGTGGTGGCCATCAACGGCGCGCAAGATCCGGCCGAGGATGCCGCCCGAGTCCGCGCAGTTCGTGAGGCGGTGGGCGATCAGGTGGAGCTGATGGTCGATGCCAACTATCTCTTTTCGTTTCCCATCGCCCTGGACCTTGCCAAGCGCATTGAGCCCTTTGCCATTAAGTGGTTCGAGGAGCCGGTCTACGGCAACGACGCGCGGCTGCTTGCGAATCTTAGGCGGCAGACTCGGATCCCCATCTCTGCGGGTCAGAACGAAGGACACAAGTGGCGCCACCGGGAACTGCTGGTCCACGAGGCCGTGGACATTCTTCAGCCCAACGTCGTCTATGTCGGAGGTTACACGGAAGGCCTGAAGGTCGCTGCCATGGCGCAGGCCTATAATATACCGATTGCCAACGGCGGCGGTTGGCCGCACCACAACATGCATTTGATCGCAGGCGTGGCCAACGGCTGGCGGGTAGAGTTTCACGTGCCGATGTGGGTGACCGGAGAGATGATTTTCCGCGACCCACCGAAGCCGTCCCGTGGAACGGTGACGTTGACCGAGCAACCCGGCCTTGGGCTAACGCCAAACGAAGAGGCACTCAAAGATACCCGCGAGCTGTAGCGATCCATAGGTGAAATCCGAGGGAGAACTCACCACGAAGCACCCAGCGCGGCTAAGCCGCGACCAAAACAGATACCGACGATCGAGGATGGAGGATAGAGAATCGGACTGATGCGAGGTTCGGCACTGAGCCACAGATTTGAACACGAAGGAAAGAATTTAGCCACAAAGGACGCAAAGGACACAAAAAATGTAGGGGCGGGTTTCAAACCCGCCTTAGTTTGTCTCCATCGCGATCTTCGTGATGACTGCAATCAATGGGATAAACTCGGAGCGGGAAATGAAACGTTATGTTCCCGTTAACAAGGAGGACAGTACGATGCACATGATTACGCAAAGATTCCTGCGCAGTCTGGCGCTGGCAGTCGCTATCCCCATCAGTAGCGCCGCCGCAGCAAGTTTCCCTGAAAAGCCGATTGAGTTTACGGTGCCGTTCGCGGCGGGGGGCGGTAGTGACATTATGGCCCGGACGATCGCCGCGATGATGGAGAAGGAAAAGATTCTCCCCCAACCGCTAGTGGTCGTAAACCGGCCGGGCGCGTCGGGCGTTTTAGGCTACATGCACGTGGGGCAGAAAACCGGCGATCCCTATGCGATCACTACGGCGACGAACTCTTTCATTATCCAGCCGCTCCTCGGCAAGATGAAGCTAGACTACCGAGAGTACACGCTGATTGCCGGTCTCGCGCTTGACGAGTTTGTTTTGATCGTCCCCGCAAACTCACCCCACCGCACGGTACGCGAGCTGATCGAGGCCGCGCGCCGGGCACCGAAGAACGTGAAGGTCGGCGGGTCAAGCGCGCCAAGCATCGACTCCATCATCACTCACCTTGTGGAGAAAGCGACCGGAGTTCAGTTCAACTTTATTGCTTTCAAGAGCGGCGGCGAGGTAATGACGAACCTCTTAGGGAGTCACATCGATGTCGCCTCGGCAAATCCCGGCGAGGGGCTGACGCAGATTCAGGCGAAGAAAGCCCGGGTCCTGGCCGCCGCGAGCGCCAAACGGCTCGCGAGCCTGCCGGACGTGCCGACTTTGCGCGAGTCGGGTATCGATGTTGTAGCCACGCAGTGGCGTGGGGTCGCGGCGCCAAAGGGCCTCCCGAAAGACGCCGAGGCTGCGCTGGTCTCCGCGTTCAAGCGCCTGTCGGATTCGAAGGTATGGCAAGAGAAGTATCTCGCGGAGAACAATCTTACTCCGCAATATCAGACTCCGGAAGAGTTTCGGCGCTACCTCGACACCGATACGCAACAGACACGACAAATTCTTACCGAGATGGGATTGATCAAATAGCAGGCTGTTGGCTTATGGCGGATGGCTTATAGCGTATGGTTCGTATGTTCAAACTATATGCCGTAAGCTATTAGCCATATGCGAAGTACGCGCGCCTCGCCTCTGAGATCTTTTTGAGCAGCCTGCACACAGAGTTTTGCAGCAACCTGATAGGGGCACTATGTCGCCGGTTGTGATTGCAAGAGTTTCAGGTTTAGTTGTTGCCGGGCTCGGAGTTACTGTCTGCATCCTCGCCCGCCGCTTGCCTGCTCAAACAGGCTTTGGCCTCGGCCCCGCATTTCTTCCCTTCTGGACCGGGATTGTGCTTGCCGCGTGTGGCCTGTGGCTCTGTGCCCGCCCAACCGCGGACCCGGAAGTCTCCTGGCCGGCTTCTCGCGGGTTCGCGCGCGCCACGTCCGGTTTTATCCTTCTCCTTTTATATGCGCTGGCGCTGCAGCCGCTCGGCTACCTTATTGGCACCGCGGTTTTCCTTGTCGTCGGGATCTTGCTCCTCGAGCCGGTCCGTCGCGCCCGCGCGCTCGTTGTGGGTATTGCCAGCGCGGCATTCCTCTTCCTCATCTTCCGTGTCTGGCTTCGCATACCGCTTCCCGGTGGTGTCCTGGGGTGGTAGGACGGTGCCACTGTGGAAATAATCTCCGCTCTCCTTTCCGGCTTTTCGATCGCACTCCAGCCTGTCAATCTCGCTTACTGCTTTCTCGGTGTCCTGGCGGGGACACTGATCGGGGTGCTTCCGGGCATTGGGCCGGTTGCGGGAGTAGCAATGCTGATTCCTTTCTCGTTCGGAATGAACGCGACCACGGCTATGATCATGATGGCGGGAATTTATTACGGCGCGATGTACGGAGGCTCGACGACGTCAATCCTGGTCAACCTTCCAGGAGAATCTTCCTCCGTGGTGACCTGCCTCGATGGCCATGCCCTCGCTCGCCAGGGGCGCGCCGGAGCCGCTTTGGGAATGGCGGCGTTTGCCTCCTTTATCGCCGGTACCTTGGGCGTTATTGGGCTGATGCTACTCGCGAAGCCTGTCGCAGAGTTGGGGCTCCGTTTTGGTCCACCCGAGACCTTTGCGCTGACCTTTTTTGCGCTTACGCTCGTGACCGGCTTGGTTGGCGCCTCCCCGGCGAAGGGGATCGTCGCGGCGGCATTCGGGATGCTTCTCGGCATGGTCGGTCTCGATCCCATGTCCTCGGAGGAGCGCTTCACTTTTGGCGCGCTTCATCTCGCCGACGGCCTCTCATTCATAAGTGTGTCGGTGGGCCTCTTTGCGGTGGCCGAAGTTCTGGAAAGTCTGGAGCGCGATCAGCGCATTGTGCTCTATCAGGAACGTATTTCGAACCTCCTGCCGACGGCCAAAGACTGGCTCGACTCGCGGGGGGCGCTCTGGCGCGGCACAACCGTGGGGTTCCTGGTGGGAGTGCTTCCTGGCGCCGGAGCGACGATTGCGTCGATGCTTGCCTACGCTCTTGAGCGACGTGTGTCACGTCATCCGGAGCGGTTCGGTCACGGCGCTATCGAAGGGGTCGCGGCGCCGGAGGGCGCGAACAACGCCGCGACAGCGGGCGCGCTTGTTCCGCTGCTTACCCTGGGCATTCCCGGATCGGGGACAACGGCCGTGATGCTCGGGGCACTCATGATCCATGGCCTCCGCCCCGGACCGCTCCTCTTCGAGCAGCGCCCCGACTTTGTCTGGGGCGTAATCGCCAGCATGTACGTGGGAAACGTTCTCCTCCTTATTCTCAACCTCCCGCTCATAGGTCTGTGGGTGCGCCTGCTTCGTATTCGCCCAAGCATGCTGATCCCACTCATTATGGCGTTTTCTGTGACCGGGGTATTCGCTGTCAACAACAACGTAACCGAGATCTTGGTGATGCTGGTCTTTGGCGTGGTGGGCTATGCGATGCGCAAGGGCGGCTTCCCCGCAGCTCCAGTGGTGCTCGCGCTCGTGCTGACGCCGCTCATGGAGACGGCTCTCCAGCAATCGCTCCAGATGTCGCATGGTTCCTTCGCCATTTTCTTTACGCGTCCAATCGCGGCAACGCTAGTCATCATCGGTCTCGCTTCCCTCGCGCTGCCGGCGCTGCGCGGAGCGGCCAGATGGCTCCGGCCAACAACTGTCAGCGGCTGAGGCCGGGCAGGGGCGCTAGGGCCCATTACCTCCTCTCCCTCCTTTTTGGCGGGAGAGGACAGGGTGGACTTCCAGCTTGATATTGATGTCCATCGTTGGATACTGTCAACCCCAAGAGAGAGATCTTAGATTGCCGATTTTCAATTGGGAGAGGGCAGACTTCGAATCCAAGCAAAGTCGGATTAATTGCCTTTCAATCGGAAATTGCGACGCCGTAACATTTTGAACGGCTTGAATTGTTTAAATGCTTTGAGCGACTTTGGTCACGGAGGGGCGATGTACGGATGGCGCGCGCGCATCGGCAACATTTCACCGACGGCTTGTGCTGAGATACTTCCCTATGAGTTTTATCGGGTGGCTCCCGAGGGAATCACTTTCGTGACGACCAATCTGGTGATTCGCGACGCGCGGGAGTCAAGCCAGGTCGAGGCTTCGTGGCAGAAGTTCGATACCGCGTTTGAGGACCTTTTGCACACGCGAGTGGACCATATCACACTCAGCGGCGCGCCGCTGGTATTGGCGAACGGCGTCGATCGCCACCGGGAGCTTTTGCAGGAATTTAGAAACCGTTTTCCGGTACCCGTCGGGACTAGCCCGCAGTCGTTTGCCGACGCGCTAAAATATCTCGGCGCCGTGAAGTTGGCAGTCGCGACGTCATTTATTCCGGCTCATAACGACTTGGTTAGGACATTCCTGATTTCGGAAGGATTTGACGTGTTAGGGATTGAAACGCTCGACACCGGCATGACGTCGTTGGAAAAAGCGATGCTCTCGCCGACGCAAGTATTTCGCCACGTGCGAGCGGTAGGGGAAAAGTATTCAACCTGCGATGCGGTGTTGATCACTTCGTCGGCGTGGCCCACGTTAACAGTGATTCAACCCCTCGAGGACGATCTTGGCAAGCCGGTGGTGAGCAGCTCCATCGGCCAGATCTGGTGGCCGCTAAAGACGCTCGGGATAAAAGCGGACATTAAAGGCTACGGCAAACTTCTCGGGACGCTGTCCTGACGGAGATCTTGTCATGAGCAACCACCGCAGCATCAATCTATTTATTGCGGGGATGATCGCTGTTTTTCTTGACGTTCATGATCCAACTGCCTTGGCGGCGCAGGCCAAGCCGCTCATCAAAGTCGTCGCCGGCTATGGCTCTACGGACGGCGCCATCGCGCCCTTGTGGTTTGCCAAGGAAACTAGACTCTTCGAAAAGCGCGGCCTCGATGTGCGGCTCGTCGGCATGGGCACCGGAGCGGTGTCATTGCGCGCCCTGATCGCCAGAGATCTGGAAATCGCCTCGCTCTCAGGCTCCGGCTTGGTGCAAGCCGCATTGCAGGGGGTCGACACAGTTATTGTCTCCGCCGCTATCAACGGGTTTGTATTCAAGGTTTTCGGCGCGCCGGAAATTACCAGCCCGGCGCAACTTAAAGGCAAAAAATTAGGCGTCAGCCGCTACGGCGCCACTTCGGATTTCGCTGTCCGCCTAGCGCTAAAAAAATGGGGACTGAATCCCGAACATGACGTGAATATTCTGCAGATCGGCACGACCCAGGACACGCTCCGCGCCATGCAGACCAAAATGCTCGACGCCGGCGTGCTGAGCGGTACGGCATCGCTGATGGCACGCAAAGCGGGCTTTCGCGAGCTGGGGGACCTCGCCGATCTGGGGCTGCATTATCCGATGGCGCCCATTGGCACGACGAAATCTTATCTCCAGAAAAACGAAGGGCTCGTGAAAGAATTCATGCTCGCCTACATCGAAGCGATCCACGATTTCAAACGCAACAAAGAAGCCGCGCTGGCGGTGTTGAAAAAATATACGCGCAACGACGACCGCGAGGTGTTGGAGGATAGCTACAGAAATTACGCTGGCAAGTATCTAGCCATGCCGATTCCGACACTCGATGGGATACGGACGATTCTGACGGAACTTTCAACCACGGTCCCGGCGGCAAAGAACGCCGATCCGGAACAATTCGTCGCGTACAAGATCGCACGGGAGATCGAAGCAAGCGGGTTCGTCAGGCGGCTCTACGAGAAGTAGGGGCAAGAACGCAGGTATTCAACCAGCCCCAAAACGGTCAGGTCTGCTCTCAGGTTTTGATCGGGGAAACATCAACACAACTGATGGCTGACGCATTGACGGCAGATGAAGTAACAAGACTAGCGCTCTCGGCTCTCGAATGGCAAGTTTTTCCGTGCGCAATCTGGAACAGTTCTCTGTCGCGATTGTGCAATCTCGCAGACGCGGTCTGCAAAATCCAATTACCGACCTGCCCATACCGGTTTCAACAAACCTTGACACTGTGTAGCCGTGAGGCTACAGTGGTGCGTGCTTGAGGTTCGCAAGACCGAGGTGTTTGCGCGGTGGCTGGATGGGCTG
>DAIRFP010000157.1:0-11840 GCA_036794995.1 Thermodesulfobacteriota bacterium | reverse complement strand
GCCTAAGTACGCCTCCGCTCGTCGATTTTTCGCGCGCCTCGCCTCTGAGTCTTTTGGAGCAGCCTGCAAACAGAATTCTTCAGCAACCTGCTAGCCTGCTTGATGCACTCGTGGCACCGATGGCGGGAAGATCCTCCGGAGCGAATTCAGAGGCGGTAGAGGCTCGCGGCGTTTTTCCACAGCACCTTGTCCCGCGTCTCCTCCGAGGTGTCGTGAAAGCAGCGCGTGATAGTTTCCCGCGTGCGCGGCCAGGTGGATGTCGCCAGGGGCAAATTGGTGGACCAAAGAATATGGTCCGCGCCCACGTACTGTGCGAAGGGCGCAACCTCGTCGAACCACGAAGTGAAGAAACACTGGCGCTGGAACATTTCGGAAGGCTTCAACGGATAACCCTCGCGGGCGAGGCCGTCGTGGTCGAACTGATGGTCGGCCCATTCCATGTAGAGCATTCCCCAACTCAGGGCGCTTTCCGCAAGCACGATCCGTAGCTGGGGATGGCGCAACAGCACGCGGGAGAAAGATAGCAGCGAGATCACGAAGACGCTGGAAACCGGCCGGGTCACCGCGTTCATGGCTTCGGCCAGCGCGGGCTGGAGCCCCGAAAATGGCTCGTATTGCAGCTCCGATGAGGCGCCGGCATGAAGGCAAACCGGCACCTCGAGATCTTCACAGACTTTCCACACCGGATCGTATTCGGGCCCGCTGACGTGGGGCACGTCGCGCAGGTGCATGGGAAGGGAAGGGAAGACGACGCCGCGGTGACCTCTAGCGACGGCCCGACGTATTTCCGCGGCCGTCGATTCAACCGGTCCGATGGGCACGATGCACTGGGGAATGAAGCGATCGCTGGCGCTCGCCCATTCGTCGATGAGCCAGTCGTTATAGGCCTGCACGCAGGCCAGCTCCAATTCCGGATCTTGCAGCCGCCCGAACGTTTCTCCCGCTAAACCCGCTACCGTTGGATAGAGCACCGAGTAGTCGATGCCTGCAGCGTCCATCGCTTTGAGCCGCGACCAGGGCAAATAAGCCGCCGGCGGTACTTCCTCCCAGCGGCTCGGTTCGCGGTTGCGATCCGGCATCAACGCCCCGGCTTTGCCGGCGCGACCATCGAGGAGTACTTGCCCGTCGACGACCCACTGCTCGGTTCCGTCGGCGGCGCGCTGAAGATGAGGAATGCGGTCGCCCCAACGGTTCTTGGAAAGCCGACGGGTCCACAAATCCGGCGGCTCCTGAACGTGATCGTCGACGCTGATCAAGCCGTATTTCAGTTGCATGGAAGCGCCGCCTTCAATTGGTTTTGCTCGACATCGAGGCTTCGACTCCGTAGACGCGGAGCGCGTTTTCGTAGAGCAGCTTGCGCCGGTCTTCCGGCGGCACGCCGTCAACCACACGCTCGATGGATTCCCAGGAGCGCGGATAGAAGGAAGCCACGTGAGGGAAATCCGACTCCCACATGATGTTGTCGATGCCGATGTGGTGGCGCAGCTTGATGCCTTCGGTCTCGAACCAGAAGTTCACGTACATCTGGCGGCGCACGGTCTCGCTCGGACGGGTGGTGATGCCTTCGGTCCATAGATGCCGGCACTCCCATTCGTGGTCGCAGGCGGCGAGCACATAGTTGAGCCCGCCGATACCGGCCTCGGCAAACACGCATTTCAGGCGCGGGAAGCGCTCCGTCACCCCGGAGAAAACCAGTTGCGGGATGATCTGCGCCGGTGTGACCGCCGACGTGGCGGTGGACGCCGAGTGCGCCTGGCGCGGCGAATAGCCATTCCATTTTCGTACCGAAGCGCCCGCGCGCAAGTTCGCCGAACCGTGAAAATGGATGGGAACGCCCAACTCCTGGCAGACGCTCCACACCGGATCCCAGCGCGGGTCGGTCAGATGGGGCAGTGACTTCGGCATCTGGCCGAGGACATTGACCCCTCGATGCCCCAATGAGACCGCGCGGGCGATCTCGGTGCCAATTGTTTTTGGATCGCTCAGATAGGGGAGGATGGCGACCGGCAAGTAGCGGTCGCTCCGGCGGGTCCATTCGCCGAGAGCGTCGTTATAGGCGCGCACCACATCCAGCTCGAAGGCCGGGTCGCCAAAGTCGAAGTAATTGCCACCGGGGGGATTGGGAAACAGCACTTCCGCATCGACGCCGTCGGCGTCCAACGCCTTCAGCCGTTCGAGGGGATCGTAAGCGGTCCGGGGCACCTCCTCCCACCGCTCTGGATAGGTGGGAAAAGGATCGCCCATCAAAGCGGGGCAGTTGCACACGCTTTCGTGATTGGGCGGGCCATCGTAGACAGTCCAACGATGAAACCGGCGCCCTTGATCTTCGACTTCCACGATCCGGGGAATACGGTTTTTCCATTTCGCCGCCGACATCCGGCGGATGAAGTCGTCGCGCTCGAAGGCGGCGTGGGAGTCTGCGCTGATGAGTCCATGTTTGATTTCCATTTCCCTAACATAATTCAGGATCCGCGGTCAGGCAAGCAGTCCCGTCTTTCACCTTGACACCTTGAGAACCAACGCGGTACATGGGAAATAAGGAGTTCGTTAGTGTCTGGACAACTTCGGTTCCTCAAGAACCCAAGGGACGAGCCCTTCCAAGCGCGGGCAATGGGTCTGTGCCTTATCGGCCGCCTCCCAATCCACTCCTGGGGCGGTTATTCCGACGGCCCGGGCCTGAACGCTGCCTTCAAGTTGGGATGCCCGCGCTCTCCACGACTCGCCCCTTGGTGTCATTTGTTTATTGGGCAATAAACTCCTTGGTGCTTTGCCGTGATTGCATCTATACGGGGTGTCAAAAACAAAGTGGAACTGGAACTTTTCGATTACGCCATTGAAGATCTGCAATGGGGTGAGCAGACAGCTATCCACGGGAAGTCTTTTTCGCTTTGTCTGAGCGAACTCCAGGAACAGATCAAAGATTTGACCCGCGGGATTCACATTGATTACGAACTGGCGCGCCCGGGTGAGTCCAAACGCATCGTCCACGTTTTAGACACCGTGCTGCCGATAGCCAAGCTAACGGGTGCAGGTTCTACCTTCCCCGGCTTTGACGGACCCGCAGAGCTTGTGGGCACCGGGCAAACCACGCGGATCAAAAATCTACTCGTGACCGTAGCCGGCCGCTTCGCCCATCCCGAGCTCATGACTCCCATCGAGAAGCCGCGAGAAGGGATCATCGACATGGCGGGGGTCGGCGCCCCTTACTCCTACGGATCGGATCACTTTCATCTGGTTCTTTCGCTGACTCCCGATCCCGGAGTTTCCAACGCGGCCTTCGATGGAGCGCTTAGAAATATCGGGCTTCGCTGTGCGCGCTTTCTGGCGCAGGTCAAGAAAGCCGGCGCCGAGCCCGAACGAAAGATCGTCGCGCTGAATCCGGTCGACGAACGCTTGCCTAAAGTCGTGCTTATTTACCAGGTCCAGAGCCAGCTGGTTTGCGCGCGAACTTTTTATTATGGGGAAGAGGTCTCCAGGACCTTACCGACGTTGGTTCATCCCGCGGAATTCTTCGACGGCGCGGTGGTCAGCGGGAATTACAAGAGCGAGCGGAAAATCCCCACGTCCCTGCACTGCGCCAATCCCTTCGTCGAAGAGCTGCTGGAGAGACACGGCAAGACCGTGAACTTCCTCGGGGTCATTCTTTCGCGGGGCTACAATGACAGTTTCGAACAGAAAAAAAAGATGGGGCTGTGGGTGGCGCGGTTAGCCCGTAATCTCGGCGCCGACGGCGCTGTCGCTCTGGTGGAGGGAACCGGGAATGGCACCGTCGATTTCATGCAGACCGTGAAGGCCTGCGAGGACGAGGGCATCAAGACCGTGGCGGCGATGCACGAATCCAATGGTCCTAAAGGCTATGAGCGGCCCCTGGTGGACCATCCGAAAGAGGCCGATGGCATGATCAGCCGGGGCAATGTTTCGGAAAAAATATACATTCCTCCGCTGGCGACGGTGATCGGTAACGCAGAGATCGATCTCCATCTAAAGGCGACCCACGATTCACGGCTACCGTTTCTTTTCGACCCGACGATATTTTTCGGTTCCTACAGTAAGATGGGCGCCAGCGGATTTCGCGCGGTTTATGAAAACTAGCCAAAGATATTCGAATTTTCGTCCCGAATGTAGGATCAAGGACATGAAGAAATGTGACTCGCGCGAAGGCGCAAAGGGAGCCAAGGCTCGGAGAAATAATTAAATCTCTTCCTTTGCGTGCTCGGCGTCTTGGCGCGATAAATTTTAAGTCGTTCTGTTGAATATTTTAAAGGTAAGAAACTAAGGGAGACTCCGATATGAAAGTGCTCCACTATTTGAATCAGTTTTTTGCCCAGATCGGCGGCGAAGACAAGGCCGGCCAGGAGGTGCTTTTCATACCTGGCGCCGTGGGCGCAGGCACAGTGATCGAAAACGCGTTGAAGAGTCGCGGAGTCGAATACGCCACCTTGGCCTGCGGCGACAATTACTTTCACGAACAAGAAGAAAAAGCGTTGCGAGCGATCAACGACGCCCTCGCTCGATTTCAACCCGACTTTTTTCTTGCCGGTCCCGCCTTCAACGCCGGCCGATACGGTCTTGCCTGCGCCAAGGTATGCAGTTGGGTGCGGGACAACCACCGCATACCCGCGATCACCGCGATGCACGAAGACAATCCGGGAACTAAAGAGATCGGCCGGCATGTCTTCGTGATTCAAACCGGCGCTTCGGCTGCGTCGATGCAGGAGAGCTTGAAACGCTTCGTTCTGCTCATCGAGGGGCTTTTGAGCGGAGATGCAACCGCCGTCGAAAATTTCCGCGCCGAGCATTGCTTGCCGCTCCCGCGGCGCTTCACCGTGAAATCCGACCGCCCGGATTACGTCCGGGCCGTGGATTTGCTGTTGGCAAAACTCAAGGGCGAGCCCTACCAGAGCGAGATTCCACGCATCGAAGCCAAAGCGCATTTGATTCCCAATCTGGCCGGCGGCCTGAAGGATGCCACCGTTGCGCTGGTCACTGAAGGCGGTCTGGTGCCGAAGGGAAATCCCGATCGGCTGGAGAGCTCTCGGGGCTCGAGATACTTTAAGTATGCCATCGAAGGGCGTGAAGATTTGCGGCGAGGCGAGTTTGAAGCCATGCATACGGGTTACGACACCTCTATGGTCAACCAGGATCCGGATCGGATCGTCCCGCTGGACGCCATGCGCGTCCTGGAGAAAGCGAAAAAATTTAGCAAGCTCCACGACCATTACTTTGTCACCACCGGCACCGGCGCCATGCCGAGCAAGATGGAGGAAATCGGCGCCGGCATCGCGGCCGAGCTCGCGGGCTCCGGTGTAGGCGCGGTGATCTTGACCGCCACCTGAGGAACCGGCACCCGTAGCGGCGCTACGATCGGAAAAGAAATCGAGAAAAGAGGAATTCCCGTGGTGCTGATCACCTGTCTTTCCAACGTAGCGACGCAGGTTGGGATCGGCAGAATTCTCGGCGGCAACAAGTTTCACTATCCGGTGGGACAACCGGAGCTGCCCCCGGAAGAAGAGCTTCGCTGGCGCGTCAGCCTGCTTGAAAAAGGGCTCAGCGCGCTGGAAACGCCGGTGAAAGAACCTAAGGTGTTCTAAGGATTGGGGGAGCGCCTATTCGCCTATTAATGAAGTCAGGAGGATTAAAGCCATGAGCAATCTAACGGCCATCGATGCCGACGGACACGTGATCGAAAAAGAAAGCGAGATCCGCAAATACCTGAAGGAGCCCTGGAATAAGCGTTCCACCGCGCTTCGGCCGGGGGACCAACCGTGGGACAACTACATGTTTGACCACTTTGTCACGGAACGGACTTGGAGCAAGCTTCCGGCCAGCGAGCAGATCGCGCGCTGGCACGATATCCTCGACGAACATCAGATCGAGACCGCCGTGTGTTTCCCGACCGGTTCGGGAAGCGTGGTCCGGCTGCAGGAGCTTCCCTTTCAAATCGCAGTGGCGCGCGCCTGTAACGATCACTTCGCTGCGGAGTACAACGCGCTATCCGATCGCGTGAAGTGTGTCGGGGTGTTGCCCCTGCGCTCGCCCCAGGCGGCCGCGGAAGAATTGGAACGCGCGGCCAAGGAGCAGGGGCTCATTGGTTTCGAGATTCTTCCGGTGGGTTTGCCGGTGGCCCTCGGCGATTCCTACTATGATCCGGTTTACGCCGCCGCGGAAAAGTGTGGCGTCGTGCTCGGCATCCACGGCACCCGCAGCTGGTCCCGCGAGTTGGGCGCGGCAGGCTTGAATACCTTCGCGGAGGTTCATGCCTACGCTTTTACCGCCGGTATCCTGCTTCAGTTTACCAGCATGATCTGCCAGGGCGTGCCGGTGCGTTTTCCCAAACTGCGGTTCGCGTTCCTGGAAATCGGCGCCACCTGGTTGCCCTACTACCTCGATCGTCTCGACGAGCACTGGGAAAAACGCGGCGAATTTGAAATGCCCCTGCTCAAGGAGAAACCCAGCGAGTTGGTAAGAAAGTCCGAGGTCTATTTCAGTATCGAGCCGGGGGAGTCGCAGTTGGCCCATACGATCGAATACGTCGGCGCCGATCATTTGCTGTTTGCGTCGGATATTCCTCACTGGGATTGCGAGTTTCCGGGGAATCTGCAGCATCTCCGCAACCATTCGGCGTTATCGCCGGAGGTCAAAGAAAAAATCCTCTATCAAAACGCCAAGCGGCTTTTCAACTTGTAAGATTGCGTTCCCGCTATCGATCGGGGCGCGGGACCGCTTTTAACTGAAGCCATAAAAGTTCCGCGGATTGGTTTCAAGAATCTTGTTCACCACCGCGGGGGCGATCCGGTTATCGTTTCGCAGTAGCTGGATCGCATTGAGCTCGCTCGATGGATCATGGTGACCGTAGTCGGTGCCGATCATCAGACAATCTTCACCGGCGTGGCTTAAAACGTAGGGCAGATCATCGGTGTTCTCACAGGCCACCCACATGTTGCTGGCGGCGAGCGCGTCCGTCGGAAACGGCCTGCCCTTACGACGGTAGCGGTCGGCCAAATCGTTCAGAATATAAGGCACCCACTGCGCGCCGACCTCAACGAAGCCCCAACGCACCTTCGGGAACATTTTCGGGATTTCCTTTTCAAGAAGGGTATGGCACGCCCCCACGACAGCCAGCTTGAACTTGGTGAACGTCGTGTCCGCGGCGAAAAAATCATGATGCAAAAAGCTGCCGTTCGCGGAATGGATGCAGGCCGCTAGATCGAGATGCCCGGCGATCTCCCAGAGCCGGTAAAAATAGGGGTCACCGAGTGCCCGCTCGCATTCCAACCCCCGCATGAAGATGCCGCAGGCGCCGTTGTGCTTCGCCCACTCCAGTTCATCCCTGACTGCGGCCGGCGCTTTGCCGAGGAGCTGCAGCGGCGGCTTTGCCACCCAGCGCAGCCGGCCCTTGCCCTGTCGCCAGAGATCGCCCATCCAGCGGTTATAGGACTTGCACAGGGCGCGCTCGCGTTCGGCATCCTGCACCACGGGTCGGAGAAAAAGCGTCGGATAGAGGACCTGCGTCTCGATGCCGAGATCGTCCATATGAGTGAGCCGCGCCTCGACGCTTAGCATCTCGCGCGATTCCTGCGGCGTGTTGGTACCGACGTTGCGGTCTTTGCCGTGCGCTCGGCCCTCGATCACCCAAAAGTCGCGCACCGCGCTGCCTTCATTGCTGAGAAGCTCCGCGCCAAAAGTCTGCGTCATCAGTTGCGGCGTGAACCGTCGCTCATCCTCTTCCAGATAGCTCCAGGTCTGCACCGTCTCGATGACATGAGCGTCAGCATCAATCGCTCCCATCGGCTTCCTCCTTGACAAGGACTTTAGACCGGCCCCTCGTGTGTAGAGCGTTGGTTTGGATCCGCCCAATCATTCACGAACAGTGAGTTTCTCCTGTCAGCGTCGAACAACTCTCGTCGTCGCCGGGAAATTCTCGATCCATGGAATGCTATTATCGGATTGGGGCTGGCTCTCGAAGCAAGAGCTGCAGCATCAATTGACTCTCAAACGTCAATCTGAAACGGCTTGAACGTTTGGAACGATTTGAACCCGTTCCGTATAACCGTTAGTGCGCCGCGCTCGCCCGTTGCGTCGTCGACAGGTTTAGTCCGACGATGAACGACGGGTTCAAGGTGCACAGGGTGTAGATATCGTCCGCGGTGCAGCCAAAAGCCGCCATGTAACCGCGCAGCAGACGGAGTGACTCCACCGAGTTGGGAAACAGCGGCTCGCCCGCGTCCGACGAGAGCGTGCAGTGCTCGGGACCCACCGTCCGAATGGCCTTATACATGTTTGCCGGGTCGATGCCGAGCAGCGGCGACAATTCGTCGAAAGTGAAGTTGAGCCATAGGCCGGCCGCGCCCGCCTCCTTCATTTCCTCGATGGTCAAGTTGACAAAGGGGCTGAAGGGATGATCGACGACTCCTTTTTTAAAACCGATTTTCTGGCTGAACTCTGCCATCGCGCGGAACTCGGGCTTGGTCGGATGGCCAAAAAAGATCGCCGCGCCGTGGTCATGGGCCAGGCGGAAGATCTCTTCGATCTCCGGTAAGAGCCGGCCCTTGTCGTCGAGCAGGTAATGGCCGTACTTGAGCGAGTCGGACCAGGACAGCGGCTCCGTATGGGCCTTTGGGTCGGCGGTCTTGTCCCAGGCGCTGGGCTTACCGCCGACGATGGAGAGTGTGTTGGCTGAGGTGTTGTTGGGCATCCACAGGCCGACGACGCCGGCTTTCAGCATCTTGGCCGACCAAGCAGGTTCGATCTTCGAGAGAAATCCCTGGGTGACCGAGCTGCCGGCCCAGACATGCACCGGCGTTAAACCTTTCTCCTCGCACCAGGATTCCAACGCATTGCGCACGCCGCCAACCGTCCCCGCCGGATCCTTCCGTCCCACGATCGTCTTGTAGAGTATGCCCATCATGCCGCTTTTCGAGGCGAGCTTGGCGACGCCGAGGGCGTCCTGTTGCCCCTCGTGCGCGTGGCAGTGAATGTCGATGGCGTCCTCGACTCCGACCACGTGATCAAGCGCTGGATCGACGGCCTGCTTGAAGCCGCGGCGGGCGGGATAAGATGTAATCGAACGAACTGTGCTCGGCGTGGAGTAGTTGGGTTTTGTGTCGGCCATGGTCAATCCTCCCGTTTATCGATTTGATTGGACAATAGCGCGTCCTTGCGCTGCGGGCAAATGTTTTCTGTGCCCCTGAAAACCGTTCCAATCGTTCCAGCCGTTCAACGCGTTCCAATCGTTTCGCAACAGATGTCCGCCCTCAAGGTTACTGATCGGCTTGATCACAGTGGGTACCGTTACAACAACCGGGAGTTGGGTCTTTTGAAGACTCAGGCAGAGGTTAGGTGGCCAACAGGTGGACATGACAAGCCAAAACCGGGTAGATTGAGACGTAATCAGCCTGACAGTTTTCCTGATATATGCAGCAGTACGAAACCGCACATAACCCTGAAGACATTCCTAATCCTGGGGTCATGCAGGCTTCATTCGCTGGAAGATCTTGAGTCGCTTGCCTTTGAATATTAAATCTCCACTTCCGTTTGGACCACACATTAAGCGCAAACCGGGCTTATTCCTATTGATTTTCTGCTTTTGTTTTTTTGCTTGTGGTAAGCAGGGTGCCCACTTGAAATGGGAAGATACCAGCGATAGCGAAGACGGATTTCGAATTTATAGGATTACGGCTAAGGATACCAAGAAGATCGCCGAGGTGGGACCCAACGTCACTACCTATGTGGATAAAGATGCGTTGTCAGGAGGTTGTTACGCCGTGAGTGCTTTTAATTCCGCTGGAGAGTCTTCTCCCTCGAATATTTCCTGTTTGTCGGAATAATGCCAGTTGTCATCGCCACATCGTACAAATTGTCGGGGGACCATGACGCGGCCCTTACGAATCAAGTACGACGGCGCACTTTACCACGTGACCTCCCGTGGGAACGATCGCGAGGACAGGAAAAAGGGGATGAGTCCAATTATTGAAATGTGGGCATTGCTTGGAGTACCGTCATGGATGTCTCGCGTAGCGCGTATTGTTTCAGGTGGAATGGTCTTCCATGTGCTTAAAAAGGCGGACGACTTGCAGCCTTTCAGGACGAAGGCTGCATTCAGGTCTGAGGTCACGAGGATGATTGGCAAAGACGGAGGTGAAACCGTGCGATTCAAGATCATGTCGCTCTCGGCGAAGATAATCGCTGCAGGGATCTGCATTGTCTGGCTTTTCTCCGGCCAGGCACTTTCCCAAGCCCAGTACTACCAGGGTAAAACCATCACCATTATCAGAGGCGGGGAGCCCGGCGGGTCGGGCGATATGCAGGCTAGGGCACTGATACCTTTTCTGAGAAGAAATATTCCGGGTGAACCAAACATCATCATCGAGAATATGCCCGGCGCCGCCGGCATGAAAGCGGTGAACCACATCTATTCATCGGCCAAACCGGACGGGCTCGCGATTGCCTCCGCCGGGACCCCCATCATCGTCGGTCCTATTCTCGGGACGACGGGGGCAAGGTACGATCTCGACAAGCTGATCTTTCTCGGCTCCACGGAGAGTGGCGATCCCTATGTTTTTCTTAGCCGGCGGGAGGCCGGGCTCGACAACCTGGAAAAACTGCGCGCCGCCTCCGGGATCAGAATCGGAGCGCAGACGGTCGGCCACTCGGTTTACAATAGCGGCCGGATGTTCGCCTACCTGATGGGGCTCAAAGATCCCAGATTCGTTGTCGGCTTTGGCGGGCCGGAGCTTGACATCGCACTTGTGCGCGGGGAAATTGATGCGCGAGCGAATAGCGCGGACACGGTTGCGGGCAGAAACCGTGATGCGCTGGAAAAAGGCGCTTTCCATATTCACGCGACCATCACGATTCCGAGGGGGAAGTTCCATCCGCGCTTCGCTAACGTGCCGGAGCTCGACACTTTCACTAAAAACGAGAAAGAGCGGCAACTAGTGCACCTGTTTCGATCGTTTCTCTACCTGCGTTGGCCGTATGTCCTGCCCCCCGCCACTCCGCCGGAAATCGTCAAGACTTTGCGGGCAGCCATGGCGAAGGCCTTCAATGATCCGGACTTCGCGAAGGAATTCAAAAAGCTCATGGGTAGCGATCCCACGCCACTCACCGGAGAACAGATGGATAGCGCTTTGCGGGAGCTGCCGCGGGATCCGGCAACCCTCGCGCTTTACAAGAAGATGACCGAACACGACCCGCTCCCTACTCGTTAGGACCGCTTGCGGGAACGCTTGACCCTTGAACGGTTTTTGTTCGGAACCCTGGGCCGCTAACCACCGATCGATCAGGCTTCTTCGTAAACGTGCGGTGAAAGATCATCTGTGCGATTGAGAACGCCGTAGACTGAGTCAACCGCGACGATACGTACTCGTCGAAGCATCACGCAACGCTACATCGATCGATCCGAACCAGTCAAGAAAAGGTTCGCGTGTCCTTAAATCCCTCTGAAGCATGCTCAGTGTTGTTAAAATCCAAGAGCGGACTTCACCCCTCCTGGTTGCGCGTCGCTTCTTCTGCAAGATTCTCGTACATTCGCTTTCAATGCGTATTTCGTCAAGCGGCGCCGTCTTAAAAGTGAAACCTGCGATCTAAGAGAGTGATCGCAGATCGCGGAGTGGGCGGAACGTACACACTGCCGGAGCACCGAGAAGCTTGCGCGGATAATTTTGGCGGCGAAAGTGATACGCTAAGGCTGAGAAACACTGTCTCTTGGGAGAAGAATTCTAAAAGTACTCACACATAGCGTGGTCCGACCCGTGTGTCGCTTTTCCGTCGAAATGTCAAAAGTAAAGATTTGACCCTATACTGTACTACTCGTGGTTTCAGGGAAGGGCGGTGTTCAC
>DAIRFP010000399.1:0-2968 GCA_036794995.1 Thermodesulfobacteriota bacterium | reverse complement strand
AGGGTAAACTCCGGGAGAAATCTTTCTTAGATCCCTCGCATTCGCTCGGGATGACTGGCCTCGGCCCGTCACCTTGGCGGCCTTTGCGCCTTTGCGCGAGTCACCGCATTTTCAGTTCCGTAATTCAAAACCCGTGCTGAGCCCTTCGACTACGTTGCTCAGGATAAACTCCGTCGAAGCATCACTTCCTCCGCTGCTCCAGCACGTCTTTAACAAATTTCCGGATGGAGCTCATATCCATCCATTCGGGGCGGTCTACCGCGGGATATTTGCTTTCGTCGCCGTCGGGGCGACGATTGCCCCGAGGAACTTTATCTTTTGGAATGTCGATTCTCAACGAATCCGGTCCTTCGTCGCCCAGGGTAAAAATTCGCTGATAGGCGATCTGTCCCTCCCGCGAGAGCAACCAGTTAAGCGCAACCTTGGCTGCGTTGGGATGAGGCGCCCGGTTTATTAACGCCACTCCTCCGGAGCCCCCCGCGACGTACGCGCCCTCCTTCAAATGATCCGGATCGAACCAGTCGACGGGAAGTCCCTGTGTTTGCATCTTGTCAAGATCCATCCGCGACACCGGACTGAAAATAGTGAAGGCGAACTTTCCGCCGGCCAGCCAATCGCCCATTTGCCGTGAATCGCTGCTGATCGTAATTTCCACCTCGGTTAGAATTCTTCGAATAAACTCCGGGCCGAGATCACGCTTGTAATAGAAAAACCGCAATGCGTCTCCTGATCCGCCGCTGTTGGGATCGAGGGCGACGATTTTACCTTTCCACTTCGGGTCGAGCAGATCCCAATAGGACTTGATCGCGCTTGCATTGACCAACTTGGTATTGTAGCCGACCACTACCCGGGTGCCGCCGTTAAAAAGAAAAAGATACTTGTCCTCGGGATCTGCGTAATGATGTTTCCGTTGCCACCATTTCGAAGTGTCCGTCACCTCCGGCAGCACCAGCGTTGGAGCGATGGGATCGACGGCTTTCCCTTTGTACAGCACATTGTAGCCGGTACCGTGGCCGCTCAGATAAAGGTCGGTCAGGAACTTGTCGGCGCGCCGCTCGGCCATGATCCGCTGCGCGACGTCGGCGCCCCGGCCAAAGACGCCCGTGACTTTGATCTCCGGAAATCTTTTCTGGAACTCAGCGTAAAGCTGCTCATACTCGGCACTGCCATAAATAACCAGTTGCCCTTCTTTTTTGGCGGCGCCGATTGTCTTCTCCCAATCGGTCTGCCATTTCGGGGTTTCAGCGGCAAAGACTATCGAAGTGACCAGAAAAAGAACTACAAATTGGAGTCTTAAGAAGTAATGCATTCTGCTACGCTCCTCCAACGCAAATTTTACGGATACCTCCAGTGCCACGCCACGATTTTAGTCTCCTCTACCTCGATTAGGGAGGATCATCATTTCCCCTCTTTGGAAAAGAGGGGCCAGGGGGAAAACTCTGGTTCCAACTTTACATCCTCAATTGCGACACAGTCTCTCGAAGGGGGACTATGCTTTGGTTTCATGAGAGAACCCTTCACGAACACGTGAACGATTCTTACCGCTTCCGCTGCTCCATCACGTCCTTAAGAAAACTACGAATCGAGCTCATATCCATCCATTCCGCGCGGTCGACAAAAGGATAGCGGTTGGGGTCTGCCTGGGGACGACGGTTGCCCCGCGGCACTTTTTCTTTCGGTATGTCGATGCGCAGAGAATCCGGACCATCATTACCCTCGGTAAAAATTCTTTGATACGCGATCTGTCCCTCCCGAGAGAGTAACCAGTTAAGGCCGACCTTGGCCGCGCTGGGATGGGGCGCTTTGTTGATCAGAGCAACCCCGCCGGATCCAGCTGTGATATACGCCCCTTCCTTCAAATGTTCGGGCGCGAACCAACTCACCGGCAGACCTTGGCCCTGCATCAAATCCAAATCCATGCGCGAAATCGGCCCAAAGATCGATAGCGCAAATTTCCCGCCGGCGAGCCAGTCGCCCATTTGCCGCGTATCGCTGCTAATGACGATGTCCGTCTCCGTGAGAATCCGCTTGACAAACTCCGGCCCGAGACTTTTCTCATGATAGAAAAACCGCATGGCGTCGCCTGCGCCGCCGAGGGTTGGATCATAGGCAACGATCTTGCCCTTCCACTTCGGATTCAGTAGATCCCAGTAGGACTTGATTTCGGCGGGATTGACCAGCTTGGTGTTGTACCCGATCACGATGCGAGTCTCACCGTTGATATTGAGCAGGTACTGATTCTCGGGATCGACGTAGTGATGCTTCCCCTGCCACCATTTTGAAAGGTCGGTCACCTCCGGCAGCACCAGCACGGGCGGGATCGGATCCAGCGCTTTGGCCTTGTAGAACACGTTGTAGCCGGTGGTCATGCCGTTAACATAAAGATCCGCCAAATATTTTTCCGCCCGACGCTCCGCCATAAATCGCTTCGCCACATCCGCGCCACGGCCAAAAACACCGACGATTTTAATCTCGGGATATCTTTTGTTGAGCTCAGCGAAGAGCTTTTCGAAGTCGGCGCTGCCATAGAGCACCAATTGCCCCTCTTTCTTGGCAGCTTCCACGGTCTTGTCCCAGTCCGCTTTCCAGGCATCCACCTGGGCGGCGAGCGCGCCGGCGCGCTCAAGCGTCAATAGAACAACAATAGCGGATAATAGACTCAGCATTCGTTTCATTCTCGTCCCTCTATTTCCTTTTTTGGCTCTGCCGGTTTTAATATTAGTTAAGAATTTGACCACGGAGTGATTCATGAACTTACGCTCGCCCACAGAGGATGAAAATGGAGGAGCCTCCCTCAGTACATTTCCCTCGCAACTCGTCATTCCGGCGTAGGCCGGAATCCAGGTTTGTTCTCCGCCTTCACTCGCCTGGATACCCGCTTTCGCGGGTATGACGGAATGCTGCATTAACTCAGTGTTTTGGGTTCTTCATTCTATGGATCATCCACGCAGCTTTATTTTCAAAGGAG
>DAIRFP010000156.1:0-11871 GCA_036794995.1 Thermodesulfobacteriota bacterium | reverse complement strand
CGAAAGAAAAATGTTTTCTTCCTTCGTGCTCTTCGTGTGCTTCGTGGTGATATCCGCGCTAGGTCTCTGTGGTGAATATTCCTTCACCGAAAACCCGGAAGAACCAAAAAGACAAACCGAGGATAGAAGATCGATGATAGAGGATCGCGATTGTCGATCCTCCATCCTCAATGGTGTTGATGCGTGTGGCCGCGGCCATGCTCGGTGTGGCGGAAAATCAGCGACTTGATCACCACCGGCACCGCCTTGGCATCGGGGAGCTCCTGGCCGATATCGACGAAATCAAAATCACGGAGATCGATGCCGTCGATGGAAATAATCCCGGCGCCCGGCATTAGCTCGCGTTCGATGATATTGCCCATCAGCTTGGCGATATCCGCATCAAAAACCAGCACCAAGGGCTGGCCTTTATCCACATATTCTTTCATGGCGCCAACCAACCCCTCGGCCAAGGTACGGATCAGCGGATAAGAGGGACCCAGCTCCCAACGGATGGCCAGCGCTACCGCCCGTTCGCCGTCCTGAATGTCAAAACGCAGCAGTGCCTTGTCGACGGCGGTTTTAATTTCACCGGAGGTAACGGCTTCAGTCTGTTCAAATTCCGGTGTGACGACCTGAAGATTCCTGAGCGGCAGCAGCTCCGGATGCGAAAGATAAATCGTATTGCCACTCACCTGTACGGTGTATTGAGAGGCGCCGATCACCGTGGCGCGAATCCGCACTTCCGCCAGCCTCAGCGGGATATTACCACCGGCGAGTTGATTGGCCCGCTGGCGTATGCGGCGACCGAGTTGCATGCCGAGGTCGCCCAGATTGCGCTTCTCGTAACCATAAATAAACTCGGATACACCGCCCGAGAACATGATCGCGTGGATCGGATCCTTGAACTCGATATTGGGCGTCAGCAGCAGATCTCGCACCTGAGGAGACATCGGGCCCCGCTCCAAGACCTCGAAAAGCGAGTCGCAGAGCGCCTGGGAAAATTTATCTTTGTCCACCTCGCTCATGGTGCCGCCCAGACTGAGAGAAATGCCCGCCATCTTTGCGATCTTTAGAGCCGTGTCCTCGAGCCGATTGATCGTGCCCTTCTCGTCCATGGCCACTAGCCGGGCGCCGACTTCCAACGCGCAGGTGTCGATGACTTTCCCCTGTTGAACGATAGCGATTTTACATGTTCCACCGCCGACGTCGACATTCATGACGGTAAAGTCACCGCCTTCGTGAAGCGTCATGTGGACCGCGCCGGAACCGTAGGATGCCAGAATCGCCTCCAGGTTGTGGCCCGCTGTAGCGCAGACGAATTTCCCGGCTTGCGCCGAGAACAGCGCCGAGATGGCCTCGGCATTCTTCTTCTTAGCCGCCTCGCCGGTGACGATGATCGCTCCCGTATCGATATCGTTGGGCGTCAAACCGGCCGTGCGGTAGGACTCGTGGATGAATTCATTCAATTGGTCGGTATCGATGGTCGTCTTATCGATGTAGGGAGTCAGCAAAATCGGTGATTCATGGAGAATCTCCCGCTTGATAACCACAAAGCGGCTGGACAACGCGATGCCCTGCCGGCGCAAGGTCAGGCGGGAAAAAATCAGGTGGGAAGTGGATGAGCCGACGTCAATGCCCACCGAGTTGAGCGTGATTCTCTCGGAGCGCCACATCGGATGGTCTTCATCCATGAGGATTTCGCCGTCCTCCTCGTCATCGTCGAATCCTTCGTGTAAATACAGTGTTTCGGTGTTGGGATTTTCCATGCTGGTTGCTGATTCCTTTCACTTTCTTTTCGGCCCGGCTAGATCCGCTCTGCATAGCACAATGGGGCATGTGTTGCTACCCAATGAATCTCCCTTGCAGCAGCTAACGGAGCATCAAGAAACATTTAGAAAAATTTGTCCAAAAGTTGTCACCCCCGAATATTCTTATCGAGGGTCCAGCCTGCCTGTGCGTGGCACGCAGACACGTCAGAAATTCGCCTGGATTCCCGCTAAAAGCATGCGGGAATGACGGACTTCGGCGGTGCTACCAACAGCCATTACGCAGCAAGCTGCCGGGAATTGACCTAAGAGATTAAAGCTCCGGCTGTGTAGGATGGACAACCCCTTTATTCAGCGATAAGATAACTTTCACTGAAAGCCATGGGGCAGGAAGAATATCAAGAACTATCCTCGTTCCTGAAGCGATTTATTCGCCGTTTCAAGCTGCTGCAAGGGATCGAAGGAATCTGCCTGACGGCTATCTGCGCCCTCTTGCTTTTCGCCCTCGGCCCGGGCATTGAGCAAATCAAAAGTTATTTCCCCTATGCGCCGCTGGTTTACAGCTTGGTGACGGCGGCGGTGTTGTTGGTTCTTGTCGGTTGGACCGTGATCCGTCTGTGCCGCAGATTCTCCCAGGAACGGGCCGCGTTATACATCGAGCAAAAGCAGCCCAAGCTGCGCAATAACCTGATTAATTCGTTGCAGCTTTATCCTCAGGTCGCGGCGGCCAAGGAGGCTCCCGGTTTCTCGACATCCATGGTGCTTGCGCTTTTGCGTGCCACACGCAAGCAACTGGCAGTGCTTCAGGTACACCAGTTGGTCGATACCCGGCGCATCAAAGCCAGCCTGCGTCTGCTTGGAGTGTTGTTTGTGCCCGTCCTGGCGATGGTGCTGTTCAATCCTTCTTGGGTCGGCGGAACCTTCAGCCTGCTGACCCGTCCATTGGATCATCTGCCGCCGTCCAAGACCGCCATCGAGGTCAATCCAAGAAATCTCCGTGTCGTCCGCGGTTCGCCGGTAACCATTCACGCCTCCACCTCCGGGGCGATCCCCACGTCCCTCGAGCTGCTTGTCTGGAGCCGGGCCAACGAGCGAGGAGAGCCCGCGGAAGAGAAAGTCGCCATGGAAAGTCTGGGCGACGGGAAATTTACCGCGACCCTCAACCGCCTGGAGAAAACACTCCGCTACCGCGCCGCCACCGGCGCCTTTTCTTCGCCGACCTATACCGCCGAAGCCATCGATCCGCCGGAAATTGGCAACGTTCAAATCACTCTCTATCCACCCGCCTACACCGGCCTCGGCGCGGTATCCGTCCCCGGTGGAAACATCGAAGGCATCAAAGGCTCGACCCTCAGAATTGACGCCTTGAGCACCAAGGAAATCGTCAAAGCTGAAATCGTGATGGCAGACGACAAGCAGGTGCCGCTGAAAATCGACGGCAGGAGGCTGCAGGGAAATCTGGTTCTGTTTCAATCCCAGCAGTACCGGATTGTGGTCCAGGACGCCTACGGCTTTCGCAATTCGCCGATTGCTTACGAGTTGAAAGTAAAACCCGATGGTTTTCCCACCATCGATCTGCTGAAACCCACCGAGGATCTGGAGGTTAACGGCGACGAGGTGCTGGCGCTGGAATACAGCGCGCGGGACGATTTCGGCATCGGTGAAATAAACCTGGTCGCCAAGATAGGCGATCGCGAAGACAAGATTCGGTTGCAAAGGGACGACGCGAGGCGGCTGGTACTACGCGACCAGTTCAGATGGGATCTTGGCCGCCTGCCGCTGCGGGACAGCGACGAAGCCGTCGTGCACTTGGAAGTCCTGGACAACGACACCATCTCCGGCCCCAAGCTCGGCGTCTCCCGCGCCCTGCGGCTGCGGCTTAAGAATCTCAAGGGCGAGCATAAGCAAGTCGCCGACATGATCCGTGATCTCAATAGCCGGATGGTCGATTTGCTGGCGGATCATCTCGAAACGCCGCTGCCGGGAGAAAAAGACTTCGAGCGGGCGAAGGAGGCCGAGAAAAAGCTCGAGCAAAATCTCGCCGACGCATTGAAGCAAACCGAAGAGGTGATGCAGCGCACCGAGAAGGATCGACTCTCCGACTTCGCCACCTGGACCGACCTTGAAGCGCTCAAACGGAATCTCCAATTCACCAAAGATGAGCTGCTGAAAAAACAAGAGCGGGCCTCCACCGCGGACGAAAAGATGAAAGCCAACGATGAAATTTCCTCCGAACTGGAGCGGATGTCGTTGCTCTCCGAGGATATCGGCAAAAGGCTCAAGGCCCAGGAGCTGGCCGCGACGGCGCAAGACCTGGCACGGAGCCAGGAGCAGCTCATGGAGTCCCTGGAAAAACTCCAGGCCGGCGATAAGAATTTGGACTCCATCATGAAGCAGATTGCCGAGCTCGCCAAAGCCTTGTCGTCCCTACAGCAGGCGCTTTCGCAGTTCGCCCAGCAAATGCCCGATGACTTTATGAACATGGAGTCGATGCAAGGCCTGGGCTTCAACGAGATGTTCTCGGCGCTGGATGAAATTCGCAAAAAACTGATGCAGGGCGATATTGAAGGCGCGCGGCAACTGGCCCGCGAGCTGTTCAATCAAATGGCTTCGATGGTGGCGTCCCTACAAAACTCGCAGCGCTCGGCCATGGCCTCCAGCATGGGCCGGATGCAGGGTGAAATGGGGCGATCCGCCAATGAATTACAGGAAATCGCCCGGGAGCAGCAGGAAATCTTGATGAACACCGAAAAGGTCAACAAGTCGGCGCTGAGCGAAAGGGATACCGCGCTTAAAGAAAAACTCGACCGCTTCTTGGAAAAGGCGAAGAGTGAGCTTGGGCAGTTGACGGAGATCTTCCCGGACCGCGAGGGCCCGGATGATCCCAGCCTGCTCGAGAACTTGGACGATGCGACCATGAATCAACTGATCAAAAATCTCATTGCCAAGTTACTCAACAAAGATTTTCCAGGCTACGCCGAGGGGAACGAACTGGCCAAAAAGGAACTCGCCAAAAAGCGTACTTCGGCCCAGGAACCAAAGGCGCGCCGGGCCGAGACTAGCCTGAGCAATCTCAAGGCCGAGTTGGATGCGCTCGTGGGTGAGCCGGCCCAGGCTCTGAAGGATTCCGACAAGCAAAACTTGCGGGATTTAGCCCATCGCCAAAGCGCCTTGCGCGAGCGCACGGAAGAGCTCCATGAAAAGCTCGAGTCGTTGTTCCAGCTCTTTCCATCCCTGGATCCGAAAATACTTCAGGGCATCGGCGACGCCGGCAATTCCATGGGGAGCGCCAAAGATCGTCTCGGCCAACTCGATTCGAGAGGAGCCGTGCCGCCAGAGCGCGACGCGTTGGAACGACTATCCCAGTCGCAGCAACAGATGCAATCCGCCATGCAGCAAATGGCGCAGCGCGGGCAGCTCGGCAATATGCCGGTGACCCGGCTTTTCCGGCAGGGCCGGTTCCTTCCCTCCGGGATGCTCGTGCCGCTGCCCGGTATGCCGCAATTTCCGGAGTTCGACGTCCAGGGCGGTTTTAGCGGGCTGGATACGGAAAAATTCCGCCTGCCCGGAAAAGAGGATTACAAGGCGCCGCGCAATTTCCGCGAGGAGATCCTCGAGTCGCTCAAGCAAGGCGTCCCGCCGCAGATGAAAGAACAGATCGAGCGCTATTTCAAAAATCTCTCAGAGTAGTCACCCCCCTTGAAGCACCCGGCACTTTCTCTCTTCTTTCTGTTCGCTGTCATCCTTCGGACGTTCAACCTGAATGCCGCCGAAGCGGACTCCCCATTCAAGCAAGGGGAAGAGCTGCTCGATGGCTGGCACATCACACAGGCCGAGGAACTTGCCGCGCGGTCGCTCAGGGAGAATCCCAAGTCAGCTGCCGCCCTCGAATTCGACGGCCGGGTGAAGTTCTATCAGGGGAGATACCCAGAAGCGCTCAAGTCCCTGGAGCAAGCGCTCGCCATCGATTCCAAGGACCAGCGGCGCCAGGGCTGGAAGCTCCTCACCCAACAGACCCAGGACGTCCTCAAAACCCTCAAACGCTTTGAAAGCCCCCATTTCGTTCTTTTCGTCGACGAGAAACGGGACGGCATTTTGGCAGCCTATGCCCTCGAAACCCTGGAGAAGAGCTATGAGGCCATCGGCACGGAGCTAGGCTATTATCCCAAGGAGAAAGTCCGGGTTGAGATTGCGCCGGACGCCGGCGCCTTTAACGCAATTTCGACACTGTCGCTACGGGACATCGAGGAAACCGGCGCGGTGGGCATCTGCAAATTCAATAAACTGATGATCATATCGCCGCGGGCGCTGAGCTTCGGTTACCGGTGGCTCGATTCCCTGAGTCACGAATACCTTCACTACGTCATCGTTGCCCTTTCTAACAACCAGGCGCCGATCTGGCTGCACGAGGGGATGGCGCGCTTTTACGAAACCCGCTGGCGCAAGCCGGTGCCGCCCAAAGACGCCGCAGAGGACTATCTGACGCCGGCCAACCAGACTCTGTTGGTCCAGGCCCTGGAAAAAAATCAATTTGTCGGCTTTAAAAAGATGGAGCCGTCCTTGATCCATCTCGAAACCCCGGAGCAAGTGCAGTTGGCCTATGCCGAGGCCGCGTCCGCCGTCGACTTCATCAATCAAAGCAAGGGCCGCGCCAGCGTACGCGAACTGATGGCCGCCTTGCACGAGAAACCCACACCGGAGGCGATTGAAAAGGTCTTTGGCATGTCCTTCGACGTCTTCGAATCGCGCTGGAAGAACTTTCTCAAGAGCAAGGGACTCAAGGAGATCGAAGGCAGCCGGGTGCGCAGACTCAAGGTCAAGAAGGATCAGAAAGAAGACGAAGAAACCGTCGAGCTGAAAGAGATTCAATCGGCGGTCGCTCGCCAACGCACCCACCTGGGCGATCAAATTCTCGGCAAGGGAAGGACCGAGGCTGCCGTGCGCGAGTACCAGCGCGCCCTCCAGGCCAGTCCCCATTCTCCGATCATTCTTAACAAGCTGGGGCGCGTTTTGATCCAGATGAATCGCTTCGACGAAGCATTGGCACCGCTGAAGAAGGCGCTGGATGCAGATCCGGATAACGTCAATTCCTATGTGCAATTGGGCCGCGTTTACCACGCGACTAAAAATTACCCGGATGGCCGGAGCGTTCTCGAGGAAGCCGTGCAAATCAATCCGTTCAACCCGGTTATCTACCGATTGCTTGCCGATATCTACACTGCCGTGGGAGACCAGGAGAAAGCCAAACAGGCGAAGGCAACGCTCGATAAATTGCTAACCGCAAAGTAAGAAGGAAACTGGATGGAGTCCACTGAAATTCAGCAACACGAAATCGCCGAGATCGAGGAATTTGCCGACAAGCGCGACACCATGATCAGTGAGATTCGCAAGGTGATCGTCGGCCAGGACAGAGTCATCGAAGAGGTCTTGATCGCTCTCTTTGCCAGAGGTCATTGCCTCCTTGTCGGCGTACCCGGTTTGGCGAAGACCTTGCTCATCAGCACCCTGGCGGAAATTCTCGACCTGGAATTCAACCGAATTCAGTTTACCCCGGACTTGATGCCCTCCGATATCACGGGGACGGATATCCTCCAGGAAGACCCGGCCACCGGCAGAAGGCAGTTCCAATTTCTCAAGGGACCGATTTTCACCAATATCTTGCTCGCCGACGAGATCAACCGGACACCGCCGAAAACCCAGGCCGCGCTGCTGCAATCGATGCAGGAGTACAAAGTCACTGCGGGCGGTGTAACCTACCCGCTGGACCTGCCTTTCTTTGTTTTGGCGACCCAAAACCCTATCGAACAGGAAGGGACCTACCCCCTTCCTGAAGCGCAACTCGACCGTTTCATGCTTAACATCGAGATTGGCTATCCCGATTTCGACGACGAAGTGGAGATCGTCATGCGCACGACTTCCGTAACCAAGCCGGCGCCCCGCAAGGTCATGGAAGGGCCGGCGATCCTTCACTATCAGGATCTCGTCCGGCGTGTGCCCGTCTCCGACTTTGTTGTCTCGTATGCCGTGGCCTTATCGCAGAATTCACGTCCGAAGAGCCCCGCCGCACCCCAGTTCATCAAGGACTATGTGGAATGGGGCGCCGGTCCGCGGGCCTCCCAATATTTGATCCTGGGCGCGAAAGCGCGGACGATTCTGCAGGGTCGTTACGCAGTTTCCATTGAAGATATTCAAGCACTGGCGCCTTCGGTGCTGCGCCACCGGATCTTTCCCAACTTCAAGGCGCAAGGCGAGGGACTCTCGTCTCTCGACATCATCAGCCGCCTGCTCAGTGAAGTGAGGCCGTCGGCAGACGGCAAGGTAGCGCGCTAGCAGGCTACTGAAAAAGCCTCATATGCTTCGTTGCGCTCGCCCGACTCGCTCCAACGTACCGCAAAGAGTACGCCTTCGCTCGTCGGTCGTCGCGCGCCTCGCCTCTGAGATCTTTTGAGTAGCCTGCTAGATTAGGATCTAAAATAGCGGATCTCCTATTGCAAATCAGAATTTGAAATCTGAGATTTCGAGCGCATTGAGAATTCTGATGCCCCTCCCGCGCAGCCGATCAGAGACCTTTGAGGGCATTAAGATCCGCGGTGGTTTTGATTTCTTGCTTCGAACCCACGAAGCGCTGGCGCTGCTTAGACCCACCAGCCGCTTTGCCCAGATCCGAAACAGTATCGGATTGATCCGTCAGGGCAGGCGCAGTGGCATGAAGGCTTGGGCAAAGGAACCGACCTTCGTCGTCGGCGCGCCGACCTGGAGGCATTCCACTCTGTGGTACGCCGGCGCCATTGCCCATGACGCTTACCATGCCAAGCTGTATGTCGCCGCCAAGCAGGTAAGCCGCGGCAAAGAGCCGGACGCGGATGCTTGGACCGGAACTGAGGCGGAGAAACAATGCCTTGACTTCCAGCTCCAGGTTCTGCGCGAGTTATACGCGGACCCGAAGACCATGGCTTACCTTGAAGAATGCCTCAAGAATCCAACTTACCAAGGTCACAACCGCGGCTGGAGAAGCTGGCTAGATTATCTCAAACGGTGGTGGTAAAACGGGTTGAGCTGCATGAGCGCCAACGAAAAAAATTACTTCGACCCCAGGGTCCTCGCCGGCATCTCCAATCTCTCCCTGCGGGCGCGCTGGGTCGTAGAAGGGTTGATGTCCGGAGTTCACCGCAGCCGTGCCAAAGGCTTCAGTGTGGAGTTTGAAGAACACCGTGAATACTCCCCCGGAGATGAAATCCGCCGCATTGACTGGAAAGCGTTGGGAAAATTCGACCGCTATTTCATCAAAGAATACGAAGATGAAACCAATCTCAGGGCCTATTTGCTCCTCGATTCCAGCGCTTCCATGGACTACGCTTCCGACGGCGTCACCAAGTTCGACTACGGCTGCACCTTGACCGCGTCGCTGGCCTATTTGATCCTACGACAGCAGGACGCCGCCGGCGTGGTCACCTTTTCCGACCGCATCGACGCCTTTATCCCGCCGAAAGCCAAGCGTGATTACTTGTTGCAGATTCTTCACGCCCTCGAAAATCGCGGTCCGGCGGGGGAAACCGACGTCGGCAAGATCCTGGAAGAGATCGCCGGTCAGATCAAACGGCGCGGCTTGGTGATTCTCGTGTCCGATCTTCTCGATGAACCCGAGAAGATCCTCAAAGGCCTGCGTTTGTTTCGCTTCAAGGGCAATGACGTCATCGTTTTTCATTTGCTTGATCCGGCGGAACTGGACCTTCCCTTCGAAGGTAATATCCTGTTCGAGGATTTGGAAGAGCTGAATCTAAGAGTCGTGGCCGACCCGCGCGCCATCCGCAAGACCTATCGAGAGGTCGTTGAAGAATTTACCAACCGGATGCGCAAAGAGTGTCACGACAACGTCATCGATTATCAGCTGATTTCCACCTCTACCCCTCTAGACCAAGCGCTGGCGAGCTATTTGAGCTGGAGGGGCTGAACCCGGCATGTCGGTTTTTTTTCTCCATCCCCTCTACCTCGTTGGACTCCTCGCCGCCTCGCTCCCGATTCTTATCCACTTGTTGAACCGCAGGAAACTGAAGCGAATTCGCTTCCCCGCGGTGCGCTTTATTCTGCTATCGCAGAAACGGATCTCGCGGAGTTACCGCCTGCGCCATTGGCTGCTGCTCGCTCTCAGAACTTTAGCCGTGGTTTTTCTTGCCCTGCTGCTGGCCAATCCGATCTTTCAGACCGGCGCCGGGCTATTTGCCGGCGGCGGCCCGGTGTCCTTGGTCGTTGTGCTCGACAACTCCCTCAGCATGACTTGGAGCGCCGAGGGTAACGGCTTCAAGCAGGCCAAAGAGGCCGCTCGTTACTTAATCGCCGCGCTCGACGACGGCGACCGAGCAGTGATCATTCCAACTAACCTCACCGGCAAAGAGCCGTTTCGCCTCAAGGGCGAAAAAGAGGTCCTGTTCAAAGAACTGGAGCGCATAGAACTCAGCGACGGCACCGCCAATTTCTCCGCCGCCCTGACCAAAGCCTATGAACTGCTGAACGAGCCCGCGGGGCAAAAAGAGATCCGCTTGATTACCGACATGGGGCTCACCGGCTGGGATCAATTTTCGACCTCGTCTCTCAAGCAATACGATCCGTCGATCCCATTGAAAACCATTCGAACGGGCAAACAGCAACAGACGCTTAACGGGTCCATCAAAGAAGTGCGCCTTGTCAGCCAGGGCGTCGGCGTCAATTTGCCGCTCCGTTTCGAAGCCACGGTGGCGAATTTCGGCGCTGCGGAAATCAAAGACGCTCTGGTCCAACTCAGTATCGATGGCCAGAACAAAGAGCAAAAACTCACAGCCATTCCGGCACGGGGCGAAGCTGCGGTGAGCTTTCAGACTCAGTTGACTCAGGCGGGAGCTCACTTCGGCCGAGTGACGCTTAAAAAAGATGGCCTCTCCGGCAACGCCGCGGCCCATTTCGGCCTCGAGGCTCAAGACAAGCTGAAAATCCTGGTGGTCGACGGCGATCCGCAGACGTCGCTGGTCCAGAGCGAAAGCTTTTTCCTCGTTCGCGCGCTGAATCCCGCCGGCGAACAGGACTCTTCCCTTTACCTTCCCACCGTGATTATTGCAGAAGGGCTCAACGCGGCTTCATTGGACCCTTATCAAGTCGTCATCCTTTGCAACGTATCAGCCATTCCCGACTCGCTGCTGCCGAAGCTGCAGAACTATCTCCGGCAAGGCGGTGGGCTATTCATCTTCGGTGGCGATCGAGTGCAATTCGAGAGCTACAATGCAAAGCTGGTTCAATCCTCGCCGCCACTGTTGCCGGCAGAGCTGCGGGAAAAAAGGCTGGGGCCGGAGGCCGGGGGAGAGAAAATCAACAAGTTCGACGTCGCTCATCCCGCCTTGAAAAGTTTTTCCGACCCGATCTTGCTCGACTCCATCAAATCGGCGCGGGTCTGGGGCTATTCAAGAACAGCGGCGCCGGGAAAAACAGCGCTCATCTCTTTGGCCAATGGAGACCCGCTTCTCATCGAACAGAAACTCGGCGCTGGCCGGATCGTCTTCCTCACTACCTCTGCCGACCGTGACTGGAGCGACCTGCCGGTTAAAACCGCCTATCTTCCTTTGATCCAATCCCTCACGAGCTATTTGGCCGGCGGCAAGCGCGGCGCCATGGATCCGGGCATTACGGTTGGAAATCCGAAGGAGTTTTCCTTACCCCCAGGTTATGTGGGCAAGAGCCTTAGAATCATCAAACCTAACAAGCAGGAAGCTGACGTTTCGTTGGCGCCGGAAAAAGACCGCGCTGTGGCGGTATTTCGGGACAACGATCGGGCCGGAATCTATCGCCTGTCGCTGCCCGCGGCCGCAGAAAAAGAATCTGGAACACCGCCCCTCTACGCGGTGAACCCACCGTTTCTTGAATCCCGCCTGGACGAGATTAGCGAAGCCGAGCTGCAAGCCAAGCTCAAGCCGATTCCGGTCCAGGTGATTTCCATGGACGCCCTCCAACAGGGCGGTAAACGCATGGACCTCGCTCTTCCCTTGCTGGGTCTTCTCATTGTAACCTTACTGGTGGAAGGTTGGTTGGCGGGACGGCTCTAACCGAAGTCATTCAGTGACTTCCCAGAGGATGTATGACTAGACGAGACTTTATCCGT
>DAIRFP010000398.1:1264-2978 GCA_036794995.1 Thermodesulfobacteriota bacterium | reverse complement strand
AAGGGTATACCGGGTGTAGATTGGCGCGGTTTGAATCTCGATGTCAAAGAGGGCGGCAACACCATCGAGTACCGCGACGAGGATCCTCACATCCGCAAAATGTTCGAAGCACAACTGGCCAAAGAAGGCGCGGCCTTCAATATGCCTAACGAAGCCTATCGGTAAGCGGTTCGAGCAGAAACGATTGTAACAGTTGCTTGGTGTGCAACGGTTTCGCTCAGGCGAAACCGAGTGATTTGCGAGCGCACGATTGACAAGTCGCGGATTCGGTTGCTACCGTCCGGGGTGATCGGTACTCATTTTTTGGAAAGGTCACTAATGAAATCTTCGCTCCGACGTGCATATGCGTTCACGCTTTTTTTTGCGTTTCTGTTTCCCGGTTGGCTGCAAGCTCAAAACTTAAGAGTTCCCTACGTTTCGCTTTCTCCCACCGCCGGACCGTTGTGGCTTGCCTATGAAGCGGGATTCTTCAAGCGCAACAATGTTAGTGCCGAACTCCTGTACATTCCGGGCGGATCGACAATTATTCAAGCGATCATTTCCGGCGATGTGAAGATCGCCAATATGGCTCCGCCGTCGGCGATCGGCGCCTGGGCGAAGGGTTTTGATTTGGTATTGATCGCCAGCGGCGTCGACCAGCTGTTGGAAACCGTAGTGACCGGACCCGACATCAAGAGTCCCGCGGATCTCAAGAACAAAAAGATCGGCGTCAGCCGTTTCGGCTCGCTCACGGATATGGCGCTGCGGGAAGCTTTGCGGCATTATAAGCTCAACCCTGATAAAGACGTGACGATTCTGCAGACCGGCGGCGAAGCCACCCGGTTCGCCGCTTTGACTTCAAACGCCATCGATGGGGCGATGCTTTCCGGGGATAAGATGGTGCTGGCCGAAAAAATGGGCTTTCGCGTCACCATCGATCTAAGCAAGCTGCCGATCTATTATCCTGTCAACGGCATTATCACTTCAAAGAAATTCCTGGCAGGCAACCGAGATCTTGCCAGAGGCTTTCTGAGGAGTTGGGTGGAAGGCATCAAGGCTTTCAAAACCGACAAAGACTTATCGGTCAAAGTTCTCGCCAAGTATTTGAAGGTCCAGGACAGGGAGATCCTGGAGAAGAGCTATGAAATCTATCGGCCGGTTTACAAGTCAGTTCCCTACGGCGATCGGCGCGCGGTAAAATTCGCCCTCGATCAAATGGGCAAGGAAGTTCCGGAGGCCGCCAAGCTGAACGCCGATGATTTCATCGACAACAGTATTCTCTCCGAGCTGGAAAAGAGCGGGTTCATCGCCCAAATTTATAACGAACCTGCGAAGAAATGAGGAACTGAAATGTTCGCAAAGATCAAGCACCTCGCCATCATCAGCGACAACTACGTGCTGCTCGGCCGGTTTTACGAAGCTCTGTTCGGAATGAAAACGTCCAAATCGCCACGGCCGGAGAGCGCCGTTGCCATCGGTGACGGTTATATCGGTATGAACATCATCCCCCAGAAATTGGGACGGCAAGCCGGGCTGGAGCATTTTGGTCTGGAAGTCGAGGACGTCGACCAGGTAGCCGCTCGGCTGCGCGAAAAATATCCCGCCGTCCAGTTGGTCAAGCGACCCACCAATCGCCCCTTCGCCGGCATCAGCACCCATGATCCGGACGGGTACGTATTCGACTTATCGCAACAGGCCATGAGCAATCGCGCGGAAGTCTACGTCGAAGGCGAAT
>DAIRFP010000398.1:0-1254 GCA_036794995.1 Thermodesulfobacteriota bacterium | reverse complement strand
AGAACCGGGTCGAGGGCCAGCGCCAGCAGTTAGAGAAGATGCGGCTCTCGGCTCAGAGCCTGCAGGCCCGCTGGAACCAGCTCGATACGGCGGTCAAGGGACTCGACCGACTCAAGAGCGAGAAGCTTGCCAAGCTCCCGATCCCCGGCATCGAGGTCAGGACCAGCGATAAGAACATGCCCGAAGTCTACGTCGAAGGCGAATGGAAGCAAGACCGCACCATCAGCCATTTTGTCCTTCGCTCCTTGAACCCGGCAAATCTGGCCAAGTTTTACCGGGAAGTCTACGAGCTGCAGGAACTGGAAAAGCCCGCGGACGATCCGAATCACTATCTGACGGACGGACGGGTGACGATGGTTGTTTCTCCTTGGTCGATCACCGACTACGACGGCGCAGGCATCGAACCGAGACACATGGATCATCTCGGTTTCAAAGTGGAAGATCTGGAGACGTTCAAAAAGGATCTCAGCGCGCTGGTCAACAGAAATCCGGCTCTCTCTCCAAAACCCGGCGGCACCGAAGGCGAGATCAGGCTCAAACTGCTGGCCAAGTGCAAGCACGGCCAGTTCCAGCTCGCCGATCCCGACGGCGTCCCCATCGACGTTTCCACCGGTCGGTAAGAGGAAACATGCGGGTTCCGTAGGGGAGGTCGGATGATCACGCCTGAATGGAGTTTGACTAATAGTCCGCCGGCTGACTGTACAACTCCATACTTGCTAACCGTTGCACGATCACGAAACACGAACACGGTGACTTGATAGGAGGACAATCCCATGGTCAAGACCGCATTCAATCCCGATGGACTGCCGGTGCCGCGTGGGAGTTATTCGCTGGTCAACATCGCCCAGCCGGGCCGGATGGTATTCATCGCCGGCCAGACGGCTTCCGATCATGACGGCAAGATCGTCGGCGTCGGCGACGCAAAGGCACAGACCCGTTTCATCCTGGGGAAGATTCAGCGCGCCGTCGAAGCCGCCGGCGGAACGATCAACGATGTCGTCGCGCTGAATGTCTTTACCACGGACGTGCGTAACCACCGTGACATCAACGAGACGCGGCGCGAAGTCTTGGGCTCGAACTTCCCCACCAGCACGATGGTGCAGGTGGTGGCGCTGGCGCGCCCAGAGCTGCTCCTGGAGATCAACGCAATCGCGGTTATCTCGTGATTCCGAGACGACCCCAGACTTGACCGCTTAGGTTCTCACTCGCTGAAGGTGAGTTAGTAGAGTTAGGCAAGTCTGACACATCTGTTCC
>DAIRFP010000397.1:2634-2978 GCA_036794995.1 Thermodesulfobacteriota bacterium | reverse complement strand
AACCTGATTGTAGATACTCTCGACAATTTTGGCGTCCTTGATTTCAAAATACTTCCGGATAACCTCCGGCGTTGAGCATAAGAACTCTCCTTTCACGTAACCCAATGGGCGAAACTTGAACTACAATAGGCCCGCCCCTGGCGGTTAGGCAAGCCCGTTGTTTTGCTGTTTGACAGCCTCGCCTCGCCAACCTAATGTAAGTTACTCAGGAGGACAAACAATGAATATTCTTATTACCGGGGCGGGACTGATCGGCTCACATTGCGCCCGGCAAGCCGTCGATGCCGGCAACAAAGTCGTGCTCTTCGATCTGTCGCCGAATCGGGACTACATCGGCAAAGTGG
>DAIRFP010000397.1:0-2624 GCA_036794995.1 Thermodesulfobacteriota bacterium | reverse complement strand
AAACTACAATAGGCCCGCCCCTGGCGGTTAGGCAAGCCCGTTTTTTGCTGTTTGACAGCTCCGCCGCTCCAACCTAATGTAAGTGTCGACTATCTCAGGAGGACAAACAATGAATATTCTCATTACCGGGGCGGGGCTCATCGGCTCACACTGTGCGCGGCAGGCCGTCGATGCCGGCAACCAAGTCGTTCTTTTCGATCTGTCACCGAACCGCGACTACCTCCAGAAAGTCGTCGGTAAGGACCGCGCCGACGTGGTCGCGGCGGATATGCGCGATTTGCCGGCGCTGCTGAGTGCCATGGAGCGCTATAACGTTGACACGGTAGTTCATACCGCGGGTCTGATCGGCTCCCGGGTAGCGGAAAATTCTTATACCGGCGCAACGAATAATATTTTAGGCACGATCAATGTCCTGGAGGCCAGCCGGCTGCGCCGTCTCAGACGCGTTGTCTACGTGAGCACCTTCGGCGTGTACGACCGCGCGAAAATCCAAGACAGTGTGGTTCGCGAAACCCACCCTATCGGCGGCCACAATCTTTACACGGTAACCAAGATTTGCTCAGAACATCTGGTCCATTCTTACGCGGAGCAATATAAGCTCGACACGATCATTATCCGACCCAGCGGGGTCTTCGGTCGCGGACATTACGTCGGCGGTTCAACGGTGGGGAAGGTCATGCGCGATCTCGCTCTCAACACGATCAAAGGACAGCCATTTACCATCGACGCCAAAACTTACGGGCCGAACGAGTACGTCTACGGGAAAGACGTGGGGCTCGCGCTCTTCCTCGCCTGCCAGGCGGAGAATCCCAAGCAGCGAACTTACAACGCGGGCAGTGGCGTGGTCACCGGCCCGGAGACGTTGGCACAAATTGTTCGAGAATTGTCGCCGCAGACGGATGTCAAGCTAACCGGTTCAAGCGGGACGGTAAGCGACAAGAGCGCCCCTCTCGATCTCAGCACGTCGAAAGCAGAGCTCGGCTATACGCCGAAGTTTCCGCTGAAAGAGGCCTTGCGAAATTACATGGAAGAGTTGTGGGAAGAACAAAGGAGCTAGGCTTTTAATCCGCCAGCCGAAACCGAATCATATAATACAGCGCCGCCACACCGTCTTTCCAAGTGATCTTCTTGCCTTCCTCGTAGGTGCGGCCGTAATAGGAGATCGGCACTTCGTAAAAGCGGCAGCCTTTTTTTGCCAATTTCACGGTGATCTCCGGTTCAAAGCCGAAGCGCTTTGACTTGAGCTCGATGCCTTTTAAAACTTCAGCACGGAAGACCTTGTAGCCCACTTCCATGTCGGAGAGGTTAAGGTTGGTGAGCATGTTGGAGAGCAGGGTCAGCATTCGATTGCCCATCGAATGCCAAAAAAAGTGCACGCGGTGGGCACCGCCGCCGGCGAAACGCGTGCCGTAAACGACATCCGCCTGTCCCGCCTGGATCGGCGCCAGCAGGCTTGGATAATCCTTTGGATCGTATTCCAAGTCGGCATCCTGAACGATCACGATATCTCCGCTGACCTGGCTAAGCGCAGTCTTGAGCGCCGCTCCCTTACCCTGATTAACAGGCTGAAAAGAAACTTTTATCTGATTCAGCGGATCCTTGGCGCGCGCGTTCTCTTCCTGTAATCGGGTAAGAATTTGCCGGCTTTGATCTATAGAGCCGTCGTCCACCAGAATTATTTCTTTAGGAATCTGGAAGTCACGCACACGGCGCACGACCTCTTCCAGGGTACGCTCTTCGTTGTAAACCGGAACCAGTACCGAGAGTTTCACTGTTCGAATTCGCGTTTCTTAAGTTCGCGCACGAACGCGGAAAGCTTGGGGTCGGAGTTGACCGCCTCGTTGATCTTGGCTTGGAAATCGGCCGCAGCCTTCTCCAACGGGCTGGTATCGATTCGGAGGCTAAGCCACTGGGTGAGCCGAAGCAGCAGCGCCAACGTGCCTCTGGGATTGGGCGACACGGCAAGATAATGGGGTAACGACGCCCATAGACTGGCATGGGGAACCGTCGCTTTACGGGAAGCGTCCGCCAATACGCCGATAATCCCTGTGGGGCCTTGATACCGGGACGGCGCCAGGCCGAGTTCTTCCATCAACTGCGGATCCGTCGAGAACCCCGTCAGAGGAACCGGTCGCGTATAAAGCACCTCGTCAAGGTATGCGCCCAAGGTGACGATCATCTCGATGTGACATTCGCTGACGAATCGCAGGATGGTTTCAGTGAAGCTTCTCCAGCGAAGCTGCGGTTCGGCGCCGACGCCGAGGACAAAGTCGCGCTCGACGCCCATACCGGAACCATAGTAAAAATCGTAGGAAGGCCAATGAATTTCCCGGATTTTGCTTTCCGTTAAGCGCACCACGGGCCGTTGCACGGAGAAGTCATAAAAATCTTCGGGATCGATGCTCGCGAACTTCTTGGCAAGCAATTGATCCGCCAGATAGCGAACCGCCGTCGTGGCGGATGCGCCCGCGTCACTCCAGCCGGCAAAGGAAAGCAGTAACACGGGGCTGCGAAGCGACGGGCGGCTGTCAAACTCAAGAGGCTCGTTGGTCATCATAGAAGTAATCTATCACAACTTCGCCCACTCGCTCCAGCGCTTTTATTAGGTCTCGTCAAGGTCGTGT
>DAIRFP010000155.1:0-11906 GCA_036794995.1 Thermodesulfobacteriota bacterium | reverse complement strand
ATCTACCCCATAATTCTCCCGCCGTTGATGTGCAGGGTTTGGCCGGTCATGTGGCGGCTTGATTCGCCGGCGAGAAAAGCTACGGCTTCAGCGATGTCCTCCGGTTCTCCCGCGTGGCCGAGGGGGATGCGTTTGGCTGCGGCTTCCCACTCAGCATCGGAGTATGTTGCCCGCACGCGCTTGGTGGCAATCCGCCCCGGAGCTACGACGTTGGCCCGCGCGCCGAAGGGCGCTAGTTCAAGGGCTAACGTCTTCGAGAATCCCACGATCCCTGCCTTGGCCGCGGCGTAGGCCGACCGGTTAGCGTCCCCGCTGAAACCAATGTCGGAGGAGATGTTCACAATGGCGCCGCTTTTCTGGCTCTTCATCAAACCCGTAACTGCCCGGCAGCAAATAAAAGTCGAGGTCAGATTGACGTCGATAACCGCGTGCCAGTGGTCCAGCGAAAAGTCTTCAATCTTATGTCTGTGCAAGCTACCGCCGGCAACGTTGACGAGGACATCGATCCGGCCGTAATCCGAGATGATTTTTTGAAAAGCATTTTGCACGTCAGCTTCCCGGGTCACATCGAGCCCTATGAAGGTCGCCTGTTTGCCTCGCTCCCGGATTGCGGCGGCGACTTGGCGACCGCCTTCCTCATTGATGTCAAGAATCACGACAGCAAAGTCGTCCTTAACCAGTCGCTCTACTACCGCCTGACCAATCCCTGATGCGCCACCTGTAACGACGGCAACTTGTGTCATAAGTATCTCCTCAGTTAATGATTTTACTCTTGGTGATCCCTAACCCAATCGAGGAGAAGGCGTCAAGATGGGCGCCTGAGGTTGTTGCCGGATGCACGACGGCTATTTCTTGGGCGGTAACGAGAGCAGTATTCAGAAGTAGAGTATGAAAATGGTTGATCACATCGGTTACATGCTATAACCTTGAAAATTGATGCAGCGTTCCAGCTTACTTCGGGTGATTGGAAGAGAGTTCGTGCCGGTTATTGTTATCCTATTATTTTGGGTGGCTTGGCCTTACGAAGAGTTGCAGGATTTCCTTTCTGTCGGTGCTCCGCGTGTCGTAAGCGGGACTGAACGGTTAGAGCATCACGAGCACCGGGCTGAGGCGGCATCCGTTTTGGCGCTTGGAACTTTTGTCGTTACCGCTGCTTTCGCCTACTCTTTTATCAAATTCGATCGAAAGCAAAATACTCGACTTTGGCCTTTTGTCACTACTGGAACAACCCGCTCACCGCCATCCTTCCTCTAAGACAGCAACAAGTTTTAAAACCAACATATCTCAACGTCCGTAGCGCCCTCCATTGCCGCTGGAGAATGCTTGCGGCGCGCCTCTAGTTTTCCAGCTTGACTGGTTCGGCACTCCGACGTTCTTGGGAAGGGAATGTTCAATATGGTTCGCGTGCTCATCTATAGTACCTTGCTCATTCTTGGGATGGTGTTGTCTCAGGTGCCCGCGGTCGACGATTTGAAACCGCAAATTTCCGCGCTGACGATGATTCTCCTCGCCTACATCATGATTCAAGTGGGAATGGAGTTCGAGATCGACAAATCACAGCCGCGGAAATATGCCGTCGACTACCTGGTGGCGATGATCGCAGCCGCCGTGCCGTGGTTGACGGCGGCAGCTTATTTCTGGTGGTTCTTTGATGTCGGGTCCAGGGAAAGTTTGCTGATCGGCCGCTTCGCCGCGCCGACCTCAGCCGGAATACTCTTTACTATGCTTGCAGCGGCGGGACTGGCGGCGACGTGGACTTATAAGAAAGCGCGTGTTTTGGCGATCTTCGACGATCTCGACACTGTCTTGTTGATGATTCCTCTCAAGATGATGCTACTCGGCGTTACCTTCAAATTGCTCGGTCTCGGCCTGGTGGTCGTGGGCCTGTTGGTGGCGGCGTATTATTTGATGCACTGGTTACGGGTGCCGACAAGCAACGTCTGGGTTGGCGGCTATGCGGCGCTTGTTTGGGGGCTTTGCGTTGGGTTCGATCACGTTACGGATCTCCATTTGGAGGTTTTGCTGCCGGCTTTTGCCTTGGGTTGCATGATCAAATCGGATCATTTGCATGGTTCGGAAGAATTCGATCCGGACGCCAGGGGCCCCGATCCATACAATCGAGAGTGGGAAGACGTGCTTGACCGGTTTATCAAAGGAGCATTTATGTTGCTTGCCGGAATGGCGCTTCCGCCTATTCAGTTCGGCATCATGGGCATCGGCAGTGTTTTGCTTCACGTAATGTTTCTGACGGTTCTCATGAACGTCGGCAAATGCGTGCCGCTTGCAACCTATCGCGACGAGGCCACATTGCGAGAGAGAGCGGCTCTTAGCTTGGGGATGTTTCCGCGAGGAGAGGTCGGTATCGGGGTCTTGCTTGTGTCACTGGAGATCTTTCAGCAAACCGGCGCCTTGGACGTTCCAGGAGTCACGGAAAGCATTTCGCTTGCCGGGCTCAGCCTCGCTTTGAATCTTTGTTTAACGGGCGTTTTTATCCTCGTTGTCATCCGCCTTTTGAATGTCACACAGCTTGTAGAAAACGCTAGAGGAAAATAAACCATCCAGCATTGGAGTTTCCCGACAAATGACTGAGCGGAGATCGCACAGGGAAGTCCAAGAAACGCTCCCGTTTTTGTCCAAGGAGCTGGGCACCCAGGGTCACTCCCGATATTGACAGACGCTCTTCTTTGCGCCCATAGTCGTGTAAACGACTAACGGCGATGGGGTTCGCCAGTTAAACTATTCGGCGTCCGGCGGATTGATAACCCCTACTTCAAGTTTTTTGAGGTAGGGGTTTTTCATTTTGGGCGAGAAGTGGAGACCTATGGGAAGCATGCTATTTGTTGGAATTGGTAGTTTCATCGGCGGAGTACTTAGATATCTTTTGAGCACCTGGGTTCACAGGATACTCGATAATCCATGGTTTCCGTTCGGCACGCTCGCAGTCAATGCCGTGGGTTGTTTGCTGATTGGGTTTCTGGCGGGACTCGCGGAGACTCGGTCGGTTTTCACCTCTGAAGTTCGCCTCTTCGTCTTTATAGGAATCCTGGGTGGATTTACCACATACTCATCATTTGCTCTTGAAACATTTTCTCTTGCCAGGGAAACGCAGCTCGTGGCGGCATCGATGAATATCGCACTCCAGTTGGTCCTTGGGCTTATAGCTGTTTGGATCGGTAACGTATTGGCCCATTTCTTAGGAGGTTGAGCATGACACTTCCAAAAGAAGGTTCTTTGCTTCGGATTTTTATCGGTGAAAGCGATCGGCATGCAGGTATGCTTCTTTACGAGTGGATCGTCCGTACCGCAAGGGAACATGGCCTGGCAGGAGCAACGGTCTTGCGCGGAGTAGAAGGATTTGGCGCGAGGAGCCGCATACGTACGGCTAAAATTCTTGACCTGTCAATGGATTTACCAATCGTCGTTGAAATCGTTGACACTCTCGAAAAAATAGACGCGTTTCTTCCGCTCATAGATGATGCAATCTCGGACGGGATGGCAACGGTCGAGAGAGTTCAAATTCGGTTCTACAGAACTGGCAAATAGTCAAAGGATGGAAATTATCCGTTTGACAAAGCACGCCGCACCCCGTGGCCGCTTCCACCTACCGTCAGCTCTCCTCGAAACATTCTCCGCTATGACTTCTACCTGCTTCTCTTCTGTTATCGTCAGGGTGGTTATCCCCACACCCTGACGTAATTACGTTGCCATTAACGCCTGACTATAATCACTTTGGTACAACCGGTACATAAACTCCGCTTGACAATTCGTGCAAGTTTTTGCTATCCGGGCAGCGGCAGCATGAAGATGAATCGCACCCCGCGTGCCGGCCAGGTCGACATCGGTTCGCGCATTTTTTGGCAAAGGCGCCTTCTAGCATTCCCTATGGGTTTGCTTTGTTTCGGAGCTAGTCGATTTTTTCCCCGTTTGCCGGCGGCGCGGATATTCTCTCCAGGGCTCGGCCCGTAAGCCCAGGTATGACGATCTACTCTCCCAAAGGAACCTAATCTAGTTTCTCATGAAGGAGTATGCTCATGGCGGATCTCACGGAAGCACAGAAGCAAGCGTACTGGCGCTACAATATTACCCTCACCACAATCTTGCTCGTCATCTGGTTCGTCGTGACCTATCTGGTCTCGGGAATCTGGGCGGGATGGCTTAACCAATTTTCTTTTTTGGGATTTCCCCTCGGTTACTACATGGCGGCGCAGGGATCGCTGGCGATTTTCGTCATCGAAATCGCGGTGTATGCCTACCTAATGAACAAACTGGACATCAAATACGGCATCAGAGAGGAGGGTTGAGCTTATGAGCCTTGCCCAGATCTTTGGCTTTTATACCCTAGGCTTTCTTGGAGTCACGATTCTGATCGGGATCGCCGAGCAGTTATTTGGTTTATCCAGCGCTTGGATCGGTTGGATCTTCATGGGATTGTCGCTCGGGATCTACATCGTCATCGGCGTTATCACGCGCACATCCAACCCCGACCAGTACTATGTGGCGGGCCGCGGCGTGCCGGCCGTGTTCAACGGTATGGCCACGGGCTCGGATTGGATGTCGGCTGCGTCTTTTATCTCGATGGCCGGAGCGCTGTCTGCTCAGGGATTCGCCGGTCTCGCTTACGTTATGGGTTGGACGGGGGGTTACCTTTTGCTGGCAGTATTTCTCGGGCCGTATCTGCGTCAATTCGGCGCCTATACGATTCCCGACTTCCTCGGCGCCCGCTACGGCGGCAACTTTGCGCGCGTCATTGGCGTAGTCGCCGCGATCGCATGTTCCTTTACCTATCTGATCGCCCAGGTTACCGGGGTGGGCCTGATCGTTTCGCGCTTTATCGGTTTAGATTTCAATATCGGTGTCTTTGTGGGTTTGATCGGCGTGCTTTTTTGCTCGGTCCTTGGGGGTATGAAATCAGTCACCTGGACGCAGGTGGCACAGTACATCATCCTGATCGTTTCTTACTTGGTCCCTGTGGTCTATCTCTCATTTCAGCTATTCGCCATCCCCATTCCCGAGCTCACTTACGGCCGGTTGCTCCAGAGCAACAACGCCAAGGCGATTGAGATCACGCGCGACGCCAGGGAGAAAGAGACTCGCGCGCTCTGGCAGCAGGAGGCCGATGAGGCCAACGCCAAGCTCAAGAGCCTGGCCCCTGATGATCCCCAGGCGGAGAAACTCAGAGCCGCAGCCAAGATTGCAACCCAGCAAGCCACCGCTCCAGCAGCGAGCGATGACGCGACGATCGGCCGATACCTGACGGTGCCGACCGGCACCGGCATGTGGAACTTTTTAGCGCTTACTTTCTGTCTGATGGTGGGCACGGCCGGACTGCCCCACATTCTCACCCGTTACTATACTACGCCTTCGGTCAGAGCGGCGCGGACGTCAGTGGCGTGGTCGCTTTTCTTCATCTTCCTGCTCTACTTTACGGCTCCGGCCTACGCCGCCTTCGCCCGTTTTATGATCTACGCGAGGTTGGTCGGCACGCAGATAGCCGAGCTGCCGCGCTGGATCACGTTGTGGGCGCCCGCCGGTCTATTCGAGGTAGTGGATAAAAACCGCGACGGCGTTGTTCAGTGGGCGGACTTCGTCGTCAAGTCGACGGATTTTGTGGTGCTGTCCATGCCGGAGGTGGCGGGGCTGCCGTTCGTCATAACCGGTCTCGTGATGGCCGGGGGCCTTGCGGCTGCGCTATCCACCGCGGACGGTCTTCTGCTGACCATTGCCAATGCGTTTTCCCACGATCTTTACTACAACGTCATCGATCCCAAAGCTTCGTTGACCAAACGGCTCACCATCACCAAAATACTGCTCGTGGTTACTGCCCTGATTGCCGCATGGGTGGCAACTTTCCGTGTCGCGATCATCGTCGAGCTGGTGGCATGGGCTTTCAGTTTGGCCGGCGCATCGTTTTTCCCGGCGTTGGTCATGGGGATATGGTGGAAGCGAGCTAATAAGGTCGGCGCGTGTGTGGGCATGATCGTCGGGCTTGGCATCACCGCGTACTATATGATCGGCAGCCGCTTTTACGGTGTCTCTTGGTTTGGCACCCAGACGATTGCCTCGGCTGTTTTCGGACTGCCTGCAGGGTTCATCACCATCTGGCTGGTCTCGTTGATCACAGAAGCGCCACCCAAACAAGTTCAGGATCTTGTGGCCAGCGTGCGTTATCCAAAAAGCGGGCAGGCTGTCACCGGCGATCCGCTAGGGCGCGATGTGCCGGCCGGTGCCCACTAGTTTCGTCGAAATGCAAGGAGCGGGAAGGGCTACCTTCTCGCTCCTTGAGCCATTGATATGACCGAGTCGGCTCTGCAGCTGCTCGTGCTGGTGCGGTTTCTCTGCTTCGTGGCAGTGGTCTATCTGGGGCTACACATCGTTTTCTCACGCTTGATCTCAAGATCCGATAGCAAGATACTTTGGTTCTTTTCGATCATTACGTCGCCGCTAACCTGGCCGGTACGGGCATGGCTTGTCCCGGGCACACCCGAATCCCGGCTGCGATTGGTTGCGCTCATTTTCTATGGTGTGCTGTGGGTGCTCCTCTTGGTTGCAACGAAGATTGTCGCAAGTACGGTCCATTGAGTGGCTTGCGGATATCAGCCGGCCGCAATATTCTGGATAGTAGTCTTTCTCTTAGTGCGGCCGGAGCCGTAACCAAAATCGAAACAGACATTTCACCACGAAGGTCGCGAAGAGCACGAAGTTAAGAAATTGAAATGTAATAATTTCCGAACCCTTCGTGGCCCTCGTGCGCTTCGTGGTGAGAATATCTTTTGTCATGTGCTGCATCCATGAGGAATAGCCGTCAGAAAATTTGCGCAAGCTGCGAAAACTTTAACGTAGTAAGGCAAAGTCCTGAGAAATTCGCATGCCGCCGTCTGACTTCCCTCAGCCCGAGAACAATCTCGGCCTGCCGGTGAAATATCTGGTGAAGCGACCGCCGGTTTTTGTTGAGCCCGGCGCCACGGTGGCGCAAGCGGCACGGACAATGCACGAGGCGCTCATCGGCTCTGTGTTGGTTGCTGATGATCCCCCGGGTATTGTGACCGACCGCGATTTGCGCGGCCGTGTGTTAGCGGCTGGCTTGGGGCCGGAGACACCGGTACGTCAAGTGATGACACGCCCCCTCAAAACGCTCGACTCGGATGCCGCCGTGTTTACAGCCCTGCATCTCATGCTCGAAGAGCACATTCACCATCTGGCGCTTGTTGAGCAAGGAAAAATCATCGGGGTGATCAGCAGCACGGATTTGCTGCGTCATGAGGCCACCGGCGCGTTTTACTTGCGCCGCACGTTAGACAGCGTGGAAGACCCGACGACGCTCGCCCACTACTCGCGTGAGGTCGCCGGCACGGTACAGACACTCTTCCGCGGTGGCCTCGGTGCAGTCCAGATCGGCCAGATCGTCTCCAGCCTCAACGATGCGTTGGTCAAACGGTTGGTTAAATTGGCCGAGCAGGATTTCGGGCCCCCGCCGACGGACTTTGCCTGGATTGTCTTTGGCTCCGAGGGCCGCTTCGAGCAAACACTGCTCACGGACCAGGACAATGCGCTGATTTACGGAGAAGAATCCGAAACAGCGCGCGCCTATTTCGCTGCGCTGGCCGAGCAGGTTGTCAATGGACTCATCCAGGTCGGCTTTCCGCCCTGTGCCGGCGGTTTCATGGCAACTCGATGGTGCAAACCCCTCGCAGAATGGCGCCGCCTTTTTGCCGCTTGGGTGCGCACTCCAGAGCCGCAGGCGTTGCTGGATGCTGCGATTTTCTTTGACTTTCGCCCCGTGGCCGGTGAACTTTCGCTGACTGCAGTGGAAGAGATTGTGGCTAGTGCGAAAACGGAAAAACTTTTTATCGCTCACATGACAAAGGACGCTCTGGTCTTCGGTCCACCGCTGGGCTTTTTCAACCGCATACGCAGCGACAATGGAATGGTCGATATCAAGAAAGGAGGGATCGTGCCCATCGTCGCCCTGGCCCGCGCTGGTGCTTTGGCTGCTGGCTCGCAGGAACGGTCCACCTTGGAACGATTGGCCGCCGCCGGGAAATCCGGCACTGTTCTCAGCCAGGAGGATACTTCGGTCCTCGGAGAAATATTTGAATTTTTTTTGTTTCTCCGGTTGCGCCGGCAATTGGCTGCTCTCGAAGCCAACCAGATCCTCGATCACAACGTCCATTTGAACGCGCTTTCGACTTTGGAGCGCCGTCGCTTGAAAGACGGATTCGTAATGCTTCAGCGTATTCAAGCCGGCATTCGCGCCAGCTTCCCGATCGGCCGGATGGGTTAGAAGCTTATCTAGCGTCTCAGAAATTTATTTGAAAACTTCAAACGATGTCATCGGCTTAACTCGAACTCAAATCCCCCTCTGTCCCCCTTTTTCAAAGGGGGAATTTCTCCGCAGGACTCAACCCCTCTTTGAAAAAGCATGCCCTGAGCGTAGTCGAAGGGAGGGGAAGGGGAGATTTTCAAGCGGAATGAGCTGCTCATTATGTGCAGATTCCTGAGACAGGACACTACGCGTGTCGGGAGTCGGTGTTTGCTGCGAGTCATGCTTTCCAGAAAAAACGCGAGACGATGGGAAGGTGATCGGATGGTTGTTCAGCGGACGGCAGTACGGTTTGATCGGAGATCGCGACAACGCTCTCGGGCTCGGCACGAAACTCCGGAGAATGAAAAAGATAATCGATCATTTTGACCTCCGCGTCGACCTTACACGTATAGGTTTGCGCGAGTCCGGCGTGGGCGTATTGAAAACCTGCGCTTTCTAGCGTTGCGATAATTTCACTGTCGGGGGTAGCGTTGAGGTCGCCGCAGATGAGCCACCCCTGGCAGGAGGGCGCCATGATTCGGCATGCGTTTAATAATTGCTGCGCTTGTCGGTGGCCCAGCTTCGCGCTGTTTGCAGTGCCGGGCGGATCCCAGCTGAGGTGCGTGTTGGCAATGCCGACAACACGGCCCGCGACGCGTAATAATAAGATCAAGGCGAGGTGTCCGGAGTTGGCCTGCCCGTGCGCGCCGTCGGCGTATTCAACGACTCGGGTGGCGATTAACTCAAAGTCATGTCGGCGGTAAAACGTCGCACAGCCGTCCGGTTGGTTCGCTAGCTTGCGGGCGTATTGTGCCTCGTAGCTCAGTGCGGCGAGGCGGCTCTTCAGGGCGGCGAAGGTCTCCATATCGACTTCTTGCAAACAGAGCACATCGGTTCCCAGATTCGTAACCTGGTGCACTAAAGCAGGGACGCGCCATGCCGGAGCTAAAACCATTCTGGGCGTGCGCTTGTAGCGCGTATATTGAACATACGCATTGGCAAGAAGATTGTACGATGCGACAGAGAACGACAAAAGATTTCTTCCTTCATCGCGCAACGGAGATCCAATACAGATTCATATACGTTCTATCGATATGCCGGTCAATGCGCCAGCCAGCGCAGCTTGGCCGGAGTCCGTAACGATAGCCCTTGCCAATCGGCGAGGGCTTGAATAGAATTCGCTTCGCTTTAGCATAGGTTTATTCAAGCAAGGAGGAGATCGTCGATGTCCGACAAAGCCATTGAGGTTCTTCTGGATGAGAAAAGAAACTTTCCACCGCCAAAGCAGTTCAAGAAATTAGCCAACGCGAAAAGCCCGAGCGTTTTCAATTCCGCGCGCAAAAACCCCCAAGCGTTTTGGGCCAAGGCTGCCAAGGAGCTCGAATGGTTCAAGCCCTGGAAAAAGGTGTTGGAATGGGATTCTCCCTGGGCCAAATGGTTCATTGGCGGGAAGATCAACGCCTCCTACAATTGTCTCGATCGGCACGTTAAAAGCGGACGGAAAAACAAAGCGGCGATCATCTGGGAAGGAGAACCGGGCGACGAACGCGTGCTGACTTACCGCGATGTTTGGCGGGAGGTCAATAAGTTCGCCAATGTGCTAAAGAAGCTCGGCGTCAAGAAAGGCGACCGCGTGTGCCTTTACCTGGGCATGGTGCCGGAGTTGGTGATCGCCATGCATGCCTGCAACCGCATCGGCGCGCCCCACAGCGTTGTGTTCGGCGGCTTCAGCGCAGAGGCTTTGCGCGATCGAATCAATGATGCCCAAGCAAAAATTCTGATCACCGCCGACGGCGGTTATCGTCGCGGCAGCATCGTGCCGCTCAAAAAGAACGTCGACGAGGCGCTGACGGATGCGCCGTCGATTACACATGTCGTTGTCGTAAAGCGCATGGGGGCCGCAGCCGGCGCCCATATGAAAGAGGGGAGAGACCTTTGGTGGGACGAGCTGATGGCCGATGCGCCGCTGTGGTGCGAGCCGGAGAAGATGGACAGCGAGGACATACTTTTTCTCCTTTATACCAGCGGTACGACCGGAAAACCGAAGGGCATCGTCCACACTACCGGCGGATATCTCACCGGCGTTCATCTGGCGAACAAGTGGATCTTCGATATGAAAGAGGACGATATCTTCTGGTGCGCGGCGGATATCGGCTGGGTGACCGGGCACACTCATATCGTCTACGGTCCCATGGCCAACGGCGTAACCCAGGTGATGTACGAAGGAACGCCGGACTGGCCGGACAAGGACCGCTTGTGGCGTATCGTCGAAAAGTACGGCGTGACGATTTTCCATACCGCGCCGACGGCGATTCGCACGTTTATGCGCTGGGGAACGGAGTTTCCCGGCAAGCACGACCTCAAGAGCCTGAGACTGCTTGGCACCGTCGGCGAGCCGATCAATCCGGAAGCCTGGGTCTGGTACCACAAAACCATCGGTGGCGGACGCTGCCCGGTAATGGACACCTGGTGGCAGACTGAGACCGGTCATCCCTTGATCACGCCTCTGCCGGGTATCACAAAGCTCAAACCAGGCTCTGCGACTATGCCGTTTCCGGGGATCGAGGCGGATATTGTCGACGAGCATGGCAAGTCCGTTCCCAAGGGCGGTGGGGGCTATCTGGTTTTGACCAAGCCTTGGCCCGCGATGATGCGGACCATCTACGGCGATCCGGATCGTTTCGTGCAAACTTACTGGAGCCGATTCCCGGGTAAATATTTTGCGGGTGACGGTGCGAAGCGAGACAAGGAAGGTTACTTCTGGTTGCTCGGCCGCGTTGACGATGTCATGAACGTTGCCGGGCATCGGATCAGCACCATGGAGGTCGAAAGCGCGCTGGTGGATCACCAGAAGGTGGCCGAGTCGGCCGTCATTGGCAAAGCGCATGAAATCAAAGGTCAGGCGATCTGCGCTTTTGTGTCGCTCAAAGCCGGAGTCGATGGCAGCACGAATCTGGTGGATGAACTGAAGGCTCACGTGGTGAAAAAGATCGGCGCTATCGCCAGGCCGGACGAGATCCTATTCGCCGCGGAGTTGCCCAAAACCCGCAGCGGCAAGATCATGCGCCGCTTGCTGCGCGACATCGCCGATGGCCGGGTGATGGGAGATACCACGACCCTGGCCGATCCTACGGTGGTGGCAAAGCTGAAGGAACAGTACGAAGACGAGTGATGGGAGTTTGGAGTTTATATGATCCACGGGATGATACTGGCTCGTCGACAGTTCGCTGCTATGTCCCCTCTCCCCTTGCGGGAGAGGGAAAGGGTGAGGGGTGATAAAAGGAATCAGGCATCTTCACCTCTGTCCTCTTCTGTCAGAGACTGCGTCGTAATGGCTCGCAACCTCAGAGGTGTCATTCTGAACGAAGTGAAGAACCTCGACTTATCGATAGGCTCCATAAGACGAGATCCTTCGGCTGCGCCTCAGGATGACATTGCAACACAGTCTCGCAAGGGAGAGGAGGTTTTTCGGATGGCGATAGCACGAGTTTTGACGTTGCTTCTGGTGGTAGCAGTCCTGCTCGCTTGTGGCCCTGCTGACGCCCAGACGCGTGAGAAAGTGCGCGTCGCTTTGGGCTCGATCTCCGTCAACACCTCCGTGATC
>DAIRFP010000396.1:0-2991 GCA_036794995.1 Thermodesulfobacteriota bacterium | reverse complement strand
AATATCCTGTCCCGACCCGTAGCCTGACACAATATCAAACTTGGAGCCCAGTACTTCCTCCAAAACCTTGGGTATGTAGTACCCTGCAGAGGCAATACCGGTAGAGCCGCACTTCGGGGCCGTGGCCGCCTTGCGAATGTCATCCATCGACTTGTAGGGCGTGTCGGCGCGCATGTAAAGGAGCTGGTTCGATTTTACCGGACTGCCGAGCCAGTTCCATTTAGCCCAGTCGTATTTCACCTCCGGTCTCTTGATCAGCTGATCGAAATAGAGAGCCGGATAAATCGCTGCCAGCGTTAACCCGTCGGGCTTGGAGACGTTGTACGCCTGGTTGGCGGCGATGAGCGAAGCCGCGCCTGGCACATTCTGAACAATTATGTTGGGGTTGCCTGGAATATACTTGGTCCAAAATTCGGCCAGCAACCGGGGATATAGATCGTAGACATCGCCCGCCTTGGTGCCGGCGAGGATGTTGATGGTCTTACCTTGGTAAAACGGGATCTGGGCAAGTAGCGCCGAGCTCCACCCAAGGGTGAGCAACAAGACGAGAATCAGAATCATGGAGTTTCTCCTTCCCGCCACAAATTGGCCGAAGCATACCCCCCAAGGCCGCTGCAATGCAACCTCGCTCGAACTCCGCCTATGGCTGAAAGCTTAGGGTATATAGATATATAGTTTGACCACACCTACGCTATAGGCCATACGCCATAAGCCAACTGAGTTTTTCAGCAACCTGTGGTTTCTACTTTTTTCCGCCCAGCAACTTTTCCATTCGTTGCACGACTTGGGGTGTTGCCGCCATCACCTCTTTCGCCAACGATTCGAGTTCGGCGCCGGTGGCTGGATCCATTTCCAGGCGGCGTTTCTCGGCGGCCGCCATCAATGCCGGATCGTTGACCGACTTGTCGAAGGCGTCGCGCAAAATCTTAAGCCGGTCAGCCGGCAGGCCGGGAGGGACAACCAGGGGCCGGCCAAACTCTCCGGCGGACAAAACAACTTTCGCCAGGCTTCTGCCTTCTGCCGTGGTTTTGTATTTATCCATCAGCTCATGAATCGTTGGCGCGTCCTTGAGTCTGGAGTCCCGCTTGGCGCCGCTCTGCATCAAGGTGTTGACGAACCCACGCTTGCGCCAGGAGATGAAAGGCTCGCGGGCGAAATAGGCGGTGATCGTAAAGGCGCGGCAAACGACTTCGCCGCGCTCGACGGCGAGATCCACGTCCTGCCCGGACTGATAGCCCAAAACGATGTCGAATTTCGTGCCGAGGGTTTCTTCCATGAGTTTGGGCAAGTAGTAGCCCGTCGAGGTGATGCCGTTGGAGCCGCACTTGGGCGCCGCGGATGCATTGCGGATATCGTCCATCGATTTATACGGCGCATCCGAGCGCATGTACAAGAGATGATTGGAGGTCACCGGGTTGCCGACCCAGCCGAACTTGGTCCAGTCGAATTTGACTTCCGCTTTCTTCGTGAGCTGCTCGAAATAAAGCGCCGGATAGATGGCGCCGATAGTCAAGCCGTCCGGTTTGGCGACGTTATAGACCTGATTGGCGGCGATCATCGAGGCGGCGCCGGGCACGTTCTGGATGATAATATTGGGATTCCCAGGGATGTATTTCGGCATAAATTCCGCCAGCATCCGGGGATACAAATCATAGGCGTCGCCGGCCTTGGTGCCGACGATGATAGTGATGGTTTTGCCTTGGTAAAAGTCCTGCTGCGCCTGGGCGCGGCTGCTTGCGATCAAGAGCGAGAGAATCAACAGACCGAGAAAAGCTTTCTTCATTCAGGGAGCCTCCGGAGAAATTTTTCATCATTTATTATCAGCATTAAAATATCATTCAAGAGACACGCTTAGTTGCTCAGTATCTTTTTCACCCGAGCGATGACGTCTGGTGGTTGATCCAATATCCGGTTTGCCAGCTTCTCGAGGATATCGCCGCTCTCCGGATCGACGTCCATCCGCGCTTTTTTTGCTTCGGCCAAAAGCTCGGGGTCCTTCAGCGCCTGCTCAAACCCACTGCGGAGTTGCTTGGTGTGTTCCACCGGTGTGCCCGGACCGGCGAAAATGGGCCGGCCGAAGGATTCGGCGGCCAAAATCACTTCGGCCACGCGGCGACTGGTTTCAGGAACCTTTTCCCGGTCGAAAATTTCGCGAAGGGTGGGTACGTCTGGGATTCTTTCGTCGCGCTTTTCACCGGTGAACAGCAGGATGCGAACAAATTTCTTCTTCTCCCAGGAGATAAACGGCTCGCGGCCAAAGTAGGGCGAAGCGGTCATGCCGCGGCAAATCACTTCGCCTTTTTCTACCGCAAGATCGATCTCAGAGCCGCCGGGGTAGCCTAAAACGGTATTGATTTTCAGCGGCGGCAGTGTCTCTTCGAGCAATCGAGCCAAGATAAAATCTGTGCTGACGGTGCCCGTGGAGCCGCATTTAGGCGGTTCTTTAGCATTTTTTACGTCCAAGATTGTTTTGAATGGAGCATCGGTCCGAATGTAGAAAATCATCGGCTCTTTGACCGGTGAGCCGATCCAGGTGAACTTGCGAATGTCGAACTTAACCTCGGGCCGGCCCACTAACTGGTCGAGATATATACCGTTGCTGGGAAAACCAATGGTGAGACCGTCCGGTTTGGCCACGCTGTAAACGTAGTTGGTCGCGACCACCGATCCGGCGCCGGGCATGTTTTGCACGATCATTTCCGGGTTGCCGGGTATATGTTTGGGCATGTACCGGGACAATAGCCTCGCCCAGCGGTCATAAAAGCCGCCGGTGGTAAAACCAACTATGACTTTGATTTGTTTCCCCTGGTAATAGTTGGTTTGGGCAAGGACCGGACTGCTTGACCCAAGGACCAGACAAACCGCAAGGATAAGTCTTTTCATAAACAACTCCCGCCTTATCAACTGTTAGACGACACCCAATCGCAAACGTCACCCGTCTGGTTGCGAAAAATTAGCAGATCGGACTACTCAAACGAGAATCGGGCAGCT
>DAIRFP010000154.1:0-12113 GCA_036794995.1 Thermodesulfobacteriota bacterium | reverse complement strand
AGGTCTCTTTGATCGACGCTGCCGAGCCAAACGAACCTGCGTACGTCGTACTTCACTTCATTGCGGCCCAAGAGTTGATCCAAATAGACGCCGCTACCCACCATGCCGATGGTCAATCCGTCCGGCTTTGCCAGACCGTAGACGTAGTTGGACGCCACCAAGGAGCCTCCGCCGGGCATGTTCTGGACGATGATTTCGGGATTTCCTGGAATGTGTCGCGGCATGGCGCGCGCGAGGATGCGCGCGTACTGGTCATAGAGTCCGCCAGTGGGCGATCCGACGATAAGCCGAATAGTCTTGCCCTGATAGTAGGGAGCGGGCTGAGCTTGGACTTGAGTAACCGTTATGAGAATCAAGCTTAGAATAGCTGCCAGAGTCATAATCTTGCGCGAAAAGATTTTGGCGATCATGGGAAACTTCACTATCACCATCCCGCGGCCTCCTGCAAATGGCGTGGTCAATCACGCGTCCCGGCGTAGATTCGCGCGGATGATATCGTTCCAGATTGACGAAAATTCAGGCTGAAATTGTCCGACCGGTTAAGGGTTGCGTGCTATCAGTAGCGCATCGACGGCAAACGCGCCTTGCCCTTTCGGCAGAACGACGACGGGATTGAGGTCCAACTCGGCGATATGATCGCGCCGGTCATAGGCGAGCCAGGAAAGCCGGGCAGCCATTTCGGCGAGCGCGTCGACATCCGCGGGCGGTGCGCCGCGGGCGCCGGCGAATACTTTCGCGCCTTTGAGATTCTCCAAAGCGCGCCGCGCTTCGGCGGCGTCGATGGGCGGAATGCGAATCGCGACGTCGGCCAAGATCTCGACGAAAATACCACCCAGCCCCATCACCAGAGTTGGCCCAAGCTGTTCGTCGCGCGAAATGCCGAGCAGGCACTCGACGCCCTTGATCTCCTGTTGGACCAGCACGCCTTCGATATCGGCGTCGGGCTTGGCTGCGCGTATGCGAGACATCATCTCATCGTAGGCCTTGCGGACGGCAGCTTCGTTTTCCAAGCCCAGCTTGAGAGCGCCAAATTCTGTCTTATGGGGAATGTCAACGGAGGCGACTTTCAACACACACGGGTAGCCGAGTTTATCCGCCGCTTGTGCGGCTTCCTGAGCTGACTGCACCAGCGCAGCCGGCGCCAGTGGAATACCATAGGATTCAAGCAACTTTTCGGTTGCGCCGTAAGACAGAACTCCACTTTTGAATTGAACTTGAGCCGGAGCATTGCCGGCCCGCGTGGCGGCGGCGAACCGGCCGATGGCGCGGTCGCGTTCGTTCCTGCGCAGACGGCTCACGGCACGTAACGATTTGCGGTAATCGCCGGTAAACGTCAGCCCCAGGCTGTTAAGCCGCTGGTACCAAACATCCGCTGGCGGTTCGGTGGCGCGGGTGAGCACGAACACTCGCTTATCGTTGGCACCACTCAAGTCGGAGATCTGTTGATAGAGCTTCTCCGACGAAGGAGTCAGGGTCTGGGGTAGATTCAAGCGCACGCCGACCATGTCGAACTTCGGTTCTTGAAAAAACTTCTCCAAGCACTGATCGAAGCCTTCGGGGTTGATCCGCTGTAGATCTTCGACATCGAGCGGATTTCCCAGCAAGGTCGGTTTGTCCAGACTGTCGACCAGAACTTTCTGGGTCTCCGGGCTCAACTCCGGCACAGCCATTCCTTCCTGATCGGCGATGTCACAGAGCAGGGTACAGTCGCCGCCGGAAATGGTCATTAGTCCGACGCCGCGGTCATGTTTATCCGGTCGCATCTTTGCGCCGGCGAACAACGCCGTCGTATCGATGAGATCGTCGAGATCGTTGACAATGATGGCGCCATGTTGTTCGAAAAACGCATCCCACACGGCGGCGGAGCCGGCGAGCTGCCCTGTATGGGCGATGACATTACGTTTCGCCCGCTCGGTGCGGCCCGCCCGCAGCACCAGGACGGCCTTGCCATTGGCAACCGCTCGATCAAGGGCGGCGGCGAAACGGCGAGGTTCCTTGGGTGCCGCTTCGATGTAAGTGGCGATCACGTCGATCTCGGGACACTCTGCTTGATAGTCGAGATAATCGGCGGCGTTGAGAATAATTTCGTTGCCGCCGCTGGCGCAGACATGAAATCCGAGGTCGCGTTTGGCGCCGGCGTTGATCAGCAGATTCATCATGCCGCTGCTCTGAAAGATGCAGCCGATGTTACCCGGGCGGAGATTTTTTGGTAGTTCGCCGCCCCAGATGCCGAGCTTGGCGCGGACCGAAACGAACCCCATGCAATTGGGTCCCAGCAGTTTTATTCCCGCCGCTTTGGCGGCGTCGGTCAACTCCTGCTGCAACTGCTTTCCGATATCGCCGCCCTCGGCGAAGCCGTCGGCGAAAATGACTCCCGCCTTGACGCCTTTTTCCCCCGCCTCTTGAACGACCGATGCCACCGCCTTGTTATTGACGGCGATGACGGCCAAGGGAATCTCACCCGGAACATCGAGAATGCTTGGATACGCTTTCAGTCCGAAAACTTCCGGGCGGCTGGGGTTGATCGGCACGATGCGGGATGAATCGAAGCCCATGGCCTGCAAATTTTTGAATATATTGACAGCGTAATGATTCCGGTCGCTGGCGCCGATAATGGCAAGACGGTCGGCTTCGAACAGTGGAGCTAAAGGTCTGTCGGTGGACAAGGGAACCTCCGTCGCGAAAGCGAAATCACTGAATCGAAAGTCTCACTTATCGCAGTTATTTTGGCATGTCCAATGCGCACAAGGGTTGTTAGAGGAACAATCAATCGCCGCATGGTCAAGGATATTGACCGCATGTTGTGCGGCGAATATTGGTGTTATTCACCGCAGGTGACCACGCCTAGTCCTGGCTCGCTACGGTCAATCGGAAACATCTGTGACTCCCGCAAAGACGTGGTTCGATAAACTCACCACCCTGAGCAGGGTCGAAGGGCAAAAGCGCCAAGTGACGGGCCTCGGCCCGTCATCCCGAGAGAATTCGAGGGAGCTAAGAAAGATTTCTCCTTCGGTCGAAATGACAAGGCCCGTTACTTTGCGCGCTTGGGGCTCGGCACGATAAATCTTCTGAAAGTGTTGCGTTGAACATTTCAAAGGTAAGAATCTAAGTTGCCAAAAGGGCGACCAGTTCTCTTACATTCTCGACGGTTTCCAGATTGCGCATCTTGGCGATGACTGCTTCAGACGTCTGCGGCGAGAGGGCTTGTTTGGCATTGCTCCGAAACTTATCCAAAACTTCTGCTTCCGTCATCGGATTCTCGGGATGGCCCTTGGCGATCCTCGCCGTGTAGGTAAAACGGCTCCCGTCCTTCAGTTCGACGCTGACGGGGCAGTAAGGGCCGGGCTCGGGAATGGTTTCATCGACGATCACCTGAACTTTGCCCAGCGCATCCTGCACTTCAGGCTCGTTGGCTTTGGCGTCGGTGAAAGTGTCGATTGCCAATTTGCCGTCGAGAAAAGCGAGGGCAACGACGTAATTGATGGCGAATTTGCCGCGCAGGCCGGTTTTCACTTCAGCATGATAATGGCGCTGGTAGCGCAGCGGCGGGATGCTCACCTCCATCTTCGCCACGTCGGCGAAGCGAATGTTGTGTTCTCGCTTCAGGTGCAGGGCGGCGTCGGCGGCGAGAAATTGCGGCGCGCTGCACGGATGAAGTTTGAGGCCCAGGCCCGGGGACTCCAAAAAGTAAGGCTGGCCGAGACCGGCGATCATTTTTTCGTAATCGCAGGTTCCGGGACCGAAGAAAGTGTCACAGAATCCTCGCGGCGCTTCGATGATGGCGGCGTCGGCCGTGAAGCTCTTTTCAGCCAGCAGGACGGCTTCCACGGCGTTGCGCGCCGCGTTGGCGGCGTGAAAAGGCTTGACCATGGAGCCTTGCTGGCGATGGATGCCGCCCGCCCCCGAGGCGGTAATGCCCAGGGCTGCTTTGATCTTCTCCGGGTCGAGTCGCATCAGGCTGGCACAAGCGATGGCGGCACCGATGCTGCCCAAGACCGGCGTACTGTGAAAGCCGCGGTCTTGAACATTGGGCGCGTTGGCAGCGATCTTGGTAAGTACTTCGATCCCCAACGCGTAGGCTTTCAGTAAATCCTTTCCGGAGGAGCCGATGACTTCACCCAGGCTCAACGCGGCTGCGGTCACCATGCAAGTCGGATGACCCGCATGGATGAAGGCGTCCCAGTCGTCGAAGTCGATGGCGTGGCCGAGAAGCCCGTTGGCAAACGCCGCCATGGGCGCCGAGGATTTTTGGCGTATTCCCCAGATGGTCGCCTCGGCGCTATCGCTTACTCGTTTGCAGTAATCGAAAGCGATGGCCGCAGTGTCGGTTGAAGCTCCCACCAACGCGGCGCCGAGAGTGTCGAGGATATGCATTTTGGAGTTGGTGAGAACTTTGTCGGAAAGAGTCGAAAAATCTGCTGCAGCGACAAAGCGGGCCAGCGTGTCAGTGACGGGCGGTGAATTAGGCATAGGTTCTTCCTTAACGTTCGAAGATTTGCTAACTCCATTATCTGAATTAGGAGTGCCTGTCCATGTGTGATAGGAGAAGGTGACGGGTGTTAGCCAGTAAGATGAATAAAAAATTGGGTCTTCAGGCCTTCCTGTGAAGCAGGGCTCGGGGGTTGCACCGCGGATCCGCCAAAGGACGGATCAGCCACAGTTTTCAAGGCTGAGGCGCGGAGGGCGCGGAGTAAAGAGTTCTTGGCTAAAAAATTCTCCGATCTCTGCGAACTCTGTGGTGAATACTTCTCCACAGAAAACCCAGAACAACCTATTAAGGAGAAAAGCATGAAGGGCGTTTTAGAAGGCATCAGAATTTTGGAGCTTGGCAATTTTATCTCGGGACCCTACGCGGCGGTACTGCTTGCGGACATGGGCGCCGAGGTTATCAAGGTTGAGAATCCCAAGGGCGGCGATCCATTTCGCGGTTGGGATCTGGGCGGTGACCAGCCGAACTTTTGGGCATTCAACCGGGGCAAGAAGAGCGTGACCTTGAATCTCCAAACTCCCGAGGGGCAGGAAATCTTCTACGGACTGGTAAAAGACGCCGACGTAATCATAGAGAATTACCGGCCAGGCGTTACGAAAAAGTTGGGGATCGATTATGAGACCCTGAAAAAAATAAACCAGCGGATTATCTGCTGCTCCATCACCGGTACCGGTCCGACCGGACCCTACGTCCATCGGCCGGCCTATGACACCGTCGGACAGGGACTGGGCGGGATGTTGAGCGTGCTAATGGATCCCAAAGATCCCCGCCCCATCGGGCCGGCTTATGCAGACCATTTGAGCGGGCTCTACTCGGCCCTCGGTGTGCTGGGTGCGGTAGTAGCGCGGGCACAGACCGGCAAAGGCCAACAGGTCGATGCGACGATGGCCGGCGCAGTGCTCGGTTTTCTGACCGCACCGGCAACCGAAACCCTTGCCCACGGGCGACCGCCGGGCCCTTACACCCGTCCACGACAGTCTCAGACTTATGCCTTCTCTGGTTCGGACGGTTTGCCCTTCGCCATCCATCTGTCGTCGCCGCAGAAATTCTGGGAAGGTTTGTGCAACTCGGTTGGCCGTCCGGAACTGATCGAAGATTCGCGCTTCAACACGCGGCCGAACCGGCGCAAAAACTATGACGAGCTGAGTAAGACCTTCGCGGAACTTTTCAGGGAGAAGCCGCGCGCTTACTGGATGGAACAACTCGAAGCCAATGACGTGCCCTACACGCCGGTCTACAACCTGGCGGAAGTGTTTCAAGACCCGCAGATCCAACACATGGGTTTGGAGATTCAAATCGAGCGGAAAAACAAGCCGACCATCAAAACCGTGAAGTTCCCGGTGGAATACAGCGATGATAAGAGCCAACATCCCGCGCCGCCGCCGGATCTCGGCGAGCACAACAGTGAGTTTTTGCAGTCTCTCGGTTACGACCAGAAGAGGATGGATGAGCTGAAGGAGAAGGGTGTGATCTGAGGCAACAATGGCCATCGGCAAACCACAGGATACCCATCGGCTGTTCACGAGGCTTTCACCGCCGGCGATTTATCGGCGCTCCTGGCGCTTTATGAGCGGGAAGCGCGTGTGGTGCCTCAAACAGGTTAGGTCATCGTTGGTCGGGAAGCTATCGGCGGAGTTTTGCAGTCGTTTCTCGCGCTGCGGGGAACCATGAAGATGTACACTGTCGATGTTATTGAGGCCGGCGACGTTGCCTTGTTGAGAGCGCATTGGCGGCTTGCCGGCACCGGCCCCGACGGCAAGCCTCTCGAAATCCAAGGGCATAGCGTTGAAGTCATCTGGCGACAGAGCGATGGCAACTGGCTTTTCGTGATCGATCACCCGTTTGGCGCCGGTTAAGAAGTGCTTCCAGTTGAAACTCTTTTGATCGCGTGCCAGTCCGCACTGGATAAACCCACGTCCTTCCCTTACCCTTTCTGATTAATGACTCGCTATGATGTGGTTATCGTCGGTGGCGGTGCCGCCGGCTTGATGTGCGCCATCGAGGCCGGCAAGCGCGGCCGGAGCGTACTGGTCATCGAGCGCAGCGATCAAGTCGGCAAAAAGATTCTGATCTCCGGCGGCGGGCGCTGCAACTTCACCAACCTGCAGGTCGCGCCGGAAAACTTTATTTCTGCCAACGCGCATTTCTGTAAGTCCGCGTTGGCCCGCTATCGCCCGGAGGATTTTATCAGGCTGGTGGAACACCACGGCATTGCCTATCACGAGAAAGCACTCGGACAATTGTTCTGCGACCTGTCCGCGAAGCTGGTCGTAGAGATGCTGGTGGAGGAATGCCGGCAAGCCGGCGTCCGCATCGAAGTGGATTGCGTGGTCAGCGGAGTGGAAAAAACCGGCGACCGATTCGCGTTGGAGTCCAACCGGGGTCTGGTTGATACGGACGCATTGGTGGTTGCCAGCGGCGGTTTGTCGATCCCGAAAATGGGCGCCACCGGCTTTGGCTATGACCTCGCCAAACAGTTCGATCACAGCATCGTGCCCACGCGGGCGGGTCTGGTACCATTGACCTTCAGCGACAGTGACTCGCCCCGGTATCGTGATCTAAGCGGTATCGGATTTCCGGTTGAGGTCGGCTCCAACGGCCCCCGCTTTGCCGGCCCCATGCTTTTCACCCATCGTGGCATCAGCGGCCCGGCGATCCTGCAGATATCTTCCTATTGGCAGCCGGGCGAGGATCTCCGAGTGAACCTCTTGCCAGGAAGAGATGTATTTGAATGGCTGGCGGATCGGCAACGTAACCGCCCCGACGCCGAGCTCAAGACGGCGCTCGGCGAATTGTTTCCCAAGCGGCTGGCGCAGCGTCTATGCGAGCTAGGGTTAGACAGCCGGCCGCTGCGCCAATATCGCGCGCCGGAATTGCAGGCGATCGCCGAGCGCCTGCAGCGCTGGGTGTTTCGCCCCAGCGGCACGGAAGGGTATCGCACCGCGGAGGTCACGGTTGGTGGGGTTGACACCGACGAGCTTTCGTCGGCGACAATGGCGTCGAAGAAGGTGCGGGGTCTCTATTTCATCGGCGAGGTTGTCGATGTGACCGGCCACCTGGGCGGATTCAATTTCCAATGGGCCTGGGCCTCTGGGCATGCGGCGGGGCAGGTGGTTTGAGAAACAGCGGAGCTTCTGAGTAAACCGAGTCCGATAGGTCTTTTGACTTGTGAATCACTCGATGTTCTGTGTGATACTGGCGCAGTGGACAAACCGTGAAACGACAATACGATTTCTCCAAAGGAGTACGAGGAAAGTTCTACCGGAAAGGGGCTGAGTTGCGACTACCTAATCTACCTAGACGCTAAGTTACAGAGGAAACTTGAGCGGCTTGCGCAGATGCCCCGCAATGCTCGTTATGCATAAACATTCCAATCCGAGCACCAAGTTCCTGCCGAGAGGACTCGTGCTATTGCACGAAGACAGAGACATTCTTGTGGTAGATAAACCGGCGGGCCTTTTGACCATGGGTACAGATTCGGACAAAACACGAACGGCTTACTTCATTCTGACCGACTATGTCCGCAAGGGTTACAGCAAGTCGCGAAACCGCATTTTCATCGTTCACCGATTGGACCGGGAAACCTCAGGGATACTCATCTTCGCGAAGAACATTGAGGCGAAGCTCTGTTTGCAGGATCAGTGGCGAGAAACGGAGAAGAAGTATCTCGCAGTCGTTCATGGTCAGTGTGACAGGAAGGCGGAGACTATTAGTACATACCTGGCGGAGAACAAAGCCCGCGTCGTGTACTCCACATCCGACACGACAAAAGGAAAATTGGCCCGCACGGCGTATAAAGTGCTCAAGCAGACGAAGGACTTAGCTTTGCTGGAAGTTGATCTATTGACGGGCAGGAAACACCAGATACGCGTACATCTCGCCGGCATCGGACATGCTGTCGTCGGCGACGAGAAATATGGAAAAGGGGATAGAGGCCACCTACGTTTAGCGCTCCATGCGAGATCGATTTCCTTCAAACACCCGTTCAGCGGCACGCGGCTCACTTTTGAAACGAAAGTTCCGGTGTATTTCAACCAGCTGGTGGGCAACGTGGATCGGCGCTTATGGAGTCCCCATGACGGTACAAATCAGAAAGGCTAACGCCCAAGACGCGCAGTTACTTGCCGAACTGTTGAGGGAGATAGGGTGGTTCGAAGCTTTCAAGCATGAGCCCCTCGACGTGGCGAGCCGGCGGGTGCGACTCCACATCGAGCAATGCTTTGCTGATAACAGCCACTCGATTTTTGTCGCCGCATCATCCGACGGGAAGATTGTCGGGTATGGCTCGGTACACTGGTTGCCTTATCTTTTCTTGCAGGGACCGGAGGGAAATGTTTCCGAACTGTTCGTCCGCGAATCTGCGCGCGGAGAAGGTCTGGGTCGGAAGCTGCTGGAAGAAATCAAGACTGAGGCGCGGGCCCGCGGTTGCGCACGCCTTTCCTTGATCAACTTGCGCAATCGCGAGTCCTACATGCGGCAATTCTATGTCAAAGCGGGCTGGGAAGAACGGGCCGAAGCCGCGAATTTCATCTACCGGCTTCTTTGAAATAGTCTCCCGGGACGTTCCTGGCCACTGCCTTCGACCACGGGATGGAATAGTTGGTGTCAACGACAAGCACCGAACTCGAAATTATTGCCAACGTCCAGCTCAAGAATGAATCGTTAACCGAAGATTCTTATGTACCCTGAGGCTGCAGAATCGCTGGATATCTGGTTTGCTGATTGCGGTTCGGATTCTCGCCGGGTCGCGGATCAATCGCGATTGTGGTTCGAGCCGAGCGCCGAGCAAGATGAGTTTTTGCGCCAGCGCTGCGGCCTCTTCTTGGAGCGTGCCGCTAGAGGCGAGCTTGAGATATGGAAGGGATCGCCCCAGTCCTGCCTTGCGTTGGTGATTGTTTTTGATCAGCTACCCCGCAGTTTATTCCGCGGCCGTGCCGAAGCCTTTGCCTACGATGACCGCGCATTGCAAGTGAGCCAGCGTGGCGTCACGTCGGGATATCTGGAAAAGCTCCAGCCCATCGAGCAAGCCTTCCTGCTCATGCCTTATCAACACAGCGAATCGTTGACGGTTCAATACGAAGGGGTGTCACTGTTTGAGAGTGTCACTGAAGCCGCGCAAGGAGAGTGGCGGGATTTACTGCGTGGGTTTCTTGGCTTTGCCCGTCAGCATCTGGAGATCATAGAACGGTTCGGCCGCTTCCCGCATCGGAACCGAGTGCTCGATCGTCAATCCACACCGGAAGAGGACCACTATCTGGTCTCCGGTGGCGCGACATTTGGGCAAGGCTGAATCGGAGGAGTCTAATCCATGCGCAAAATAGCATTGACGTCATCCTTATGGATAGGCCTAACCGGAGCCGTGGCAGGCGTAATGATCGCTGAGTTCTTCTCGTGTGGAATGTTTTTTCCTCCGAGTAATGCGGCGCAGCAGAGTGATTCAGCGCGGATGCGGGAGCTCCGGCAAATGATCGAGGCGGAGATCGGTGAGCCTGCGGCGACGGAAGCTGCGCAATGTAAGCTCGTTGCATTCGGATCAAAACCCTGCGGCGGTCCAACGACCTATCTGGTCTACTCGTTGGCAAAAACAGACGAATCCAGGTTGAAGCAACTCGTGAGCGAGTTCAATGCGCGGCAAAAGGCCTACAACCAAGAACAGAAGATCCTATCCGACTGCCTATTCGTGACGGAGCCCGAAGTGGAGTTGATCAGTGGAATCTGCAAAATCAAATCGGATCAACCGCGCCCGGCACCGTAGCACAGGCGCGGCGTTGGCGCCGAATGTCCAAAGCTGATGATTCTGCGTATTCGCAATCGTCCAGAAGCAACCTACAAACTACTCGTTCTCCAGCTCACGCGCTAAGAAATTCGCCGTGAGGCCCCAGGCCGATTCGGCCAGGACAGGGTCGTAGCACTCACCATCGGCCATGGCAAATCCGTGGCCGGCGCGGTGGAAGAAGTGCCAATCCAGCGGTTGGCCGTTAGATTGCCAACTCGTCATTAACTGTTGCTGCACCGGTATACTGGCTACGTGATCCTGCGCGCCGAAAAATATTTGTGACGGGCATTTGAAATCCTTGACCGCGTCATTGGGATGGCGTGGTCTCAACTGACTCGGTCCTTCCTCGCGGACTGATGGATAATAGCCGACGAAGGCCCGCACACTGGGAGTCGCGGCGACGAAATGAATGCCGATGCGTCCACCCATGCAGTAGCCAACCACGGCGCACCGCTTGCTGTCGACTTCGGGTCTGGTCGTTAAATAACGCCAGCTTTGGTTAAGCACTTCGAGGAATTGTCCGTCGGTGGTTTTCTTTTGCGCTTCGTGCACACCGTCAGATTCACCGAGCATCTTATAGAGATCAGGTACGATTGTCGTATAACCGAGCTTCGCGAAGTTACAGACGTTGACCTTCATATTTCCTGTAACCCCAAAGTGGTGGTGCACGATCAGCACACCGGGCCCCGGTTCCTTGCGGCCCGGGTGGGCGATATATCCGGGGATGCCGTCTTTCTCCGGCGAGAGATCGCGATTGATGATCTTCATAGTTTCAGACCTCCTGGCATGGTTGACTCGATATCACGTTGGCTCGAACTCTGACAAGGGATAATGATGACATCAGCGGACAGTTAAAGGTCTGCCGTCGGGCGGAGCGTTTGTCGAGCTCTTGAAGCCGTAGTCGAGCAGTGTTTTGGCGTCTTGCCACACATGCTTCTCTTGGCCTCCCAAGATCACGGCGATTAAAGTTTGGTCGCCTCGCTGTGCGGCCGCCACGAGGCAGTAACCCGCTTCCCTGGTATTTCCTGTTTTGACCCCAATAGCGCCGTCATAGGTGTTTAGCAGCTCGTTGGAGTTGTTGAGCGCACCCTCCCATTTCGAGCTTTTCCAGGAATAGCTCTTGGTTGCGACGATCCGCCGAAACTCCGGGTTCGCCAGCGCTGCCTTCGTGATCAACGCGAGGTCACGCGCCGTAGTTACCTGACCGGGATGAGGCAGGCCGGTGGGATTGAAGAATTTAGAATGAAGGGCGCCGAGACCGTGGGCCTTCTGATTTAGGATTTGAACGAACTTGGGCGTTGATCCGCTAATCCGTGAAGCCAGAGCCATGGCGGCATCGTTATTGGATTGTAGGAGTAAGGCATAGAGCAGATCCTGAACGGCCAGACGCTCGCCGTTCTTGAGGGCAACGGCAGAGCTTTTGTGTGCGGTGGCCGTGATCGAAACCGTGACGATCTCGTTCAGTGGCATCCGATCGAGGGTGACCAATGCGGTCAAGATCTTCGCCGTGCTGGCCGGCGGTCGCGGCGCCCTTTGATTTTTCTCCCACAAGATCTTTCCCGTGCGCATTTCCATCAGCACGGCGGCCTTCGCAGCCACATCCAACTCCGCTCCAATGGCCGGATGCGAAAGCAAGCACAGGATGGAAACTGTGAGCCCTGGGCAAAGCAAAGGCAAACGCATTGCGAACCTCCAAAGCACATCTTTAGGGTTCAACTCGGCCTCCGCCTTGAAAAAAGTGGATTCGATCGGGAATTACATTTAATCCGATCGTCTCTCCTTGCAGCGGCGCAAGGTCTCTTCCAGCTCGAGCAACCAAGTCCAAGTGGCCGCATTTTAGATGAACAA
>DAIRFP010000153.1:7378-12165 GCA_036794995.1 Thermodesulfobacteriota bacterium | reverse complement strand
CGCGCAAAGAGCATGGAATTATTTCTGTAGTCTTGAGGCCCGTTGGGATCGCCAAGCCGGCACCGGGAAATGCGAACTATTTCCGTAAGCGGAGTATAGTTCAAAATGTTCAAGCCGTTGAAGCCCCCTCTTTTATTCTTCCCCGCGACGGGGGAGACTTAGCGAGAGGGTTTGAACGTTTTGAACGGCTGGAACGACTTGAACAAGAAGCGTGTAATGAGGCACCCGAATGTCGACGTCTAATCCGGAATACGCAAACTTTTTTCCGTCCCAGCGGCAGAGTCGACTGCCCGGCGGCTACATGGGCAAGATCTTGCGCGTCGATCTGACCACGGGGAAACTCACTGATTTGAATCTCCCCGAAGAACCGCTTCTGCGCAAATATTGGGGCGGCCAACTGTTCGCAGAATACGTTCTCCTCAACGAACTGCCGCTCAACATCGACCCCTATGACGCGAAGAATGTTATCGTCGGCATGACCGGGCCGGTAACCGGAACCGGTTTCACTCCGGGAGGAACCAAGACGTGCTTCGTCTACCTCAGTCCGGCGACGCGCTACACCCTCGGCCGCGCCGCCACCAGCGGCTATTTCGGCGCCTCGATCAAGGCCGCCGGTTATGACGGCGTCATCATCACCGGGGCGGCTCAGCAACCGGTTTATCTTTACGTCGGCGAAGACAAAGTCGAGCTGCGGGATGCCGGCAAAGTTTGGGGCAAAGGGGTCAGAGACAGCGAAGAAATATTGCGGGCCGAAGCGGGCCATCAAGACGCCCGCGTCGGTTGCATCGGGCCGGCGGGGGAGAATCTCATTCGCGCCGCCATGTTCGTCAACGACTATAATCACACCGCCGCTCATGGCCTGGGCGCGGTGATGGGCTCAAAGAAGCTCAAGGCCATTGTCGCCTGGGGTACGCGGCGGCCACGAGTCGCTCGCAAACAGGATCTGATCGACGCCGGCTTGCGCTGGCGAAAGGCGCTGCAGCCCCGCGTTTACAGCGTTGCGCAAAAAAAGAAGAGCGTCGGTCATGGGGAGGCCTGGGGCGCTATTACCCGGCTCAATTGGCGCACCACGATCATCACCGATGAAGCCCGCGGCCTGGATCAGAACCGAGTCGTGCTGCGTCCCTGCTTTCAATGCCCGCGCATGTGTCCCTGGGACGTGGAGATCGGCGAAGGGCGCCACACTGGAAAGATTGGCCACTTCAACGCCGGCAGCGAGTGGCAGGATACTTTCTACAATCTTGGCTTCAAGGGCAACGATGTCCTCTATCTCTCCGAGCGCATCAATGATCTGGGCATCGAGTGCAGCCACTATGCCTGCGGCGCCGGCTTGGCCTTCGAGGCCTGGGAAAAAGGCGTGCTGGGCCCCGATCGCACCGATGGGCTTAAGTTGGAATGGGGCAATCTCGAAGCCGCGGAGACCTTATTGGAACGCTGCGCGCGGCGCCAAACCTGGCTCGGCAATATTCTCGCCGACGGGCCGAAAGAATTGGCGGAAGCGTTGGGCGGCGAGGCAAAGAATTGGGTCGTCCACACCAAGGGCGGAACGCCGGCGCAGCATGAGTGGCGCCCGCTGCTGAGCCAGATGCTGCGTGAACTGGTCGCCAGCGGCGGCATGAAACCTCAAGGCGCCGGTGGCACCGAACCGCCGCCTGACCTCGCCTATCGCGAAAAATGGGGCCCCCTCGATATGCAGCAGCCGGACGGTTGGACGCGCTCCCACCTGCTGACCGAGGAATTTCGCCAGGCCTGCGGCTTGATGGGCGCCTGTTGGTTCGCGCTGAACGACAAGATGCCCGATGGGCTAAACAGCATGGTGGATTCGTTGAACGCCACCACCGGCTGGGACGTTAGTCTTGATGAAATGCTGGATGCCGGACATCGGTCGATGATTCTGCAAAGTGTCTTCGGAACCCAAAGAGGCTGGATCGCGGAGCACGACTGGCAAGACGTCGGGCCCAGGTTTCTCGAGCCTATTCCCGACGGCAAATACAAGGGCTTCACCATCGCCAAATGGCTGCCGGAGCTCGTCTATGAATACTACCGGTTGTCCGGACGTCATGAAAAGAGCGGCCGGCCTTATCTGGACACGCTGACGAGATTGGGACTGCTAGAATTTAGACAGTGGAGCCAGTTAGACTGATGCCACCGTGCAACTGAACAGTTTTCTCGAAGAGATCAACGCCGTTGGCTCAAAGTCAAAAATCGAGACTGGATGTGAATGAGGTTTTGCGTTTAGTGTGTCATTCCCGCGCGGGAGAAACTAGGCGAAACCCTATTGGACCATGGAGGCGGAAATGATCCACGGACGAATACCTCTGCTTGTTCTCTCAAGCTTCGTAACAGTTCTCTTTCTGGTCCCGCCATCGACCCATGCGCAGGCACCGTCGAAGAAAGTGCGGATGGGCAGTTCTTCCACCAACGTCTCCTTCTTGGCGCTCTACACCGCTTTCCATCGGGGATTTTTCAAGGATGAAGGCATCGATCTTGAGATCATTTATATGCCCGCCAATCTCGCCAGCACGGCGGTACTCAGCGGAGACATCGACTACAACGGCGCAGTGACCGGCACCATCGGCGCCGCCGTCCGCGGGCAACCGATGAAGGTCTTGCTCTTTACCGTCGCCAAGCCGTTCCTATTTCTGATGAGTAAAAAAGACATCAAAGACGTCCAACAACTCAAGGGAAAAAAGATCGCCGGCAGTTCGCCTGGAGGTTCGGCAACTTTGATCGCGGAAAGAGTGCTGCGGCACTACGGCCTCGAACCGGGACGCAATGTTTCCCTGCTTCCTATGGGCGGCTCGGCAGCGGGTCGCTACGCGGTGCTTGAGAACGGCGTCGTCGACGCCTCGTTTCTATCGGTGCCGGAGAACATCATCGCCCTCGACAAGGGGTACAATGAACTGGTCTTTGCCGGGGACGTTGTGGAATTTCCGCAGAACGGCTTCGGCACGTCGGAAAAAAAGATCCGCGAGAACTCTGATGAGGTATATCGGATGGTGCGCGCCACCCTGCGCGGGCTTCAGTTCGTCTGGGATAAGAGCAATCAAGAAGCCGTCACGGCCATTCTCATGAAGCAGTGGAAAATGAGCGATTCCAAGATGGCCAGCGAAATGTTGAAGCAGGTCAGCCGAGTGCTAACCAGAGACGCCCACGTCAAGCCGGAGTCCGTGCAGGTGCTTATCGATCTGGCGCGGGAGAGCGCTAAAGTCACCAAACCGGTCAGCGTCTCGGAAGTCGTCGACTACAGTTTTTTAGACAAAGCGCGGAAAGAGCTGGGGCTGACTCGTTAGTTTCGGGTTTCGAGTTTTGCGTTTCGAGTTTAAAAACCCGGAACCCAAAACCCGAAACTCGTAACGAATTAGAGCAGCGGATCGATAATAACTTTGATAGAATCCCGGCCGCTGGCCGTGAGCTCGAATCCACGCCCCGCCTCAGCCAACGACAAGCGATGAGTGATCATGTCCGCCACCCGCACCTGCCGAGTCCGAATCAGTTCCATGGATTCCACCAGATCCTGTCCGCTGCCCGCGTAGGACGTCACCACGGTTATTTCGTCGCGCCAGAAATCAAACAGCGGTATCGGCACATCGACCCCGGCGGCGGTGGGCGCGAAAAATAGCAATGTCCCGCCGCGATCGATGGACTTGACGGCCTGCTGAATGGCTGGCATGGCCCCGGTGCAGACGATCACCACATCCGCCAGCCGGCCATCGTTTAAAGCGCGCAGACGCGCCGGCACATCGTCGGTTCCGTGGATCGCCGCGTCGGCACCAAACCGGTTGGCTGCCTCGAGCCGAAAATCACTGACGTCCGTTGCCAAGATCCGCCCGGCGCTCCGTGCCCGGGCGAGCTGAATGTGCAACAAGCCCGAAATGCCGCTGCCGATCACCAGCACGGTCTGGCCCGCGGTCAAGCGAGCAAAGCGTTGCGCCCGCGCGACACAAGCCAACGGCTCGATAAACGATCCCTCGTCGAATGTGATCTCGTCGGGTAGCCGAAACGTGCCTAACTCGACGTTGATTCTGGGCAGCCGGATGAACTCAGCGAAGCCACCGGGTTCGAAGTGGGTCGTGCGCAACAGTTCGCAGACGGATTGATGACCGGCCAGGCAGTAGCGGCACTTGCCGCAGGGTACGTGATGGGAAGCAAAGACTCGGTCGCCGGCGCGAAAATCCTCGACCCCATCGCCGACTTCGACGATTTCGCCGGTGATCTCGTGACCCAGAACCAGCGGCGCTTTTTTGATGCGGTACCATTCCATTAAATCACTACCGCAAATCCCGCTCGCGCGGATGCGCACCAGCAACTCACCGGGTGCGATGCTCGGCACCGCCATCTCCTCCAGGCGTACGTCCCGGTTGTTATAGTACATGGCGACGCGCATTGACGGTCTCGAGTTCCGGGTTTCGGGTTTCGCGTTCACCGGAATTTCGTTCCCTTGATTCCTGATTTGCGTAAATAGCTCATCAACGCGCAATCTTGCGCCCGGTCTCCGTAGCCAAGGCCGTGAGATGACCGAATTCGTCAGCAGTCAAATAGGTTTGATCTTTCGCAACATATAGCTGCGCGGCGACTTCAGCAACGGACCCTTTCGCTATAGCGAGAAATTGTATGAACTCAGCAGTACCATTTCGATCAAAACCTTCTGCTATATTGGACATCGCCGAAACACTCGCGTTTCGAATCTGGTTGCGTAGTCCAAAATCTTTTGAGAACCCTCCCTTTTTCGAAACGGAGTAGACCTCAAAAGTAAGGGCGCGAGCCTTTTGCCACGCCTCGATTTC
>DAIRFP010000153.1:4830-7278 GCA_036794995.1 Thermodesulfobacteriota bacterium | reverse complement strand
AAGGTCGGCATTGCGGTTTCTCCTTCGAAAAAGGGAGGGGTGGAACTCGAAACTCTAAACCCGAAACTCGAAACAGTCTTATCCGGCCTTCCGCATCGTCCCCTTCTCGCTTTCATAAATCCTGAACGCTTCTTTCACGGAGACATTTTCGTGCACAATGGCGCGAACAGCTTTGATCATTCCCACCGGTGAATCCGACTGGAAGATATTCCGGCCCATATCGACGCCCACAGCGCCGCCTTTCACGGCATTGTCGGTGAGTTCCAGGGCTTCCATCTCGGGAATCTTTTTGCCGCCGGCGACGATGACCGGGATCGGACAACTTTCGATGAGCTGCTCGAAGTCATCACAATAGTACGTCTTCACGATGTGCGCGCCGAGCTCCGCAGCAATGCGGCAGGCCAATCCCAGATAGCGGACATCCCGCGCCATGTCCTTTCCGACGGCGGTCACCGCAAGCACCGGAATGCCGTACTTCTCGCCCTCGTCAACCAGCTTGGCGAGACTGACCAAAGTTTCCTTTTCGAACTCCGACCCGACAAAAATCGAAAGCGCCATGGCGGACACGTTAAGGCGAATACAGTCGTCGATGGAAACCGTGATGTCCTCGTTGGAAAGCTCTTTCAGGACGCTGGTGCCACCGGAAACCCGCAGCACAACCGGCTTATCCGCTTTAGGGTCCACGGAAGTACGCAACACGCCGCGGGTCAACATGATCGAGTCCGCATGGGGCAGCAGAGGCTCGATAGTTTTCCGCGGCTCTTCCAAACCGCTCGTCGGGCCGAGAAAGTAACCGTGGTCCACGGCGAGCATAACGGCGCGGCCGTCACCGGGCTTAATGATTCGGGCTAAACGATTTGCCATTCCCCAATTCATAGACATCTCATCCTCCTTGGTTCTAACTTTAGTTTCAGCAAAGTATCACAAAACGGTTTGGAGTCTAAACGGTCTGCGGGCCTAAACACAAGCGAATTTGACAGCTCCACGACCGGTTGGTAGGATTCGCGAAAATCGGCGCGAAGGAGAAATTATGCCAATAGATGTTATGGACATGGTCCGGATGGCCCGCGAAGAAGGCAAAAGGAAAGTGATCTTTAACACCAAGAAGCTCCACGCTTGGCTCCACGTTTACCCGCAACCCGGGGATAAGGACGATATGCATTGCCACAATGCCGACCAGACCTTTTATGTGATCGACGGCGAATGCACCATGCATTTTCCCGACGGGGGCGCGGCGGTAATGAAGCCCGGCATGGTCGCAACCATCACCGGTGGCTCCTTTTATCAATTGGAGAATACCGGAAGCGGGGCGATGGTGCTGATGGGTAACCGCTCCGGGCCCTCCGAAGATATCCAGCACGTCAACTACGAGCTACGGAAGGACATCAAAACGCTGCCCCGGGAAGAGATGGAAAAGATCCGCCACGGCGGTAATGCACGAATTCCCGGATAGTCGTTCTCACGGGCCTTGGCAATGGGTGGGCCGCGCCGCGTCTATTCAACCCTGAACTGGATTCGCCCGTCTATTTAGAAATTGTCGGAGGTAACGAAAGCCCAAGCTCGCTAGAATCAAGCCCCCACCGATCAACGTTGCCCGGGAGGGGAACTCTCCCACGACCAGGGCGACCCAAATCGGATTGAGCACAGGTTCGATCAAAACAATCAGCGACGCTTCTTGGACCGGGATCTTTTCCAGTCCCTTCGAAAAGAGCCAATACGGCACGCCGAGCTGAACGATCCCCATGACCGCCACGATCCAACCTTCGCTAAATGAAAGCGCCAGCTCCGAGCGGACAAATGGAAGCAGCATGAGACAGCAAGCCAGGTTATTGAGAAACACCAAAGTGCCAGGGTTGACCGTTGTGAGAAAACGCTGGCTCACCATGTAGCCCGAAAAAAGCAACCCGCTGAGCAATGCGATCATCACTCCCGCTGCGTCCGGCTGTCCGGCGCTGCCGGCGCAGATGACAACGATCCCAAGCATGCCGACGCCGAGGGAGATCCAGCTGACGCCGTCGATCTTTTCGCGAAAGAAAACATGAACGATCACGAAAACAAAGATCGGCGCCGTATACTGTAGAGCGATGGCATTGGCCGCCGTCGTGATTTTATTGGCAGAAACGAACGCGCTGATGGCCGCGGTATAACTCAGCATGGAAGCCAGCAGCGCGCGGCCCGGTATCCCGCGGCTCCTTCTGATCAGAAAGGCGAAAAAAAGCGCCGCGAAAAGGCTGCGATAGAAAACGATCGTCAGCGGCGGCAAGGAAAGGAACTTGATGAAGACCCCCGCCAAGCTCCACAGCAATGCGGCTAACAAAAGAAAAAGCCGGGCACGTCGCAAGTCGCGCTCCTGCTGGGCGAGCGCTCCGGCAGCGGTGGCGAAGGGGTGCACTAAAAGTTGGAGCGATTCCTATGAAGCTGCTTTGCCGCCGGCTTCAGAAACCACCG
>DAIRFP010000153.1:0-4820 GCA_036794995.1 Thermodesulfobacteriota bacterium | reverse complement strand
GAGAGCTTCAACGGCACGGTGAGATCGGCGGAAAGACGAATTGGGATTTCGTAATCACCGAGCAACTTGATCGGCTCATCCAGATGAATCTTACGGCGATCGACAGCGAGACCTTTGGCTTTTAGGGCTTTTTCGATCTGGATGTTGGTCACCGACCCGAAGAGCCTGCCCTCTTCTCCGGTTCGCATCGCGATGGTGAGCGCCACGCCCGCCAGCTCATCGCCCACCGCCTGCGCCTGCCGCGTCACCTTCTGCTTTTGATCCGCCACGAGTTTCTTTTGGTGCTCGAATGTTTTGATATTTTTCTTGTTAGCCACCAGCACCAAACCGCGCGGCAGGAGGTAGTTTCGCGCGTAGCCATCGCGCACGCGGACAACCTCGCCGATTTTACCCAAATTCACGATGTCCTCTTTCAGAATAACTTCCATACTTCCCCCTCAAGCCGCCTGGCTCGGAGTTAAATTTTTCTTCTTTAGCCGGCGAAAATCACCCCACAGGTCGAACAGACCGAGAGCCGCAACCAACAGGGTAAAAATTTGCTGAAAAATGATCAGTATATAAGTGGCGCCGCGCAGAAACCGGGGCACGTTGTTCTTGTGAAAGAAATAGGCGACGATGGCGAGGCCTTGAATAAAATAGCCAACCCCGATGACGAGCAGCAGGTTCACCGCGACGATATTCACGGCTTCTCCGGCCGGCATAAACAACGCGAACCCGCACCCAATCAGCGCCCACACCAAAGGTTCCGGGCATTTCCACTCCCGGAAGGTTTCGATGTTCAACCACTGAGTCCGCCGATCCGGGAATCGGCGACATAGCACGAGAATATTTAGCAGGACGATCAAACACAGGCTCACATAAAGCAAGCTCGGGAGAAGTTGGAGCATCTGCTCGACGATTACAGGGGCTTTCTCCTTGAGCAGATTTAGGCTCTCCTGTGGGAAGCCCATCTTCTCATGAGCCCGCATGGCGGCGGTAAGGTTATCGTTTAGGTTGCCGCGAAAATCTTGGATCATGGCTCCCCAGGAACCATAGAAATAAAGCAGCAGGCCGGCCCCCATCGAGATCATCGCGGCCGCAACCCCCGTCACCAATAATTCAACCGAACGAAGCCGTCCAAGCAGAAACAAGAGCAATCCCACCATTAGGGCAAATACCGAATATGCAGCCGCTAACGCCTCCCCGGATACCAGGAAAAAGACCACCAGAGCGGCAAAAACAACTCCCAGGCCCAAACCGGCACCGTACTTGAGACCGAAAAAAAGCACCGGCTGTGGCACGAAGGGTATCAAAATAACGCCCGCTGCCGGCAGCAGGGCACCGCAAATCAGGAGCAACACGGTGGAGGCCAAGGCCAGAAAGAATTTGCCGATGATTTCTAGCCGCTGCATAAGAAACGGTAGGGAAAGTTTTAGGTTTTCGCAGTGGTAAAGGGTAGCAAAGCAACGCTACGCGCCCTTTTTATCGCAGTCGTGAGCAATCTTTGATGGCGAGCACAGTTGCCGGTAATTCGGCTCGGGGTCATTTTCCCGCGCTCGGTCACGAACTGCGAAATCATCCTGACGTCCTTGAAATCGATCCTCAAAGTTTTATCTGCGCAGAAGCGACATACTTTACGCCGGAACATCGGTCGGCGACGAGGAGGCCCCCCCTTTTCGTCGTCCGATCTCTCCCGATATGGCCTGGCGCCCATCTCTCTCTGTGCCATAGATTCGTCTACCTCACTCTCAAATATTGATTATCGCCGCGTCTCTTAGGATCTCCCTGTCATACTCCGAAGCGACGGAACTGCTCCGTGCATCGAGGAACAATGCCGCTGCCCCAGCCGACCTGCCTCTCCCCAAATTAAAGGTTATGAGGGTCCGGGGTCGGACTTCGCGGCGACTTCCTGATCGGATTTTACGGCCCCTGCCTCGGCTGGCGCCCGGTGCTCTTCCGCGTGGCCTTTCGCGGCAGGTTGAACCTGGGTCTCCTCATCTGCGCGGACAGTGAGGTAGCGCAAAATGCCATCCGTGAGTCTCAAATTGCGTTCCAATTCCTCCACCGCTTTGGCCGAAGAGTTGTATCGCAACAGCGTGTAAAATCCCCTACTCTGCTTGTCAATCCGATAAGCGAGATCACGGAGGCCCCATTCCTCGACCTGGGACACAACGCCTTCTTGTCCCTCGACGACCTTCTTGAACCGCTCGATAAATTCTTTTAATCTCGTCCCCTTTTCGGGATGAGCCACGAAAAGAGTCTCATAAAGTGCCACAGTTGTTATACCCTCCACGATAAAATCTTTCTTGTATCATAATCACAGCCCCCTGGGGTTTACAATGGAGCTGATGGCGCCCGGTTAAACTGCTCCATCGCCCGCAGTCCACCTTCCCGCAGCAAACAGTCCACCGCTTCAGCAGCGCGCGATACCACCTGACTTAGTTGATCCGCCTCCTGGGGCGTGAACCGCTCCAATACGAAATCGACAGCCACCACCTCGGCCGGAGGCCGCCCAATGCCTACGCGGACTCGATAAAACTGGCCTCCCGTCAGGGTTTCCATGATGGAAAGGATGCCGCGATGGCCGCCTGCCCCGCCGCCGGGCCGAATCCGTATGCGGCCAAACGCCAAATCCAGATCGTCATGGATCACCACCAAATCCTCCGCCGTTACTCCCAAATGGTCCAGCAGACACTTCACCGATTGTCCGCTGCGGTTCATGTAGGTCTGCGGTTTAATCAGGAGGACTTGCTCTCCATCCCTGGACCCCTCTCCGACCAAGGTATCGCAGAGTTTTTTTTGGACCGAAATCTGGAGCTGTCGCGCAATTTGGTCGATTATCAAAAACCCCAGATTATGCCGCGTACCCTCGTATCGCCGGCCGGGATTTCCAAGACCTACGAGCAGTTTCACCGATCAATTCCTGAAAACCTCGCGGCAGCCGGCACTCAGGACTCCTCGCCACCCTCCTTCTTCTCTTCCTCTGCCGCCGGTGCAGCTACCGCTCCCTCTGCCGGCGCCGCTGCGGCGGTCGGAGCCTCTTCAACCGTCGGCGGCACGACGGTCACCAAGGCAAAATTCGATTCGTAGATCGCCGTTACATTCTCCGGCATCTGCATGTCTTCGATATGGACCGCATCCCCGATGTCCAAGTCGCTCACTTCGACATTGAAAAACTGCGGGATGTCGAGGGGCAAACACTCCACCTCGATCTCCCGAACGATTGGCTGCAGAATACCCCCGCGCACAACCCCTACCGCCTTGCCCACGAAATGAAGCGGTACATTCACCTGGATCTTAGCCGTGAGATCGACCTCATAGAGATCGGTATGAATCACCTCTCCCGTGATCGGGTGATACTGCATCTCCTTCACCAACGCGACCTTATCCGCCAGAGTCGCTGCCGCGGACTTCAGTCGGACCAAATGCGATCCTTCGAGTCCGGCAACCCGGCTGGAAAATTCCTTCTTGTTGAGTTCCAAAGGAACCGGGGGAGTTTTAGGGCCATAAAGAATAGCCGGTATCTTGCCGGCGCGGCGCAGTCGTCGAGCGTCCCGCTTGCCGCCCGTTTGCCGGGCATCGACTTGAATTTCCAAAGTTTCCAAAGGAACTTACCTCCTCTTGTGCGGTGGCTTAAAATGCTTCTGCTTAGACGAACAGAGAACTAATCGACTCTTCGTCGTGGGTGCGGCGAATCGCTTCACCGATAAGGTGAGCCACTGACAATACTTTGATTTTGCCGCAGCGCTGCGCCTCGGCCGCTAGCGGTATGGTATTGGTGACAATCAATTCCTCCAACGCCGATTCCTCGATGCGCTGAATCGCGGGACCGGATAGCACCGGATGCGTGCAGCAGCCGAGAATTCGCTTGGCGCCTTCTCTTTTCAATGCGTCGGCAGCCATCGTCAGCGTCCCGGCGGTATCGATCATGTCATCCAGGAGGATGGCGATCTGATCTTTGACTTCCCCGATGATGTTCATCTCCGCTACGACGTTGGGCCCGACGCGCCGTTTGTCAATGATCGCCAGCGAGGCATCCAACCGCGTTGCGATCGCCCGCGCGCGCTCCACGCCGCCGGCATCCGGGGATACAATCGTGACTTCATTGTGATTCAGTTGCTTCTTCAAATGTTGCAACAAAACCGGTGTCGCATATAAGTTATCCACAGGGATATCAAAAAACCCCTGGATTTGTCCCGAATGGAGATCCAGCGTGAGCATACGGGAAGCTCCTGCGGTGGTGATCAAGTCCGCAATCAACTTCGCGCTGATCGGCACGCGCGGAACAACTTTCCGGTCCTGCCGGGCATACCCATAATAAGGAACAACCGCTGTGATGCGCTTGGCAGAGGCCCGTTTAAAGGCATCCAACATCAGCAGGAGTTCCATCAAGTTGTTGTTCCCTGGGGCCGAAGTAGACTGTAGTACAAACACGTCGGCGCCGCGGACGTTCTCTTTGATCTCGACCTTACTCTCGCCATCGCTGAAAGTTTCCACGACGGCTTTCCCTAACGGCACCCTGAGGTACTGACTGACTTCCTCGGCCAAGGGAGCGTTGGAATTTCCGGCGAATATCTTCAGTTCGGCGCTGTGCTGGCTCATGGTCCCGAAACTATTCCTTCGCGCCATTTTTCGCAACTGGCATAAACTTAGCTTACCCTGCCTCGACCGGCGGTGCCTGACTTTGTTTTAGCGTTGACTAAAACGAGTGGCGCCGTTCTTCATTGAACGGCGCCACCTAAAACTTTGCCTGATTATACTCTTCTGCCTTTTGATGGCTGGGAAGCTGGCTGGGCGGGAAGGATTCGAACCTTCGATACCGGATCCAAAGTCCGGGGCCT
>DAIRFP010000395.1:0-3028 GCA_036794995.1 Thermodesulfobacteriota bacterium | reverse complement strand
TGACCGTCGGAGTTATTCCCCGTCGAGTGAGTCGGCTGCAAAAGGAAAAGTCACGAGAAGAAGAAAAGATATTGTGGTAATCAAGCGGGTCTGGAAGATAGGGTACCAAGGGTTTTTGTTACTGGGGAGCCTCCTTTGCTTTCATGCGGTCGTCTATGGGCAGTCTAAGCCCCTCCAGGTCGGCGGACTTCCGGTTACCTGAAACCTCACACTTCCCATTGCCTGTACGGCAATGAAAGAAGCCAGCAAAGGCCGAGCCGAGGCCGCTCAGTTGGTGGAGTTTCTAAAATTCAGCGGCTGGCCCGAGGTGAAGGAGTCTTTGATGACCGGACGGATCAAGGCCGCCCACATGCTGGCCCCTCTGGTCATGGACTTGGCCGACAAGGGGATACCGGTCAAGATCGTGTCGCTTGGACACCGCTCAGGCGCGGTCATCATGGTTCGAACGGATTCGACCATCAAGACCATGAAGGAACTTAAGGGGAAACGCCTCGCGATTCCGAGCCGCTTTGCGGTCGACTATCTTTACGTCAGAAAATTGCTCAAAAACCAAGGTCTTACGGAAAAGGATATCGACGTTATAGAAATGGCTCCCCCCGATATGCCGGCGGCACTCTATGCCAAATCGGTGGACGCCTACGCCACCGGGGAGCCGTTTGGAGCGGTGGCGCAAAGAGCCGGCTACGCAAGGCCGCTGCACATGACACGAAACGACTGGCCCAAATATATTTGCTGCGTGGTCACGGTGCGCGAGGAACTGATCCGCGAGAATCGTCCCTTGGTGCAACGGCTGGTGGACTACATCCAGGCGGCCGGCCACTGGCTTGATTCCTCCCCTGAGAACCGGAAGCGAGCCGTTGAAATCGCTGCGGGTCGTGATTTTTTTAATCAGGATCCGAAAGTCTTGCAGTTCGTGATGGATAATCCGAAGGACCGGGTGACCTATCAAGATCTTAGGATGCTTAAGCCGGAATTTGATGAGTTGATGCAGCTTTCGGTCGAGGCCGGTACACTCAAGCGCCCGGTCGCCTACGAAAAATACGTGGATGAGAGCTTCACCAAAAACGCCAAGCCGGCGTCCATTTCTTTGGGAAAGTAATTGAAAAGATGCGCTGCAAGTTGCTCGCGTTTCTCTTGGTCATGGGCCTTACGCTCCCCGCGGCTGCTGGCGAAAATCCTGGATTCAAAGGGGGGGCATTCGACCCGCCTCGACCGGCGCCGGACTTTACGCTGAAGGGCTCGAACGGCTCGGAGCTGCGCCTCAGCCGATACCGCGGAAAGGTCGTTGCGCTAGGGTTCGGTTACACTTTCTGTCCGGATGTGTGTCCAACGACGCTCGCAGACCTGGCGCAGGTCCGAAAGAGATTAGGCGCGGCCGCAAATCAGTTGCAGGTTGTCTATGTCACAGTGGATCCCGAGAGGGACAGCCCTGAGCGCCTCCGCGCTTATTTAGGCGCGTTTGACAAAACCTTTGTCGGGGCTACTGGGACGGCTGAAGAACTGGCTCGGGTGCGTAAAGCTTACGGCATCTCGGCTGTAAAGAAAACGTTTGAGGGCACTTCAGCGGCGTATCTCGTTCACCACTCGTCGTTTATCTATCTGATTGATCCAATGGGCAATCTCCGGATCATGTTGCCCTTCGGCAGATCGGTCGATGACGCCGTCCACGACGTCAAAATGCTGCTGAAGAGATGAGGAAATCATGATGACGTCCCCAGCGAGCGCGATATTCGCGATTTTATCGGCGTTTTTATTCATGACCGCGGTGAATGACGTTCAGTCTGGGGGACCCGATGATGGAAAGGTCCGGGTTGAAGGCGCTTGGGCGCGTCAAGCGCCGATGATGAAAGGCGACTCTATGGCCGGAAGCGGGAATGGAGCCGTTTACCTCACGATTGTCAACACTGGGGGCGCTCCGGATGCTCTGCTTTCCGCATCAAGCGATGTGGCGGCCACCGTAGAGGTCCACGAAAGCTACCAAGAGTCGGGGATGATGATGATGCGTCCAGTACCCAAGTTGGGCGTCCCTGCCGGCGGGAAGCTTGAGATGAAACCAGGCGGGTATCATCTCATGCTTCTCAACCTGAAACGGCAGCTTAAAGCCGGTCAGGTGGTAAATCTAACGCTTGTATTCGAAAAAGCGGGTCGTCTCGCGGTGAAAGCAAAAGTCAAGTGAAGGCATGAAGCGCTCGGTCCGCACCCGCTATTGGCTTTGTGGGTTGGTCGTGGTAGGCGCGGTCATTATCGGCGCAGCCGGTTGGGCTGCGTTGAGCCCGCTGCCATCAAACTCAAGGGAGCAAGTTTATGTGATCCCCAAGGGCAATTGGGCCCGCAGAGCTGCCGGCGAAAACAATGAGGCGTTGCCGTCTCAGATCCGCCTCACTTTGGGCGTGAAGGACATTCTCGTGCTGCGAAACCACGACGATGTTCCGCAAATGTTCGGTCCCGTCCTGATCATGCCCGGTGAGACCTTTCAACTGCCGTTCCGTCAGGCTTCTAATTATCAGTTTCTCTGCACCCTTCACGCCAGCGGTCAGCTTAGCATCATCGTTGAGCCGACGCCCGAGGCCGGCTGGGAGCGTTTCCGATGGCGGGTGCTAACTCTCGTGAGTCGCGGAGGTCTCCATGACAAAGGACAGGTGTAAACATGAATAAGACGATGAATATCTTTTCCCCTTTAGCGTTGGTGGCGGTTGTAGTGGCCGTGTGGTGGATTGCCGTGGTGCAGACCGGCAGCATCATTTTTCCGACTCCCTTGGACGTAATTGTGGGTACCCTGGAGCTGGTGCGATTGGGAACCTTGTGGGATCATATAGCTTCCTCTCTCATGCGGGTCGGCGCCGGTTATTTGCTGGCGGCGACCCTGGCCATCCCGTTGGGTCTTTTGATGGGTTGGTTTAAAGGGTTCTTTGTGACCCTGAATCCGCTCATCCAGATTCTCCGGCCCATCTCCCCGATCGCCTGGATTCCGCTGGCGATCCTCTGGTTTGGCGTGGGAGACCTCTCGCCCGTGTTTCTCATTTTCCTT
>DAIRFP010000013.1:24035-44890 GCA_036794995.1 Thermodesulfobacteriota bacterium | reverse complement strand
CCACGAAGGTCGCGAAGGACACGAAGACCGGATAACGGAGAGGACATCGAATCCGCAAAAACATGTTTTCTTCCTTCGTGTGCTTCGTGGTGATATCCATTTTTCTTTTTTGGCTGCGGCTTTGCCGCGCTAAGCTATTTGATCATTTGAAATTGTTTCGAAATTTCAGGTTTCGTGCTTCGAATTTTTTTGTTCTTGGCGCCCTTTGCGTCTTTGCGCGAGACACAGTTTTTTCCGATCTTTTCTTTATCCCAAAATTTCAAATATCTTTGGCTAGGTTTTAGTCAGGTCGCGGCAATCCAAACGGTCGCGGTGGAACGATACCCGTGACGTCCGACCAAATACTCGCGTCGTAGAATCGTTCGATGGGTTCGAAGGGCGGCTCATAAAGCCCCATTTCGACTCTGAGTTGCACCACGCGATTCAGATCTGCAGGGTCGATGGCGGCCTTAAGTGTCACCTGCGCCAATTTGGTCTCAGCCTGCGCCCGCGAGATTTTTTGATAGTCCTGAAGAAGCTTTAATGCTTCGTCGCGGTTTTCAGGGTTCAGCACCCAGTCCGTCGCCGCAACGAAAGCACGGACGAAGCGCAGCATTTTGTCCCGGTTATGCGCCACCCAATCGGGCCTAGCCCAACAGGCCGTAGTGGCATAATTTGGAATATAATCAGATCCTTGGGCCAATAAATTAAAGCCTTCATCGAGTGCCTGAGCATCGTAGGGGGGCGCCAACATGCAGGCCGAGACTTCGCCCCTACGCATAGCATCCAGACGAAACGGCGAAGTGCCGATGACTTTTACTTCATATTCAGCGTCATTCACCCCGTGGGCGCGCAGGATCTTGCGACGATGCAAATCGTAGTTGGAGTCGCCGGGATCCCCCGCGATCCGTTTGCCCCTCAAATCGGACGGCGACTTGATAGCTTCGGCGCCAATCAACTTCACCTCGAGTCCGCGCTCGGCCATGAGATACAAAAGAAAATCGTGGCCATCGCGAGTGACCCTGGCAATCATCGTGTCGGGGCTCGTGAGACTCAGATCCCATCTTCCTTCGAGCATGCCCCGATTATGCTCCGGCGCCAAAGTGGCAATTTCAAAGTCGACCCTTAGCGCCTCGCGAGCAAACCACCCCTTTTTCTCGGCCACCACAAAGGCGGGTAACGGGTAATAGCCTATGACACGAAGCTCATCCATGGCTCTGCGGTCCTTTCCCCGCGTTTCTCGGCACAGCACTTTCTATTCTTTCCCATAGCACCTCGGCTGGATGCTTGGCTTTCCGCGTCGTCAAATGTTCAATTTGTTGGCGGCAGGAGATTCCCGGCGCGACGATTTCGACATCGGCACTGGCCGCCTCAACCGCGGGGGCGAGGCGGCGGTTGCCGATAGTCAGGGATAAGTCGTAGTGCTCTTTCTCGAAGCCGAAGGAGCCCGCCATGCCGCAGCAGCCCGAATCGACTTCGTTGACGTCGAATCCGGCGGACTTCAGGACAGCGACTGTCGGCGCCGTTCCTACCAGCGCTTTCTGATGACAGTGACCGTGCAGCAGCGCCCTGCGCCCGCTGGTCGCCAAGTTCAACGACACCTTCCCCGCCTGCTCTTCCTTCGATAGAAACTCTTCGAGCAAGAAACTATGCTCCGCAACGCGCTTGGCCTCGTTGGTTCTCAGGAACTCCGGATACTCATCGCGCAAGGTCAGCAGACAGGACGGCTCTAATCCGACAATCGGCACGCCTTTGTCGGCGTATACAAAGAGCTGATCAACGTTCCAGGCCGCGTTGTTTTTGGCTTCTCCCAGCATTCCTTTTGAAATCATCGGTCGGCCGCAGCAGCGTTTGTCGACCAGCAACACATGGTAGCCCAACCGCTCCAGCAGGCGCGTCGCCGCGATGGCAACGTTGGGCGTATTAAAGTTGTTGAACGTATCGTGAAAAAGCACTACCTGCCCTTTCGCTCCGTCGCCCTCCACTTGGTGAGCGCCAAACCAATCCTCGAAGGTGACGCCGGCGAATCGGGGCAACGGCCTCCGGCGATCGATCCCCGCGAGCTTTTCCATAAGCCAGCGATTCAATCCCGAGCCGACGATCCAATTGGAGATCGGCGCGAATTGTGAACCGATGCGATTCAGCCGCTCAATGCCGCCGAACATCCGGTTCCGCAGAGGCAAACCATTGGCGCGATGATAGTGGTCGAGAAACTCATACTTGAGCTTCGCCATGTCCACATTGGAGGGACATTCGGCCTTGCAAGCTTTGCATTCGAGACACAGATCCATCACTTCATGAAGCCGCCTGCCGGTGAATTCCTCTTTGGGGACTTTGCCGGAAAGCACGGCGCGCAGCGCATTCGCGCGGCCCCGCGTGGAATGCTCTTCATCCAGGGTACCCATATAGGAAGGACACATGGTGCCGTCGAGCTTCTTGCGGCACTCCCCCATCCCGCTGCACATCTCCACGGCGCGGGCGAAACCACCTTGATCCTTGAAGTTCAACGTAGTCTCCGGCTCCCAGGTTTCGTACTGGGGGCTGATTTTCAAAGACTCCGTCATGACCGGCGCGTCGACAATCTTCCCCGGATTCATGAGATTTTTTGGATCAAATACCTGTTTTACTTGCTGAAATGCTTCATAAAGAACGGGGCCGAAAAGCTTCCTGTTGAAATGGCTCCGGGCCAAGCCATCGCCGTGTTCCCCCGACATCGCGCCATTGAATTCCAGGACAAGTTCCGAAATCGCATTCGCAATGGAAACCATTTTTTTCATTTCGCTCGGTTCTTTGAGATTGATCAGGGGACGGATATGCATGCAGCCGACGGAGCAATGGCCATAATAGCCGGCCACTGCGTCGTGGCCGGTGATGATCGCTCTGAAACGTTTGATGAACTCCGGAAGTTTCGCCGGGGCGACCGCGGTATCCTCGACAAAGGCGATCGGTTTCTTGTCTCCTTTGGTGCCAAGCAGCAGCCCCAGCCCAGCTTTACGCAAGCCCCAAATCGCTTTCACCTCCTCGGGTTTGAAAGCCAAGCTGGCAGCATACCCGATCCGTTCTTGCTTTCGTAATTCCTCGAGTTTGTATACCTGTTCCTTAACTTCATCCTCAGTTTCCCCGGCGTACTCCACCATCAACAACGAATCCGGATTCCCTTGCACAAAGCCGAGCTTTCTCGATTGCTCGATGTTGCCGCGGGCCAGATTGAGAATCATCTTGTCGGTGGATTCCATCGCGTAGGGCGCGGTTTGCAAGACCACCTGGGAGCACTCCAGGGCTTCCTGGTCGTTGTAAAAGTGAATGACGTCCATGGCGGTCCATTTAGGCTTCGGCACCAGACGCATCTTGGCTTCGACCACCGTGCCCAACGTTCCTTCGGAGCCGACCAGAATGCGCGACAAGTTGAAGGGCTGCGGCTTGATGAACTCATCGAGGTTGTAGCCGGAGACGCGCCGCATGATCTTCGGATACCGTGTCAGGATTTCACTCTCATGCTCTCGCGCAAGCCGCGCGATCTCCCGGTAGATGCGCCCCTCTGAAGTTTCCGCCCTGCTTTTGGCCGCCAATGATTCGGGCGATAAATCCTTGAGTATCACTTCACTGCCATCGGACAGCAGGACGCTGAGCTCCAATACGTGATCCAAGGTCTTGCCATAGGTGAGCGAATGGGCGCCGGCGGAATTGTTGCCAATCATGCCGCCGATGGTCGCTCGGTTCGACGTCGAGGTGTCCGGGCCAAATTGCAACGCCATGGGCCTGACGTAGGCGTTGAGCTCGTCCTGAACCAAACCCGGCTGCACGCGGCACCAAAGTTCTTCCCTATTTACTTCGAGCACGCTCTGCATGTACTTCGAAAAATCCAAGACGATGGCATGTCCTACCGTCTGTCCGGCCAGCGACGTGCCGCCACCGCGGGGAAGTAGCGGAACGTTGAATTGGTTGGCGATTTCTATCACGGCTTGTACGTCGCCCTTGTGCCGGGGCACCACCACGCCGATGGGCTCGATCTGGTAAATCGACGCATCTGTGGAGTATAGCAGGCGCGAATAATGATCGAAGTGAATATCTCCTTCAACCCGCTTTTTAAGTTCCGTCTCAATCTCTTGATAATTACTGCTTGGATTCGAACTCATAACGACTCCTGTGTTTCGGCTAGTTCATCGATCCGTGCTGCTCTCCCAAAGTCTAGTCATGTGCCTCCGGCAGAGCTGGAGGCTTGCTTTGTGATCAGCCTGAGGCTGACTGGCCGGCTACGCCGGCTCTGATCGTCACGACTTCTATCCCCTTCAGGGTCACCCGCGCAAGAAAAAACTGATGTTTGGTAGCGTGGTTCAAGATGGCTAGATTGGGTCGAACCTGGTTTTCCCCCAAACAGAGTCACCCAGCGCCCCCGGTCTATCGCAACAATTGCCTGGCGTGGTCAAATACGGCGTGAAACATCGGCACCGTCAGTTTTCCAGTGAAGGTGTTTTGCTGGCTGGGGTGATAGGAGGAAATCAACGTCAGTTCATCAGACAGGACGACGGATAGGCCGTGGCCGAACCGCGGCCGAGGCTGGGGTATGGCATCGCCGTTTTCTCGACGAGCCGCCAGAAAAGCGTCGAAAGCGATTTTTCCCAACGCGATCACGACACGGATGTTTGCGAACAGCTTGAGCTCTTGAACCAGGTATCGCCCGCAGCGCTCGAATTCGATCCTGCTCGGTTTGTTGTCGGGCGGCGCGCAATGCACTGCCGCGGTAATGTAGCAATCCTTTAGCTCGAGTCCGTCGTTCAGATGATCCGAGTTCGGCTGATTCGCGAACCCGGTCGCGTAAAGCGCTCCGTAAAGCCAGTCGCCGCTGCGATCCCCGGTAAACATTCTGCCGGTGCGATTGCCGCCATGAGCCGCCGGCGCCAGGCCGACAATCAAGAGGCGCGCAGGGAAATCGCCGAAGCCCGCCAAGGGCCTGGCCCAATAGCTTTGGCCCTGGTAGCGGCGCGGCGGTTCTTTGGCCACCGCTTCGCGCCAGCGCACGAGCCGCGGGCATCTGCGGCACGCGGTTATCGTTTTGTTAAGTTGTCGAATACCGTCCATGCGCTTTGGGTTAGCACAAGCTGAGCCCCGGGCCCACATCGCCTTTGGGTGTATGCAACCTCCAACTCTGCTGTATGCATACCCCAACTTTTCGGCTTCAGCCAGACTTGATGCCCCTTACAAAAAAAAACTTTTTACGGTGGCTTATTGCCATCGAAATATGGCGCCCCGGTCGAGAGAATTACCGGGGCGATGGATCTGTCGGCAAGGAACCTTTCAAAACGTTTTTAACCGACACAAGCGTAACTGGAACACCGATTGCGTTGCTGACGCTGCAATTCTGACTGAGGCCAAACACGTGTTTCCCGGCGTTCCAAGGCGCGGCCCAGAGCGCCAGAGGCTCGCCCGGCCAGGTTATAGCAGCGAAGGGGTGGCATGACTACTAGACCCAACCGTTTTCACAACTTCTTCCGAGCTGGCTTACTGTTTTTTGGAATTTTGGGCTGCCACAATGAGACCACTGCCGGCTCCCTTAGCTTGGCTTGGAGCGATAGTGCCCAGAACGCCGATGGTTTCGAGATCCAGCGCCGGTCCGGCAATAGCGATGTGTTCTTATCCATCGCGATCGTTCCTCCGCATGAAACGTGGTACACCGACGATCATTTGACTGATAACACCACATACTGTTATCGCATACGCGCCTATAACAGCGACGGGGACTCGCCCTACTCTGACGAATTGTGCGCAACCAGTTCGACTTCAGGCTCAACTATCAACACGATCTCCACTAATATCACCGATGGGGCGGTATTGGCCGGGCCTGCCGTGATTTGGACGGCGGTTCCGTCCGGGATTCCCCTTCGCGTTGAGTTTTTCATTAACGGCAACTTCTCGGGAGCGGAATTGATCCGACCCTACCAGTTCAATGGAGATCCCTCGGGAACCCTGGATACAAGCATACTTGCGAACGGCTCGCATCAGTTAAGAATCCGCGCAGTTTATGCCGACAGTTCGATCGCCGAACTGACGATTGCCGTGACGGTTTCAAACCAGTCGAAGCCGACACGGATCCGCCGGAACGGGCTGCGAGCGTAGGACTGAAGAGCCGTCTACCCTTCTCCGTAGTGAACGCTGAAACTCGCTGCGCAAAGGCATACGCCACGCCGGCGACTGACGCACACTCGGCCGCAGCATTCTGAGCCACCTAATAACCAAACTTTTTGCTGAGCCACCTTTTATGTGATAGAGGAAAAGATTGTTGAAACCGACGACGAGCCGCAAGGCCATCGCCGTCCTGCGGTCACGGTTCCAGCCGTACGGACGGGATCCAGCAATGAACGCCACCTTCCCGAAATCTTGCCCAAAATCGAAACGATGTTGACCGCCCCTCGACTATCAGACACAGTAGTCTTAATAATGGACGAGGAGGATTGACAGTGCCTCAATACGATATCTATGCGCTGTGCACCGAATGCGGAGCCGTGCATCCCATGCGGATTCGTATTCATCTGGATGAAGGTCCGGTTGAAAAGCAGAGCATGAGCGAGATTTATCGGGGCAAGACACGGCCGCCGCAGCTTCAGGCCCTAGACGGCCACAAAGTCCTGTGTTTGAAGACCGGACGGATGTTTGTGCAGGAAAGCCATGAACAAGTCTTTCTAGTCCCTAGTTACAGTTCCCAACGCGGTCTTTAGATCTGGCTCCGAATCGTCGCTTCACCGTCGACAAGGGAAGATGCAAGAATGAATGCTCAGATCATCCGGTTATCCTATGGGCTTTTCCTCGGCGTCGTGTTGGCTGCCGGCCAAGTTTACGCCGCTGATCCGCGAATCGTAGAAGGGGCGAAGAACGAGGGAAAACTGGTGAACACCATCGGGAACTACCCCGCCAATCCGAGTGTGGAGTCCGATTTAAGAAAGAAGACCGCCGGCTACCGATTGCATCCCGTGAACCCCACCAGGATGTCCAAATTCGACGAAATCAATAAACAGTTCATGGCCATCTTCTGGAAGAATCAGCAATAGCTTGGCCTCGCAATCGCTAAATGGGAGCTGAATATGGCTGAGGAAGCCTACCGCATTGAGAGGGATTCCATGGGCGAGATCAGGGTCCCTCAAAAAGCCTACTACGGGGCACAAACGCAGCGGGCGGTTGAGAATTTCCCTGTTAGCGGCATCGGCTTCCCGCCGTCGTTCATTCATGCCCTCGCCATGGTCAAGTACGCCGCCGCCGCCGTCAACGAAGAACTCGGACTGTTAGAGCCCCGGATCGCCGAGGCAATCCGTAACGCGGCGGCAGAGGTAATGCAGGGAGGACTCGACGAGCAATTCGTCGTCGACATTTTTCAAACGGGCTCCGGCACATCGACAAACATGAATGCCAACGAGGTCATTGCCAACCGCGCCCTGGAGGCTTTGAACAAGCCCCGGGGGAGCAAGGAGATCCATCCCAATGATCACGTGAACATGGGCCAATCGAGCAACGATGTGATCCCAACAGCGATGCATATCGCCGCCCTGCAAGCGATTCACCAGAAGCTCTTGCCGGCACTTGAGCGGTTACGTGCGGCCCTGACACGCAAAGCAGAGGAATTCGACCCCATTGTAAAGATCGGCCGCACACACTTGGCCGACGCCACGCCGATTCGTTTGGGCCAGGAGTTTAGCGGCTATGCAAGACAGATCGAGCTCAGCATCGAGCGCATTAAGGCAGCCTCCGGCGGTCTGGAAGAGCTTGCCCTGGGCGGCACGGCTGTTGGGACGGGGATTAATACTCACCCTGAATTTCCTTCTCGAACCATTAAGAAGATTTCTCAAATGACCGAGCTGCCTTTCCGTGAAGCGGCAAACCATTTCGAAGCCCAAGCAGCCAAGGACGCTGTGGTGCAAGTGAGCGGCAGCTTAAAGACGTTGGCAGTGAGCCTGACGAAGATAGCCAATGATATCCGCTGGCTCTCATCCGGTCCGCGATGCGGGATTGGCGAGACCGGCCTGCCGGACACCCAGCCAGGCTCCTCCATCATGCCGGGGAAAGTAAACCCCGTGATGTGTGAGTCTGTGCTTCAAGTGGCTGCCCATGTGATCGGCTGCGACGCGACGATTACCATCTGCGGCCAAACCGGAAACTTCGAGTTGAACGTCATGATGCCCGTTATGGCGCTTCGGCTCCTCGAGGAGATCACGTTCAGCGCCAGTGTAGTGAAGGCGTTTACCGAGAAATGCGTCGTCGGCATCGAAGCGAACAAAGAACGGTGCGAGGAGATGATCGAAAAAAGCCTCGCTATGGTTACGGCCCTCGTGCCGGTGATCGGGTACGATGCCGCCGCCAAGATCGCCAAAGAAGCATTCACGACGGGTAAGACCGTTCGAGAAGTAGCGCTCGCGCACAAGGTTCTGCCGCCAGAGAAACTTGCCAAGGTCCTCGATCCTTGGCGAATGACCGAGCCCGGAATTCCTGAAAGGGACTAAGCCAGATCAGGAGGCAACTGCCGCGGGCCGAATAACTTTCTAGCCTCAGTTTTATTGCCCTCGTCGCACGGTCCTGAGTCGGTCCTGACGGCGGTGCGTGCAAATCGTTTTTTGATATGCTATTAAGGTAAAAATATTTGGTGGGAAAACGAAAAATGATCAAGCGAGACCAGCCCTATATCAGACAAATCCACGTCTGCATCAACAACCGCAATGGGGAAAGTCCATCATGCGGCTACAGCGGTTCTGAGGAGATCGTCGAAGAGCTGCGAAAAGTCTGCAAGGAACGTAACTATAAAGGAAAGGTTCGCGTGGCACGGAGCGGTTGTCTGGACGTTTGTGCCTTCGGTCCCAATATGATGATCTGGCCGGAAGGAATCTGGTATATGAAGGTGACCAAGGAGGATGTGCCGCAGATCGTTGACACTTATCTTACGCTGGAAGCAGCAGACAAAAAGCCGGAAGACAGCACCGCTGCTCCTGCTGGGAAATAGTCCAAAGCCAGATTCTCATTCGCCGGATTCGTAGTTAACACCCACGATGTTCACGCACGACATTATCCTTGTAGGTGGAGGCGGTGCGGGTCTGCGCGCCGCGATTGCGGCGGCGGAAGTGTCGAGCAAGCTGTCGATCGCGTTGGTCTCCAAAGTCTATCCGATGAGAAGCCACACGGTTTCTGCTGAAGGAGGAACCGCGGCAGTTCTTCGCGAGTTCGATAGCCTCGATCTCCATGCGAAGGACACCATTTTTGGAGCCGACTTTTTAACGGACCAAGACGCAGTCGAGGCTTTTGTCAAGGAGGCTCCCGGAGAACTCATCCAACTTGAGCACTGGGGATGTCCCTGGAGTCGCGACCCGGACGGCCGCGTGAGCGTCAGATCTTTCGGCGGGATGAGCGTCGATCGGACCCTTTTTGCCGCCGACAAGACGGGATTCCATCTTCTTCACACGCTTTTCCAGACCTCCTTGAAGTACGACAATATCATCCGCTACGACGAGTGTTTTCTCACCTCATTGTTGGTCGACGATGGGAAGGTGTGCGGGGTCACATCAATCAACCTTTATACCGGTCGAGTAGAAGTTATCGTCGGCAAAGCGGTTATCCTATGCACCGGAGGCGGCGGCCGCATCTTCCCTTTCACCACCAACGCCGCTATCAACACCGGCGATGGAATGGCGGTGGCCTATCGAGCGGGAGTCGCGCTGAAAGATATGGAGTTTGTTCAGTACCATCCCACGGGCTTGCCGGGAACCGGCATATTGATTACGGAAGCCTCGCGGGGTGAAGGCGGATGGCTAAAGAACAAGGACGGCTACCGCTACCTCCAGGACTACGGCCTTGGACCGCCGACGGACAAGCCCACGCATCGCAAGATGGAGTTAGGCCCGCGTGACATTCTTTCGCGTTGCCATATGCAGGAGCTAGCCAAAGGCCGCACGTTTGACGGTCCTTACGGCCACTACGTACATCTCGATCTCCGCCACCTCGGCGAGGAAGTGATCAACAAAAAACTACCCTTTGTCCGAGAGCTGGCAAGCAAGTACGTCGGGATAGACCCCGTTTATGAGCCGATTCCGGTACGGCCCGTAGTGCACTACATGATGGGAGGGGTCTCTACAGATATTAACGCTAAAACGAGCTTGGCGGGACTTTACGCCGCCGGGGAAACCGCGTGCGTTTCAATCAATGGCGCCAACCGGTTGGGTTCCAACTCCCTGACCGAGCTATTGGTTTTCGGGAATCGGGCAGGTCGCGCAGCCGCCGCCTATGCCACGACCGTTTCGGCTCCGGCTTCGCCGGCGATCGAGGCACTGGCTGCGGACGAACAACGGCGTCTTGATCGCCAGTTTTTGCGGAAGGATGGCGGAAAGGAAAGAATCGCAACCATTCGCCAAGAGATGCAGAAAGCAATGGAGGAAGGCGCGGGCATCTATCGTGACGAACAAAAGATGGAGAAGGCTTGCAATACCCTGAGAACTCTTAGAGAACGGTTCAAGGATATCATCATTGAAGATCGAGGCAGCACCTTCAACACAGAAGTCATGACCGCACTTGAGCTTGATTTCATGCTGGACGTGGCAGAGACGGTCGCCAATTCTGCGCTAAGGCGAAGGGAATCGCGTGGATCCCATACACGGACGGACTTCCCCAAACGCGACGATGAGAATTTCCTAAAGCATACCCTCGCTCACCGAACACCGGATGGACCAAAGATCGAATACCTGCCAGTGACAATTACTCGCTGGCCACCGGAGGAGAGAAAGTATTGAACGCTGTTTCGGGTTCCGGGTTTCGAGTTTCAAGTTCCAACTCGAAACGCGAGACTCGAAACCGTCGCAACGAGGAGACAATGGCTGAACCGACCATTACCTTGAACGTCACCCGCTATCGGCCTGGGCAAGACCAGGCCCCGACAACGCAAACCTACGCCGTCCCTTACAAGGAGGATTGGGTCGTTCTCGATGCTCTCAACCACATCAAGGACCAAATTGACGGCACTCTGAGCTATCGCTGGTCTTGCCGCATGGGGGTATGCGGCAGCTGCGGCATGATGGTGAACGGCACCCCCAAGCTCACCTGTGCCGCATTCCTGCGAGACTATTACCCGCGGGAGATTCGCGTGGAGCCTCTGGTTAACTTTCCGATTATCCGCGACCTAGTCATCGATATGAGCGATTTCTTAGACAAACTGAAGAGCGTGAAACCCTGGATCATCCGCAAGGAGGAAAAAACTATCGCTCAAGGCGAATATCTGCAGACCCCGGCGGAGCTCGAGGCGTTTCACCAGTTCACCCAATGCATAAACTGTATGCTCTGCTACGCCGCTTGCCCGGTCTACGGGCTCGAGCCGAAATTTTTGGGTCCAGCCGCCATCGCTCTTGGCTACCGCTACAACATGGATTCCCGCGATCAGGGCAAAGAGCAACGCGCCGTGATCGGCAACCACGACGGGATCTGGGACTGCACCTTTGTCGGAGAATGCAGCGTGGTATGCCCTAAAGACGTTGATCCGGCCGCTGCCATTCAGCGCTCGAAAGTCGACACCACCAAAAACTGGTTTCAGTCAATCCTGATGCCTTGGGGACAACGATGACCCATTCGACGCGGCGCAGTCTCCAGTTCCCAGTCTCGAGTCTCGAGTTGAAAACCCGAGACCCGGAACCCGAGACACGAGACCCATGAGGAGGATCGAAGGATGACCGGAACGCGGCCTGATCCATCCAAGCTCTATCAGCGCAAGATGCCCGCCACCTGGTGGCTGCAGAAGCAGAGTTACTTTCTTTTCATGCTGCGCGAGCTTTCGAGCGTCTTTATCGCGCTCTTCCTCCTCGTTTACCTCTACCAGATCTACCAGTTGACCCAGGGGCCCGAGGCCTACGTCGCTTTCACTCGAAGACTGAGTTCGCCAGGGTGGATTTTTTTTAATTTGATAGCTCTCTTGTTCGCCGTGTATCACAGCGTTACATGGTTTCAATCCACGGCCGTAGTGTTGCCTTTACGGTTAGGAGAACGGTTGGTCCCGCGCCAGATTGTCACCGCACTGCACATCGGCGCCTGGATAGTCGTATCACTGGGAGTTTTAATTTTGTTTCTCGCACTTAAAGGCTAATCCATGACTACGGAAAAAACCACAGAACCCTTTTGGTGGGGACTCTTCTCAGCGGGAGGCGTAGTGGCCGCATTTTTGGTACCCGTTCACATCATCCTCGTTGGCTTTGCCCTACCGCTTGGCTGGATTACCGACACCGGGGCGCTCTATCGGAACTGGTGGGTGAAACTGTATCTCTTTGTTCTGATCGTCCTGCCTCTCTACCACTGGGCGCATCGTTTCTACTTTACTCTGAACGACATGGGGCTAAAACCCATAAGTAAAACTCTGGCCGTCCTGTGCTACGGCGGAGCGATCATCGGAACCGCCCTTACAGCATGGATTCTGTTAAAGATATGACTTCAAGCGAGCCATCGTTTGGTCTAATAAAACCCCGCTAGAGAAATTTTTCGAGCCTACTTCAACCCCTACTTTTACCACCACTGGATCTTTGCAGGTACAACTGCACCCAGAACTCGTACAAACTTCCCGCGGAGACTTCTTCCTGGCTCGTCTCTCCTGTTACCGTGTCATACTCAATGACAAGAGATTCGCCGTATCTGGAGATTTTCACGAGTCGCGCCCGCTTTTCTTCGACGTAGGCACCGATGGTACGGAGCAGCTGCGAGAGACTGGCCACATCGGGTACGCCGGCGGTACTTTGTCGTTTGGCTTTGCCGTCCTGCTCCAACCGATCCATATCTTTTGGCGTGTAGCGCAAATCGATCTGGGCCGGCCATGTGGACATGGCGAATTCGATCTCGGCCTCTGACGCTGGGGCACCGGGAAGAGCTTCCCATACGAATCTACGAACCCGTTCTCGGATGGCCCGCGCCTCTGCTTGTTCGGTGGATGTGTCAACGGTGCCGCGCACGACAAAGCCTCCGCCGGCAACCTCCATTTCAAAGGTGCCGAAATTGAGGACTTCCAATGCCTGGCCGATGGCTCGCAAAAGTTGCGCGTGCTCCCTGGGTCGGTTCACGGGGTTTCTTCCATCAGGATGGGGTTCGTTTTTACGCACGGGCTACCAATGGCACTCGGTTTTAAGTTCTCCGCAGCCGGAAAGCGGCGTTGGAATTCAATCCGTCCGGCTTCTCAAATTCCTGTCCGGTACCGTTCGAAGACTTCTGCAGTTGATCGGTCTCATCGTCCCCACCTAGGCCGGCAAGCTTGATTTTCAATCGAAGATTGTTGGCGCTATCGGCGTTAATGAGGACCTGGTCAAAACTGATTTGTCCTTCTTTGTATAGCATGAAAAGTGCTTGATCAAAGGTCTGGCAGCCCTCCTGTACTCCCTGCTCCATCGCTTCTTTCAAAATATCCACATCTCCCTTTCTGATGAGATCCCTGATGCGCGGCGTATCCATCAAGATCTCCAGCGCGGCCACGCGTTTACCGTCCAATGAAGGGATGAGCCGCTGCGAGATAATCGATCGGAGGTTCAAGGAAAGCTGGAGATAAATTTGCGCGTGCCGTCCCAGCGGAAAAAAATTCATAATCCGCTCGATGGCTTGGTTGGCGTTGTTGGAGTGCAAGGTGCCGAGACAAAGATGACCGGTCTCGGCAAACGTCACCGCGGCTTCCATCGTTTCCGTATCACGGATCTCGCCGATCAAAATCACGTCGGGAGCTTGCCGCAACGTGTTTTTAAGCGCGGCCTGAAACGAATGGGTATCAAATCCCACTTCCCTCTGAGTCACAATGGATTGCTTGTGCCGGTGAACGAATTCGATGGGATCTTCAATCGTAATGATGTGCCCGGATTCGGTGGCATTGCGATGATCCACCATGGCGGCCAGAGTAGTCGACTTACCGGATCCCGTGGCACCGACGACCAGCACCAACCCACGCTTCGACATCGTGATTTCTTTCAGTATATCGGGCAAGCCGAGTTCCGCCAGCGAAGATACTTCCGCCTTGACCCGGCGCACCACCATCCCAGCTGAACCCCGCTGGCGAAAAATATTTACCCGAAAGCGGCTCACCCCGGGAAGAGACATGGCCATATTCATTTCCATGTTCTCACCATAGTCTCGAAGCTGGGATTCATTCATGACGGACTTGACCAGAGTTTCGAGTTCCTGTGGCGTAAAGGAATGATCGCCAACCGGCTGTATTTTCCCGTCAATGCGATACATGGGCGGTCGTGCAACCGTCAAATAGAGATCGGAAGCCTCCTTATCGACCATCCCTTTGAGTAGTTCCTGCATCTCCATGGGTTTCATCCCCGGCGTCAGCGGCCTTGGCCGCCGGCGGCGGCAACTCCCAAACCGCCGCCGAACAGATTCGGATTCATGCTCTTCGACTGCGCTTCTTCTTTACTGACAAGGCCGCGTGAGACCAGATTTTGCAGCGCCATGTCCATGGTCTGCATGCCGTCTTTTTGGCTGACCTGCATCGTTCCTGGAATCTGATGAATCTTACCCTCCCGAACCAGGTTCCGCACCGCCGTCGTCCCAGTCATGATCTCCAGTGCCGCCACCCGGCCGCCGCCCTTCTTCTTGAGTAACGTTTGTGTGATCACCGCTTCGATGGACTCGGCGAATTGCGCCCGAATCTGAGCTTGCTGACTAGGCGGAAAAACGTCGATGATACGATCCACCGTCTTGGGAGCGCTGGATGTGTGCAATGTGCCAAAGACGATATGCCCGGTCTCCGCAGCCGTGAGCGCCAACTGAATCGTTTCCAGATCGCGCATTTCACCGACGAGAATAATATCCGGATCTTCACGCAAAGCGGCGCGCAGCGCGTTGGCAAACGAATTGGTGTGGGGTCCCAACTCACGTTGGTTAACCAGACACTTCTTGGACTGATGAACGAACTCAATAGGGTCTTCGACGGTGAGAATATGCCCTTCGAAACTTTCATTTAGGTAATCGACCATGCCGGCTAGCGTAGTCGATTTGCCTGAGCCCGTCGGACCGGTAACCAGGATCAATCCTTTCTCCTTCTCGCAGAGTTGCTTCAATATCGGCGGCATCTCCAACTGCTCCAGGGTCAGGATCTTGGTTGGAATCGTCCGAAAGACCGCTCCCTCACCTTTGCGTTGTAAAAAAACGTTGACCCGAAAGCGCGCCACTGCGCCCATCTCAAACGAAAAATCACATTCGTGAGTTTCTTCGAATGCTTTACGTTGGGAATCGTTCATGATGTCATAGACCAGTTCGTGAGCTTCCTCCCTGGTGAGGGGGGGATGGTCTAACTTCTTGAGATCACCGTTGATCCGAATCATGGGCGGTTCGCCCGCGCTCAAATGACAATCGGAAGCACCGTGCTCGACACCAAAAGCCAACAGTTGGGTAATATCCATAGGCGGTTAAACCCCTGTTCTCAAAGTTTACTCAAATATTTGCTAGTCACCGAAGGAGATTGTGAAGACGTTGCTGTGATACATCTTGAAGATCCTATCGGCCTGATCGCGACAAACTGGAGCAATAATAATACCATTTGAGATTGTTGAATTTCTTTGGCCATATTCCAAAACTCTCGCGCCGCACGTTATTGCCTTTTCCCGTGAAAGTAGCTACTTATGCTTATATTTCTAATAGGTTTCTTGGAATAATGCTGCAGGATAAAGTAGCCCTGGTCACCGGCGGTGGCACAGGAATCGGCAAGGCCATCGGTCTGAAAATGGCCAAAAATCGCGCAAAAGTCGCCATCGCTTCCCGTAATCGTTCCCACCTCGCGGAGGCCGCAGCCGCGTTTGGGGCTCTCGGACTACCGGTACTGCCAATCTCGATGGATGTGCGAAACAAGCAAGGCATCCAGCGAGCAATCGAAGCAGTGATCTCGCAATGGGGGGCCATTAATATTCTCGTAAACAACGCGGGGATCTCGGGTCTGAGCCTGATCGACGATGCGGATGATTCGAGATGGTTTGATATCTTGGACACTAATCTGAATGGCATGTACCTGGTCACTAAGGCGGTTTTGCAACAGATGCCGGACGATTGTGAGGGGCGGGTTATCAATATTTCTTCGGTGCTGGGTAAATTTGGCGTTCCCGGCTACACAGCCTATTGCACGACCAAACATGGCATGATCGGCTTCACTCGTGCCCTGGCCTTGGAAGTCGTCAGTAGAGGGATCACTGTCAATACCGTCTGCCCCGGTTGGGTAGACACGGAGATGGCAACGCAAGGCATAAAGGAGACGGCAGCGTCGCTGGGAATCACACCGGAGCAATTCAAAGCCCAAGCCGTTGCCGGTGTGCCCATCAAGCGGTTTTTAGACGCCGACGAAATCGCGGAGCTGGTTTGTTATCTCGCTTCGGATCGGGCTAAAGGTATCACCGGGCAAGCGATCAATATCTGCGGTGGCCAAACGATGGTTTAAACAAAGGCGCGCCGCCATGCTTTAAATTTGCCATGGGCACCCTTGAACTTTTCAACAGAAACCGAGACTTATTCTAGAGAACCTGATAACAAATCGCTGTGACCAATCAAACAATTCAGGTTCGCAATCCAGTCACCGCGACAATCATCGCGGAATTGCCCATCGCATCGCCGGGGGACGTGGCTGCCGCCGTCGGCCGGGCCCGTAAAGCGCAAGCGAGTTGGCTCACCCAGAGTTATGCGGAGCGGGCCGCTCTCTTCTATCGATTTCGCGATCTGCTGATCGACGACCAGGAAAAGCTTGCGGACGTGCTGACCGCGGAAACTGGTAAGCCGAGAGGTGAAGTATACGGCAACGAGCTGTTCTACCTATGCGACGCCATCGGCTTCTGGGCGAAGAATGCCGAAAAATTTCTCAAGCCGACTCGTATTTCACCCCATCTCCTCATGTTCAAAGCCAAGAAAGTTATCTCCACATACTGCCCGTTAGGTGTCATCGGCGTCATTAGTCCGTGGAATTTCCCATTGGTCTTAACCGCCGGCGATGCTGTGCCCGCACTCATGGCGGGTAATGCCGTGGTGATTAAACCGTCGGAGTTAACCCCCCTAACAGCACTGTTTGTCGCCGAACTCGCGCAAAAAGCCGGATTCCCGGAAGGGCTTATAGAAGTCGTGATCGGCGCGGCAGAGACCGGTGAAGCGCTCATCAATCACGTCGACATGATTGCCTTTACCGGAAGCGTCGAGGTCGGAAAACATGTCATGCGCAAGGCCGCTGACCGGCTCATCCCGGTATCTCTCGAACTTGGCGGCAAGGACCCTTTAATTGTCTTGCAGGATGCTGATTTAGAACGGGCAGCGAACGCTTGCGTTTGGGGCGCGCTGATGAACTCCGGTCAAGTATGCACGTCGATTGAACGGGTCTATGTCGAAGCACCCGTCTACCAGACCTTTGTCGATAAGATCGTCGAAAAAGTGCGGGCGTTGCGGCAAGGACCAAGCGACGAAGAAGTCGAGCTTGGCAGCATGACGTCCGCGGAACAGTTCCAGATAGTCTCCACCCAAGTCAGCGAGGCGCTGAGCCAGGGCGCCAAGGCTCTCACCGGCGGGCGAGCCAACCCGAAACTCTCCGGGCTCTATTATGAGCCGACGGTGCTCGTCGATGTGAATCACGGCATGACTGTCATCCGAGATGAGACCTTTGGTCCGGTGCTCCCGATCATAAAGGTGCGAGACGCTGAAGAAGCCGTGCGTTTGGCAAACGATTCTCGCTACGGGTTAGACGCTTGCATTTTCACGCGGGACAAGGTGAAAGCGCGCCAGATGGCCGACAAGCTCCTCGCCGGGACGGTCTGCATTAACGACGGCCTGGTGAACTATATTATTCCCGACACGCCCATGGGCGGCGTCAAAGACAGTGGCTTCAGTCGCCGCCACGGGGCTGAAGGCATCCGCAAGTATTGCTATCAGAAATCCATCGTCATTGACCGGTTCGGCCTGAAAAGCGATTTCCCCTGGTTCCCCGCCAGCGCGAAAAAAACCACCCAAATGCGCCGCTTGATCAGCCTGTTTTGGCGTTCCGGCTGGAAAAACAAGTTGCGTCTTCCGGGTCTGAAGCCCTCCTGACGAGTCCCTTGCACTACCGCAGGCTTTCGATTAATTAAGTAGGATACATTTTTAACGAAATAAGCCAGAGGAGAATTTAGATGGCTAAAGATCTGCCCAGTTTTATCGCGCAAGAAGGGGCTAAACGAGAGGGCTCCATCATCCGCGAGAAGAATTTCATCGACGCCAACAACTACGAGACCGTCGCTTATTTGAAGCATCTCGACCTGCGCAACGAACCGAAGATGGTCCTGTTCGAGAGCGTGCCCGCTCTCAACGGCCAGAAGTCCGAGTTCCCGATGTTTTACAACCCATGGGTTTCACGGCAGTACGTCGCCGACTCCCTCGACATGGGCGACATCAAGTCGCCGATGGACGTGAGCCTCGAAGTTGCCAAGCTCGAACAACAACAAGGCAAGATCGAAGTCATCGCGCCCGAAAAAGCGCCGGTCAAGGAAGTCGTCCTAACCGGCGACAAAGCCGACCTCCGAGTGCTGCCCATGCCGATGCACCAAAAGGGCGATGCCGGCCCCTACCATACGATGACCTGCGCGATGAAGGGACTCAACGCCGACTTCTACGATATCACGTTCACGAAGAATAAATTCCACGACCCCAAACACATGAGCTTTTCGGCGCATAAGCATCATCATCTGGAAGCGATGGCTTGCGAGTACGAGGACAAAAATCTCCGCGCGCCCGTGATCGTCATTCTAGGACACCATCCCGCGTTCTACCTCTCCTCCTGCGCCATGACCGCCATGGGCAACAACGACTACATGACGGCATCGGCCTTCCTGAAGGAGTCCCTGCGCGTTACGCCGTCGACGACCTGGGGCGACAAGTTCATGGTGCCGGCGGACGCGGAGGTGATCATCGAGGGGGAGATCCTTCCCGGAGTGCGCCAATCACAAAATCCCTTCGGCGAAATCCTCGGTTACGCCCAGCCGAAAATGGACGTGCCGGTCATCGAAGTGACCGCCATCACGCACCGCCGCGGCGGCATCATCGAGGATTTCTGGCCCGGCCACATGGATCACTGGAATCTTGGCAGCATCCCCAAAGAAGGCAGCACGTACAACGTCATCAAGAAAAACGTGCCCGGCATCAAGGCGATCCATCTCCCGGCCTCGGGGTGCGGTCGCTGCATTTGTTATATCTCGATCAAGAAAGAATTCGAAAACGAGCCCAACAAGGCCGGCATGCAGGCCTTCGTCGAAATGCCGAATCTTAAACTGGCGGTCATCGTCGACGACGACGTCGACGTGTTCAACGAACGCGAAGTCATGTGGGCCGTCGCCACCCGGGTCCATTGGGATAAAGACATCGAGATCATCCGCGAGGTACAGAGCTTCCGGGGCTGGTTGGGCGACACCGTCGCGATCATCGACGCCACGATACCGTCAAAGATGAAAAGCGAATGGCCCGTGCGCAACGAGATCGAGCCGGATGCGTTCGAGCGGGTCGCGAAGTTTTTCAAATAAGGGGAGTGGCGTATGGGCAATAAGATCAAGTTCATATACAAAGCGACTTGAACCACCTGCCGGAAAGCAAGAAGTTTCTTGCAAGCGAAGAAAGCCGATTTCGAAGAGCGAGAATACGGCAAGAACCCGTTTACCGAGAAGGAATTGAGAGACATCATCGGCGACGATCCCATCGAGCGGTTTCTGAACACCCGGACACCGCTCTATCGGGAAAGGCACATGAAGCAAAAGCCGCCGTCCAAAGACGAAGCGATCAAACTCATGCTGAAAGATCAGAACTTACTACGCCGCCCGGTGATCATCAAAGGTAAGAAAAAACTGACCGGATTCAGTGAGGCGGAAGTAAAGGAACTACTCTAAACCAACACGAGGGGCGGTGGATTTAGGTGGGTGCGGCCCTTCCCCTCTCTTCGACCGCTTCCGAATGAAAACAAAGGGAGAAATCGAAGCGGAAATCAGCCGGGCCATGGTGCAGTTCGAGATCGACTACATGGGCCGGGGTCCAAAGGAGGCAGCCACACACATCGTTGCCGACATGGTGCTGGTCCGGCTCAAAGGGGTCCTAACGCCCGCCGAGCAGCAACTCACTCAAACCGCCGACGGCGGCGAGCTCGTGAAGAAAATGCGCTCGACCCTTATCGAGAAAGCGCGTCCGCTGCTCGACCGAGTCGTCGGCGATATCACCGCCAGCCGCATCATTGATCTCCACACCGACATCAGCACATCGTCGGGGGAACGCATCTTTGTATTCACTTTGGAAAGTGATCTCGAAAAGACCCTGCCGCGCAAAAAGGGGCCTTGACATGGCAAGCCCACCCATCTTATATAGGCGTTAGTCCGACGATCTCCCGAAATGTTGGGTCGTAACAGACCAACAAGTTGGGAAATAGGCCGACCTGAGAAACGAAAGTTTCGGGTCGGTTTTTTTTTACACAGGGGTAATTTCGGGGAATATTTCTTCACTTGGAACTGAGGAACGAATGCAGCGGCAAACCAAGCATCCTAGCGTTACCTTTCGGTTTAGGGAGGGAAGGAAAATGGGAAAGTGGGAACCCATTCTTTGGATCATCGGTAGCGGCGTCGCTCTCTTCGTCGTGCTTATGCTTTTGGGGTCGATCAAGAGCAAAAAGAGAAAGAGCTAGGGACGAATCTCTCCTCGCCCCTTGGCTCTCGCTATGCGGTCGCCGGTGGCTTCTCCTCACCGCGCGATAGTCTACTGCCGAGCTCGAGAGTTGGCGGGAAAGAAAGGTATCATCATCGCCGATACCAAGCTCGAATTCGGCTTTGAAGGCGACGATATCATGCTGATCGACGAAGTGCTCACTCCCGACTCGTCCCGCTTCTGGCCAGCGGACGGTTATAAGCCGGGAAGTACTC
>DAIRFP010000013.1:0-23935 GCA_036794995.1 Thermodesulfobacteriota bacterium | reverse complement strand
TCGACAAACAATTCGTGCGTGACTATTTGGTGAAACTCCCTTGGGACATGAAATCGCCGCCCCCGGAACTGCCGCCGGAGATCGTCAAGAAAACTCTGGAGAAATACCGCGAGGCGCTGATCCGATTGACCGCTGCCTAAAAAGGGCGCACAGCCCTCGGGCGTTATTTTTCATCCCAAGCATCGATTTAGAATTACATGGTACCGTTGGCGCCCAGCGAGTAAACGTGGGGAACGATGAGATTCTATCGAGTAATAATAAAAGGGAACACGCAGAAGAAAAACGCCCCGTGATTCGATTTACGTACCTTTGATTGGGCTCTTTATCATGATTTTAAGATCGCGTCTTGAGATTGGGGGAGGCCGGTAATGGCCTTGTTGCTCTTCGTCCGCAGCATCGATGACGTCATGCCTGCCGTGGAGGCAGCCAGTGAGTTTCTTGCATACAAGCAAAATCTAGAGGGAAATCGACAGTCCGATGATCTCCTGGCTATATGGATTGACGACGATCTTGAGGCGGCGCTCCCGGCATGGTCTGTTTCTCGGCTCGGCACGTTAAGTGAAAAACCAACTCCGACACCCGTTAGCCTGCGGCAATCCTCCTCGCTCTCAGGGATCTGGACGCTGTGCTGGATCGATATTTCCCCGCCAGAAAGCGAACACGGCGGGAAATCACCGCGCGAAGCGCTTATCGGGACGTTGGCAAAGATTTTGTCTGCCCGCTGCTCGTCTACCGGAACTGGGCCGCTTTTCCCGGTATTCGGAGTAAGCGATCCCATTGAGGGCATTGAAACCAGCATTGCCAATCTCAAAGCTCGGTACCCGAGCATTATCGGAGCAACGTGGTTCATCCATGACCGAAACCAAGGTAAGGTCGTACCAGCGGAGCGTGCGGAAGGACTACAACACTAAGGATCGCCGCCGCGGGTGGCAGTCATTCAGCTTCTAAGGGTACTATAGTGTCTGGAAAATATCTTCGAAAGTTTCAATGATAAACCTGAAAACGGTTTAAAAGGCCTTCGCTATTGGTGTCATGATCTGTCCGCGGGTTTTGGAGCTGGCTTTGGTGTCCCTGCCTGTTTCGCTGGGAAATCGCGATCGCGTCCAGCGCCCCTTCAGTGACTGATCTTAGCTTGGCGACCGCCGCAGCCTCGACGATCCCGGCATTGGGATCCTATGCGACCATCCACGGTGCTTTGGCAACCGTCGGCACCGTTCCCTTGGATGATGGTTATAGGGCTGGGCAAGATTGATCACCTTTGGTTGATGAACACGATGATTTTGTCTCACTATCCTTTGCTCATACTGGTGGCGCCACTTCTGGCGGGCCTTCTCATCGACCCTCTTAGCGACTTGATGGGTAAGAAGGTCGCGCGGATCGGTGTGATCGCCGAAGTTTTCGCTTTCTTCCTCTCCCTTTATCTTCTCTATCACGTCGTCGCCAGTGGACCTCAAATCGTCGACCTTTCTCCGTTCGCCCCGCCGTGGAACGGCATCTTCAAATTCGCTTTTTACCTCGACCGCCTTGCCGCTTTGATGATGGTGCATATCACGGCCATCAGCATCCTCATTCATCTCTTTTCTACGCGTTATATGCAGCAGGAACGCGGCTATGCCCGGTTTCACAGTCTGCTCGCCCTCACCACCTTTGTGCTGCTCGGCATGGTCGCAAGCGCCGACCTCCTGATGCTTTTTGTCTTCTGGCAACTGCTAAGCTGGCTGCTGAGCTTTCTTTCCTACAACTATTCGCATCCACCCACGGTGCAGGGCGCCTTCAGGACCTTCATCATGCTGCGGTTCGGCGATATTGCCTTTCTCCTCGGCATCGCCCTTGCCTATAATCTTTACGGCACCTTGGATTTGCAGCAGCTTTTTGCCCGCAGCGGTGAAGCCCACAGGATCTATTCCCTTTGGCCGCGTTGGGGACTGGAAATCACCGCCGCCACCACCATTACGCTATTGATCTTCATCGGCGCCATGAGCAAGTCGGCTCAAGTGCCATTGCACATGTGGCTGCCGGATTCCCTCTACGCGCCGACACCCGTGCATGCCCTGTTGCATGCAGGAATCATCAACGCCGGCGGCTTCCTTTTGGCCCGCTTGGCGCCGCTCTACGATCTCAGTCCAACCACCCTCCATGTGGTTTTTGCCGTCGGTCTCCTGACAACGATTCTGGGCTCTTCCATGATGCTCACCCAGAACGACATCAAAAAAACCTTGGGCTATTCCACCATAGGACAAATGGGCTTTATGATCATGGAGTGCGGGCTGGGCGCCTACGCGTTAGCAATATTTCATCTGATCGCTCACGGTATCTTTAAAGCCACGATCTTCTTGAACTGCGGCCAGGTGATTCATGCTGCTCGTCAGGAACCGCGGTCTCCGTTCAAGCAGGATGAAGCGGCGGCCAGCACCGAATTTTCCGGCCTGGCATGGCTCACCGGATTCATCACGACTTTGATCCTGCCCCTGATTATCCTGCTGGGCGGCCATGGCCTCCTGCGCATCCCGTTGAGCGAGTCTCAGGACGCAGTGATATTTCTTTTTTTTGGTTGGGCCACTTCCTCCCAGGCGATCCTGACGCTTTACCGTTTGCGCGCCATCGCCTCCTGGAAGGTCGCGACGACCATGCTGTTCACCCTGTTCCTGGTCGTGGTCACTTACCTGCTGGCAGCGGAAAGTTTTACTTACTTCCTGTTTCCAACTGCCGGCGAAGCGGCACGCCACTTCAGGGCCGGCGCTTTGCCGGTTGCGGTTTTCGACTTGGTGGTAGTGGCGGCCGCGCTGTTTATCGTCCTCGGCTGGATCCTGATCTACGCCAACGCCCATGGCAGGTCGATTCGGCTGCCTGCGTGGGTGACCGCGCTGCAGGTTCGCTTCTACCTGTTCTTGATAAATCGCCTCTATCTGGATGCCCTGGCGCTCAGAATCGGCCAGTGCTGCACTCGCCTGGCCTCGCGGCTAAATGCCAGCACACTCTTCCCGTACGTTATGGGCTTAGCCGCCCTGGTCGCGCTGTTGAGCGTGTCAGCCTTGCCGGAGAGTTTGTCGCTGCCGAAGGTGATCCATTTTTTGGTAGTGGCTTTGATACTTCCGCTCTTTCCCCTGCATGGACTTTATGTCGCCGCCATGGTCCGTTCTCGGGGTTACATAACCATCGGTTTGACCCTCTTGATGCCGGCAGCAGGGCTTTACGCAATGACCGAGCTACTTCGCGGAGTGTCGGCGGAGTTCCTCACCGGGATACGCGTGCTGGCCCTGTTCAGCGCGCTCTTCGGCTCGCTCAAGGCCCTGGCACAGCCGCGGGTGACTCCGTTATTGGCCTACGCCGGGGTGGCCTTTTACTCGGTACTCTGGTGGCATGCAGCCGGAGGGACGGTGTCCACACAAGCGCTAGTCTATGCCATCTCCGTAATTTTAGTCACCGGCGGGCTTTTACTAACAACCTCCCGTCTGCAGGCGCGTTATGGCGACGAGGCGGTCGACCGCATCGGCGGGTTAGCGCGCCCCATGCCGCGCTTTGCCATCGTGATGACATTGCTAACCATGGCGGCCATCGGGCTGCCGCCTTTCGGTTTTTTTTCCGGTTCTGTTGGGATCCTGCTCCACCCTCCCGTTGCGATCTCATGGGAGCTGATCATTATCGCGTTCACTCTTTTTGCGGCATCCTTCTACCTGTTCAGACTGATGCAACGCATCCTCTTTGGCCCGCACCGTACGGACATTCCTTACGAGGACCTCAGCCCGGGTGAGGGCGTCCCCATTTTGATTGTGCTATTGATGCTTGTAGTCATTGGCCTCCTACCCTACGGATTGTTCGACTTCGATGCGTTGGCCCGGCGCCATCGTACCACCATGGAGATAACCACGTCGTGGCTCAAATAACCCAGGGGTCTTACAGCGAAACCCAGCGCATGGAGCTGAGAGCGATGATCCGGCTCTCCAGCGAGATTATCTCGTATTACTGGCCCACGCGGACGTTTGTTCATCACAACCCCCTCCATGGCCTGGAAGTCCATCCTTTCGATGAAGCCGTAGGGCAGGCTCAGCAATTGCTCGGAGGCAAGGGCTATCTGGCCAACGAAATTTTTCGCGACTATGTCCGCTCGGGACGAATTCTTCCGCGTCATCTCGACCTCGTCCTGAGACCCCTCGCGCAGGACCAGTCGGTGAAACTGGGAGAGCGCACGGTGACCCAATTAGAAGTGTTGCGTGTCTGTTTCCTTCACAAAATCGATCCGCCGGGGGACGAGATGCTCGACCTTCAGATCCAACGCCATCCGGACCGGGCTGCCACCGCGGCGCTCGCAAAGCGCTTGGCTTCGAGTTTAGAGCCGGTCATGAAAAAAAATCCCCTAGACGACAGCGCTCCAGATCGGCGCGCTAACCTGGCCGTATGGTGCGATCAAAATCTTGGCACTCGGATCGCCGATCAAATCAATCGGGAATCGATCAAATGGTGCGAAGCGTTTTTGGACGAAGGCCATGCAACCTGGCCCATGCCCGGCCGCGAACGGGGGTTTTACCGCGCCTGGAAGTCTCTCGCTCAACGGGAATGGTCCCCTTGCGGGATCAAAGCTAGTCAAAAGAAACTGGCTCGTCTGCCGGCCTTACCGGAGGACGCGCTGCTCGAAAACCTCACGGCCCTCGGTATTCTTCCCGATGCCCGGCAGTGTTACCTTAGCTTTCACCTCACCGCTCTGCCCGGCTGGGCCGGTTTCATCAAATGGCGCGCGGATCAAAGCGACTATGAATGGCAAAAAAGCTATCCCGTCGATCTGGTCCAATACCTCGCGGTACGCGTTTGGTATGAACGCGAACTCGTGCAAAAAGCTTGCGCTGAAATCCTCGGGATTGCCGGCAATGCCGCGGCGATTTCAACCCACCTGCAAAGCTTCGGCACGTGCAGCACCAAGGAAACGCAAGCCCAGACTGCTCGAAGAGCGGCGTGGCGCCTGGCGGCGCTGGCCAAAGCACTGGAGATCGACGCCACCCTCATGATGGCGACAGCGCCGGAGGATCTGCGGCTTCTCCTCAGGTGGATCGACGATTTTCCGGAATCGGAGCATGGACCGCTATGGTTGGAGGCGTTTGAGACCGGCTACCAAGAAGAACTCATCGCCAAGCTCCAGTCCAACGTCGGCAAACTCGATGGCGCTTTGCTGGAACCGGGTCCGTCAAACGAAACTATCCGACAAGGGCAATTCGACAGAGTCGCCCGACCGGAAGAAACAGCAAAGGGAGCTCCCGTGACGGTCCGGCCCCAGGCCCAGGCGGTATTTTGCATCGATGTGCGTTCGGAGTCTTTGCGGCGTCACCTGGAAGCTCTCGGGGACTACGAGACATTCGGCTTCGCCGGCTTTTTCAACGCCGCCATCCGTTACCAGGCCCTCGGCAGACATCATGAGACCGATCAGTTTCCCGTCATCCTCAAAGCCAAGAATGTGGTGCGTGAGATACCCCGAACCTATCAAGGACAGTTTCATCTCAAACACCAGGTCAGAACCCAAAGAATCGACGCCGCGCACGCCTTGCTGCACGACCTCAAAGAAAACGTCGCCACGCCCTATGTCATGGTCGAGTCTCTCGGCTGGTTCTACAGCTTGCCGATGATCGGTAAAACGATCTTCACCAGCTTCTATGCGACCGCGAGCGCTTGGTTCAAACGCACATTCTTGCATCCGGTGGCCACCACCCTGACCGTAGACAAGCTTTCGCGAAATGAGGTGGAAGAGATGCTGGCCGCCGAGCAACGCGCAATTGCCCGCCGCGCCCTGCAGGAAAAATTTGGTGACCGCCAGCTTAACCTTTCCCTCGAACGGCTCGAGTTTTTACGCCGTCGGGCATTGGCGCAAGATGTCGGACAACCCTCGCCGGAGGCACGCTCCTACGCGCTTTCCGCCGACGAAGAGACCGCCTTCGTCGAAGACCTGCGAAGTTCCTATGGCATCAACCAGCACTCGGCCTTCGCACGCACGGAGCGCATCACACGGACGGGTTTTACCTCCAGCGAACAGGCCCTTATGGTAGAGACCGCGCTGCGGATCATGGGGCTTACCCGGAATTTTGCCAGACTAGTGCTCTTTTGCGCCCACGGCAGCACCTCGGAAAACAATCCCTTCGAAGCCGCCTTGGATTGCGGCGCCTGCGGGGGTAATCCCGGCAATCCCAACGCGCGCGTCCTCGCACTCGTGGCCAACAAGCGCCTGGTGCGGGAAGAACTGGCGAAGAACGGTATCGCCCTTCCACAAGACACTTATTTCATCGCCGGGCAACATGACACGACAACCGATAACGTCGAGCTCTTCGATCTGGAAGACCTTCCTCCGACTCACCGCAAAGACTTGCTCCAGCTCATACGGGGCCTCGAGGATGCCGGGCTGCGAAACCGTCAGGAACGCTGCGCCCGGTTTCCAGAGATCGGCCATTCTATCCCGCCGGCGAGAGCGGCGCGGGAAGTCTACCGGCGCAGCGTCGACTGGAGCCAGGTCCGTCCGGAATGGGGGCTGTCGCGCAACGCCGCCTTTATCATCGGGCGGCGCAGGGTGACTCGCGCTATCGATCTTGACGGGCGGGTATTTCTCCACTCCTACGACTATCGGCTGGATCCTGCCGGCCGGCTGTTGGAGGTGGTTATGACCGGGCCTCAGGTGGTCGGGCAATGGATCAACATGGAGCACTACTTTTCCACGGTGGATCAGGAGATTTACGGCAGCGGCAGCAAGATTTACCACAACGTGGTGGGCCGCCTGGGGATCATGGCCGGCCCCCAGAGCGATCTGCGAACGGGGCTCGCCTGGCAGACCGTCATGGACGGGCCGCGACCCTATCATGAGCCGATGCGCTTGCTCACCGTGATCGAGGCGCCGCGGGAACGGATCGACCAGATCATCCGCGGCCACCGTCACCTCCAGCATCTCTATGACAACGAATGGGTCCGCCTGATGGCGATCGAGCCTGCAGAAGGAATCCTTTACCGTTACATTCCGAAGCACGGATGGATGGCGATTCCTGAACATAAGAAAGGAGCCTAGCTTATGACCGGTCTCACGCTGCATCCCATGAAGGAAATTAGAATCATCATTCCCGGCGAACACCTGAGTTTCGCCACCGATTTGCTGGACCAAGTGAAAGCCACCGGCTACACCATCATCCACAACGTTTCGGGAAAGGGTCACCATGGATTTCATACGGCCCATCCGATGTTCAATGAAACGGAAAGCCTGGTGATGCTGATGACGGTGGTTTCGCAAGATCGGGTGGACCCGATTCTAGCCGGGTTGAAGCCGCTCTTTGACCGATACACCGGGGTCATGTTTGTCTCAGAGGTCGCCGTCAGCCGCCCTGAATATTTTTCTGCCCCGTCTCGTAATGAGTGACAGAGATGAGTAGACCAATCCTGGAGGATGTTAACGTGATACCCTTTATCATTCTCCGATGTCCGCCGCTCAGCATTCTGAGAGGCCGACCGGGAACCTTTCGACATAGGAAAGTATCCCGCGCAGCATTGGAACTCGCGGCATCTCCAATGCCGATTGACATCGATACAACGATTTGGTCTGAATAGATTACCAGCGACGCTATTTTTTTTCTTTTGGCGACTGGTTCACCATATAATTTCGCAGAAAGGTTCAACATGGCAGAAGAAATGCTACCAGGACTCAAATTGTTCAATCGCGGCAAAGTTCGCGACATTTACGAGTTAGGCGACACGCTCCTGTTGGTCGCCAGCGACCGCATCTCGGCCTTCGACGTGATCCTGCCGACCGTTATTCCCGACAAGGGCAAGATTTTGACGGCAATGTCAGTTTATTGGTTCGAGGTGATGAAGGACATCATTCCACACCACTTGATCACCGCCGACGTGGCACAATTTCCGGCCGACTGTCAGTCGCACAAAGCCGAACTCGAAGGGCGCAGCATGCTGGTCAAGAAGAGCACGCCGGCGCCGGTGGAGTGTATCGTCCGCGGCTATCTCGCCGGCTCAGGTTGGAAAGATTACCAACAGACCGGCGCGGTCTGTGGCATTTCGCTGCCGCGGGGACTGGTGGAAGCGGCACGCTTGGATCAGCCGATCTTCACGCCGTCGACCAAGGCGGCCGTCGGCGCCCACGACGTGAACATCAGTTTCGACCAGATGAGAACCAAGGTCGGCAAGCAACGAGCCGAGAAGATGCGCGACGCCACCATCGCGATCTATAGCCGCGCGCGGCAGCTGGCTGAAAAGAAAGGCATCATCATCGCCGATACGAAATTTGAATTCGGCATCGAAGGCGACGACATCATCCTCATCGATGAGGTTCTCACCCCCGACTCGTCCCGTTTCTGGCCAATGGATGGATATAAGCCCGGTAAAACGCCGGACAGCTTCGACAAACAGTTCGTGCGCGATTATCTGGTCAATCTACCCTGGGACATGAAATCGCCGCCGCCAGAGTTACCGCCGGAGATCGTCAAAAAAACCCAGGAAAAATACGCCGAAGCTTTGCGACGGCTCACGGCAGCATAAGAATTACCCGCCCTAGATTGACCCACCCGCCGGATACAGGACTCGCACCGAGCGCTAGAAATAAAACTGGCCGCGCGCGGCGGCCAGTCGGGTTAACCGTGAAGTCAATCCAGGGTATCAATCTTTGGCTGCCGCTCGCAGGGCGCCACCTACGGGTTCCGTCGAGTCGCCCGACGCGACCTCGTGGTAAATCTTAGCCCCAGTTTTTTTGAACTCTTCGGCCTTCTCCTCCATGCCGGCTGCCAGCGCCGCCTGGTCTTCGAGACCCTTTTGCGCCGCATAGTCGCGCACATCCTGGGTGATCTTCATCGAGCAGAAGTGCGGGCCACACATGGAGCAGAAGTGAGCCACTTTCGCTCCCTGGGCGGGCAAAGTCTCATCGTGAAATTCACGCGCCGTGTCGGGGTCCAAACTAAGGTTGAATTGATCCTCCCAACGAAATTCGAAGCGGGCGCGGCTCAGGGCGTCGTCGCGCAGTTGCGCGCCCGGGTGACCCTTCGCCAAATCCGCCGCATGGGCTGCGATCTTGTAGGCAATGACACCGTCCTTCACGTCCTTCTTGTCTGGCAGCCCCAGGTGCTCCTTGGGCGTCACATAACAAAGCATCGCCGTGCCGTACCAGCCGATCATCGCCGCGCCGATGGCGCTGGTGATGTGATCGTAGCCGGGAGCGATGTCCGTCGTCAGCGGCCCCAACGTATAGAACGGCGCCTCATGGCAGGCTTCCAATTGTTTGGTCATGTTTTCGTGAATCAGGTGCATCGGTACATGGCCCGGTCCCTCGATCATCACCTGCACGTCGTGCTTCCAGGCAATCTTGGTCAGCTCACCGAGGGTTTCCAGCTCACCGAATTGTGCCTCATCGTTGGCGTCGGCAATGCATCCGGGCCGCAGCCCGTCCCCCAACGAGTATGACACGTCGTAGGCCTTCATGATCTCGCAAATGTCCTCGAAATGGGTGTAAAGAAAGTTCTCCTTGTGGTGAGCGAGGCACCATTTCGCCAGGATCGAGCCACCGCGAGAGACGATGCCGGTAATCCGCTTAGCCGTCAGCGGCACATAGCGCAGCAACACCCCGGCGTGAATTGTGAAGTAAGAGACCCCCTGCTCGGCTTGCTCGATCAAGGTATCCCGGTAGATCTCCCACGTTAACTCTTCGGCCTTGCCGCTGACCTTTTCCAGAGCCTGGTAGATCGGCACGGTGCCGATGGGCACCGGAGAATTGCGCAGGATCCACTCACGGGTCTCGTGAATGTTATCGCCGGTAGACAGATCCATAACCGTATCCGAGCCCCAGCGGGTGGCCCAGATCATCTTCTCCACTTCCTCCTCAATGGAAGAAGCCACAGCCGAATTCCCGATATTGGCATTAATCTTCACCAGGAAGTTGCGGCCGATGATCATCGGCTCGCTTTCCGGATGGTTGATGTTGGCCGGTATGATAGCGCGGCCGCGCGCCACTTCATCCCGCACGAATTCCGCCGTCACAAATTTAGGAATCGCCGCGCCGAAACTGTTTCCGGTAGTCGTCCGCGGGTTGCCATTCGCGCCATTTTCCAGAGCCTGCTGCCGGCCGATGTTTTCGCGAATCGCGATGTATTCCATCTCCGGGGTGATGATCCCTGCTTTTGCATAGTGCATTTGCGAAACGTTGCGACCGGCCTTGGCGCGCAGCACCGGACGCAGGGCGTTTTCAGGGAATCGTTCGGTGTGAGAACCGTTTTTCCCATTGCCGTTGGCGTAACTGCGGCCCGAGATTTCTTCCACGTCGCCCCGGGCTTTGATCCAGTCCAAGCGCAGCGGCTTCAGGCCGGCGCGGATGTCCGTGGTTACGCTGGGGTCGGTATACGGCCCGGAAGTATCGTAAACCATGATGGTAGTATCCGCGTGCCCGTTGCCCGCATGGTCGCCGGACAACGTAATGGCGCGCATCGGGACACTGATATCGGGCTGCGCATGGCTATAGACGTACGCCTTCTGCGAAGCAGGAAGCGGCTGAGTCGTGATTCCGTTAGGCTGCGATCCATTTTGGTCATCGGAGTTCGGCATTATTGATCCCCCCTTGGATGCGGACTTTCAGCTGACCCGAAAGCCGTTAAACATGACGATAAGGTTTTACGTACTCTTCGTACAGCCCTTCTTTGCCCTTTTCTGCCAGCTCATGCGATCGTTGCATCAGCACTTCCTTGGTCTCGACAAATGCCTTGCGACTAAAGCCCAGGTTGCCCGGATGGGTTCCCGAATCCATTCTAATAGCGTCACACGGGCACGCCTCCACGCAGAAGCCGCAATAGATGCAGCGCAAGGTGTCAATCTCGTAGCGGATCGGAAATTTCTCAATCGGATTGTCCGGATACTCTCCCGCTTGGATATAAATACATTCCGCCGGGCAGGCCGTCGCGCAAAGGAAACAGGCGGTGCACTGCACGGCGCCGTCTTCTTTCAGTGTGAGACGATGACGTCCGCGAAAGGTGTCAGGATAGGTCGCCCGTTGGTCGGGGTATTGCACCGTGACAGCTGCTTGAAGATTCCGCGCCAGGCCCAACTGATGCAGCATGTGAACCATCAAGTTGCGCCAGAACCGGTATCCGGTAATTGTGAGACCGCGAATCACTTCGGGAAAGTAGAGCCGCTCCCAAAGTGACATTTCTTCGATTCGTTTCATTCGGTTGGTCCTAGACTGCTGCCGACGGCAGCGCTATGCGCGGAATTGATGCAAACTTTAACTTATAGATCATTGCCCGGTGATGTCAAGGAAGTAACTTCCCGTTAGAGCTACCATTTTTCGACTTTTACTCAGAGTCGTATTGGAGCAGCGAGAATACTCCGTAGGGCTTAAGCTTTTCTCTGCCCTTGAGTGAGGACAACTCGATGACAAAGGCACATTCGACAACCGTACAACCAAGGTTGGAGACCAATTCCGCTGTCGCCGCCGCGGTGCCCCCGGTAGCGATCAAATCGTCGGCAATAACCACACGGGCATGCTTAGGCAACCCATCAATATGAATTTCTAGGGTGTCGGTACCGTATTCGAGCTGATAGCTGGCTTTGTGTGTTTCATAGGGCAGCTTCCCAGGTTTGCGGACAAGAGAAAAACCCGCGCCCAGTGCATAGGCCAGCGCGGAGCCGACGATAAAACCACGCGACTCTATGCCGAGCACCGTATCAATCTTCTGGGATCGATAGCGACCCGCGAGCAGGTCGATGGTCTTTCCGAAGAGCGGACCGTTACGCAAAAGTGGAGTGATATCCTTGAAAACGATCCCGGGTCTAGGAAAATCCGGTATGTCTCGAATGGCTTGTCGAATGCTCGCGATGTCTTGTTCCATGGTTGTCAGCTATCACAACCGCTACAGACCGGCAAGAATACCTCCCTGGGGCATTTGCGGTGGCGACAGCCCGAAGCTGAGCTTAGCGCTCTTCGATCTGAGATTGTCAATCTGCAATTCCGAACGTCAGTGAGGATCAGCCCCAAACCTGCCGGCTGGTCTCCACCACCAATTCGAGTTTCCGCTTTTGGTCGTCCTCAGCGATCAGATTGCCGACTACGTCCGAAGAGAAACCGCACTGCGGGCTGATGGCCAACTGCTCCAGCCGCGCGTACTGGCTCGCCGCCTCAATGCGGCGCTTTATGTCGTCGATTTTTTCCAGCTCCGGCACCTTCGTGCTGACTAAACCGAGCACCACAACTTTGCCTTGCGGCAAGAAGCGCAGCGGTTCGAAACCACCAGCCCTCGGCGTATCGTACTCGAACAGGAAGCGGTCGTGCCTAAGCTCGTTGAGAAGCCGTTCGGCGATGTCGTCGTAGGTCCCTTCCCGATGCCACATGCTGCGTTGGTTGCCGCGGCAGAGATGGATGCCGAAGGTCACGTTGTCGAATCCTTCCACAACTTGGTTATCCGCCTGCAGCGATCGGCTAAAATTCTCTTGGGGATCCTCGCCCCGGTCCCGCATCGCTTGCAGGGAAGGCGGATCAACGTAGGCCGTGTAACCCGGCGCATCGATCTGCACATAGCGGCACCCCGCATCGACCAGTTCGCGGATCATTATCCGCTGAATCTTGACGACATCCGCCATAAAATCATCCATACTCGGATAAATCGCTTTTGAGTTTTGCCAGTCGAACCTTTGGGAGATTCGATCCGGCCCGATGAGAGTAACCTTGGCCGGTTTCTCCGCCACCTGGCTGACGAACCGATACTCCTCCAAGGGAATATTATTGACCAGGTGCAATTTTTCGACGACGGGTCGTCTTTGCGACACGGCCGTACCTCGCTCTTCGCCGCTATTCGGAATCTCCCAGCGCTGCAAGGGACGCGAGCCTGCGACCCGTTGCTCGTAGAACTGGAGGCTCGCTTTGCCGGCGTCATAGCCGCCGACCGACTCGCCGAAACTGTCTTGAAAATTCAGCCGACGATACTCGCCGTCCGTAACGACGGCCAGCCCCAACTCTTGCTGAAGGCGGACCGCATTGCGAACTTCCCGATCTTCCGTTGCCCGCAGCGCCTCCAGGCTCAATTTCCCTTCATCGTAGTTCATTCGCGCCTGTTTGAGCTCGGCCGGACGCAGTAGACTTCCAACCACGTCGTTTCTGATTTTAGCTAATTCTTTCATCGCTTCATTCCTTGACTATTTTTCCGCGTTGGCCGATGCCGGTAAACAGCACAACTGAGGCAGATAGCGTAGTGGATCCTGGGCGGCATTGTTCCGGCGAATTTCAAAATGGAGATGAGGCCCGCTTACCCTTCCCGTGCTCCCTACTTTAGCCACGACTTCTCCTCGAGCCACCGTCTGTCCGTTCCGCACCAAATTCACTTCGTTATGGGCGTAGACCGAAACAATTCCAGCGCCATGACGCAGGATCACGATATTTCCGTATCCGCGCAACTGATCGCTGTAAATCACCTCGCCTGCTTCAATGGCCCGAATCGGTGTGCCTTCCGGAGCGGCGATGTCTATGCCGTCGTGAAAGCTGGAACCCCGCGGCCCGAACCCCGAGTTGATCGTCCCGTTGACCGGCCAGAGAAATGTCTCGAATCCCGGCTCAGGAGAAGCCGGCACTGCTGGTGCCGGTTCTATCGGCGTGATGGTTTCCACGGGAAGTGGATGGGTCGCCCCTGGGACGAAGATCCGTTGGCCGACGTGGATTTGACCAGCGTCTTTGATGCCATTCACGCGGGCCAGTTCTTGATAGGCCACGCCGTAGGCTTTACCGATCCGATACAAAGTCTCACCTGGCGTGACTATATGATAGACCCCCTGGAGTCTTGGTTTGGAAATCGTTGTCTGCGATGCACAGCCCCCGACAAAAACAAAAATAAAAACCAGCAGCGGTCGGGTGCAGCGCTTCCCGCCTATTCCTGCCAACCGAATTTCCCCCACAGTTTGACGAATCGACAATCCCCCAATGGCTCCTCGGCGAACGTCAGAGGCCCCCGTGTGACCCGGACCAGTACCTGGGACTGCTCGTCCCCCACCGGTATGACCAACCGGCCACCCATCGCCAGTTGTTCCAACAGCGGACGCGGAACGTCCGGCGCTCCTGCCGTGACGATGATCGCATCAAAGGGCGAGTGCTCCGGCCACCCGATAGTACCATCCCCCACCTGAATGGCGATATTGTGATACTGAAGCTGATCCAAGCGCCCCCGAGCCTTGGCGGCGAGCCCGCGAATCTTTTCCACGGAAAAGACATTGAAACTCAGCTCCGCAAGCAATGCCGTTTGGTAACCCGAACCGGTGCCGATTTCCAAAACCTTTTCCTCGCCGACGAGCTCCAGCGCTTCCGTCATTCGCGCAGCCATATAGGGCTGAGAGACAGTCTGCTTTTCACCAATTGGCAACGAACTGTCATGGTAGGCGCGCTGCATGATTCCCGGATCGACAAAAAGATGTCTCGGTATCTTGCGCATGGCTGCGAGGAGGCGAACATTTTTGATCCCACGCCCAACAATTTGCTCCTCGACCATTTTTTCTCTGGCCCGGAGGTAATCTTGCGGGATCGATTCGGAGGACTTCACTTCGAATATGGCAAGGCAAGTCGGAGCGGTCGAATTTTTGTCGCGCTAGCCGAGCCGCCCGACGGAGCTATATAATTAGCGCGAATTTATCATTCCCCCCGTTTTAAAGCAATTTCGCGGGCACCCACCGTGGACACTGGTGGTGGTTCATTTACAATCGGAGCTTACTTTTAACATCAAGAAAGATTCCCCTCGGCTCGGACTGGCCAGGAATCTTCGATGATTGAATTCGTCGAGGCCGGGAAAGGTTGTGCGGGTCGTGGTCGTATTCTAGCCTCTCAGGGGAGCAGTAGATTACAAGGCATACCTCTGCGTCATTTTTTGATTGATGCTTTCCACCTTGCCTGAGCTTGAAAACAGTAGGGCCCGCGATGCAGACCTGCGCAGTTTGCTGGTTCGCCGGACTGCGACTATTTCCCGCCAAGCGCTGATTGCACTTTTTTCAGCGTCTCCAGATTTTTCTGCAGGCCGTTGACATGGTCCTGCATCTCCACGATCGAGGAGCCAAGTTGGGTTATCGAACCTAATCCCCCGCCCGACTTACCGGCCTTGTCCAAAACGTCTCCCACACCGGGGATTTTTTGCGCGTCAGCGTAGCGCTGATTCACCGTTCCAACAAGAAAACCCAGCGCAAACACTCCTAAAATCATGCTGATCATGAGACCACGGGCCAAAATTCTCTTCGTCATAATTCCCTCCTGAACCTTTGTTTTGACAGCCTTATTCTATGTGCGTTTGTTATATCTGCTAGAAACAGGGATGGCTACCAACATTCCCTGATTTTGAACTTCGAATTGCCTTAGAAATACAGCGTGACCTTTGCACGCTACCTAAATGCCGCTTCTTGAAAGCTCCTCTACAGTTTGCTTACTCATGCTCGGCACTATTTCCGATAGCAGCGCAGCACGTCCATTTCCCGGCCTGAGCTGACCGCTTGAAATTTCTCCCAATAAGCTTCATCAACTTTCTTTAAAGCCGGGTTCTGCTTCGCGGCGCGGTAGCGCGTCAAATGGCGCGGTCCGCCGTTGTAGGCGGCGTAAGTCGCGCGCGCCAGATTTCCGCCCGGTTGTTTGTCTTCGTTTTTCCTGATCGCGTAACGCGTCAGATAGTGCAGCAGTATTTCTCCGCCGGCGTTGCCGTTGTATTCGATGTCGCCAACCAGCCCTTTGATGTCATAAACTCCGCGCCAGGTGTTCCGGTTGACCTGCATCAAACCAACGTCCCCCGTGGCCGAAGCGAGCGGCGTTACGTCTTTTCCCTTCTTTATGTATTGGCGCCAGCAGCTTTCCTGCCAGCCGGCGGCAAATACGATCTGGCGGTAGACGGGCCTGTGCTCCTCGGCGAGCTTGGATTTTACGGCGACCTTATCGCTCATGTCGGCAAGTAACCCCCTCACCTCCGCTAAATAGGCTTCAAGCTCTTTTGCGTCTGGCACCCATCCGTTGAGCTTTCTGACGGTAGGCTCCGCCGCCAACGCCGCCCCATCGAGCCAGGAAGGAAGCAAAGACGTGCGCTGCGCATCCAGAGGAAAGGGGCCGCGCAAACCGCTCTGCCTTATTCCTGGTAATGGGTTAGGAGTAGCTAAAGGAGTAGTGAAGCCCAACAGGTTACGGAGCGCCGCGTCGATGTTGAGATTATAGGCAACTGGATCCGCCGTGCCGCCAGGTTCAAGTATGCGCGCCAAGCCGCGCAACGCGTCCGGTGACAATTGCAGCAGCCCGAGCTGAGAGCCCTGCTGTCCGAGCACTGCAAGTTTGTCGGCGGCGCTGATGAAACTCGCGTACTGGGTGACAGTTTGCTGCGGCAAGCCGGACACAGCCTTGTTCAAGATCGGCGACAACCGTTTCCAGCCGCTTAGAAAAAGCTCCGGCACGGGATTTTGTCCTGGCCCCGATAGAGCAATGACGCTCGTCAGCTCGTAGCGCGAGTCAAGAAACGCTTCCCCCAATGAGTCCCTCAAATCGCCGCTGAGATCCTGACCAAAGCGCTTCACGACAAACGTAAAAAATGAATCCCATTGGCGCCAATCCGCCGAAGGCCCGGACAAGCCGGGCAATTGAGGCAACTGAAACGCCGCCGCAAGTTTCAATTCAGGTGGCTTCGCTTCGTTAGCTGCCGCCGCTGATGCAAGAAAGAAAAATAGAAAAGTAGCTCCCGGGGTCAAAAGGAAGGTACGCATAACTGTTATCGGGCTGCTGATCTCAAAGAGTTCTACCGTCCTACGTGCTTGTCAGGTAACTTTTACTTCTTTATCAATTTGTATCCTTGCTTATCGAGCATGTTAAAGATTTGGATCACCTGATTGGTCGGCTCGTAGCCCCGGGAGGGAAAGTAAGTTCGAATAATGGAGCTCTTCCACTTCGGATGACCACTGGCTTCGAGAGTCTCCCTATTGTTCAGAATAGTGAGAACCAGCTGCTGCATTTGCGTCACGTACTTTTCATCTCTTCTGTCCAACCCCGTAATCACCGCGGGCACGGCATACGTCTCGGTGTCGGCTCCGGCCCATCCATAGAGTTGCTTGCCCAGCGCAGTTCGCAAATAGATCTGTTCCAACACCGGATTCGCGGGTAGTCGCACAAACTGAAATTTGCCGCCGAGCTTGCCGATGAAGGGCACCGGCGCGCCGCCGACAAAAATCACCGCATCAAGACTCCCTTGCTCGATCTTCTTGATGGCATCGTCGAAACTTTCCTCAGAGACCGTCGCTTTGATATCGTAGACATTGAACAGCACCGCCGCTGTAACCGCGGTGCCACCTCCGGGAGGTCCCACCGACACCCGTTTTCCTTCCAGATTATAGAACGTCTGGATCTCTTTCTTGTTGGTGAGAATATGGATCTCTTCCGGGTAAAGATTCAGCACGACTTTGATTTTCTCGAAGACATCCACACCCAAGTCCTTCTTGGTCACGTCGGAAATGAATCTGAGCGCGTCCAACTGCACGATCGCCAGGTCCACTTTGCCCGTGGTCAAAAGCTCGATGTTTTCCAGCGATCCCTTGGTAGGCATGACTTGGACGTCGATACCGTCCTTCGCGGCAATGTTCTTGATGTCCTGGGCGACCTGAAAATAACTGCCGCCGCTCGGACCGGTGGCGATGGTGATGGCCCACGCCAGGTGCGCGTGGAAAGAAATCACCAGTGCCAATAGTATTCGCTTCATTTGGTTCTTCTCCTTTGGTTTCTCTCAATCGGCTCGCCCACGCCTATCCGTAGTTCTTGCAGAACGTACTCAATAGTCCTCGCGCCAAGCCTGCCTTGAGCAAAATCGAAAGGACGCCAAGAAGGCTAAGTTAAGAATTCGTTTTTCCTTGGCGCCCTTTGCGCCTTTGCGCGAGTCGCTCCGATTTGGTTGTGGCTTCGCTGCACAGCTCCCCGCGGCTACGCACTAGGGGGTTTGGCTCTGGGATTGCGCCTAAGAATCGGCCGCTTGCGAGCGCTTTTTTCCTCTTCGGATAGCATAGCGGGTTTGACCGGCGGCTCTGGGAGTGCTGTTTCTTTCGGCTCTAGCTGGAGGGGCTCAACGGGTTTCGGTTCAGCGGGTCTAGGCTCGACCGCGCTGGGCTCAACCTGCTCCGGCTCAACTTGCCTTGGCTCGACAGTCACAACGGCGGCTGGTTGCGGTGTGGGCGGCGCATACCAGGCGGATTTTGGCACGACCACCGGCCTTTGAGGCTGGGATTCGAAATGCGGCGACATGATCTGCGTACCGTGCTCGTTGAAGGCGTCCTGGATCTGGGCATGGAGATCGGACAGCACCGTGGCGCGGCTTTTCGCATCCTCCAAATGTGCGAGCAAGAGATACTGGACATAAAACTCGGACAGGTCCCGCTGCAAAACTCGCGGCGGTGGTTCCTGGCGAACGCCCGGCGTTCGCGACGCGCCCAAGATTAATAACGCATGCACTTGACGCCAAGGGACGTCGTAGCCGATCGTGACTGAAACCGTAACGGCCATACCCTGGTTTCCCGCCAAGCGACTGTAGTTGGTTGTCGCCGTTCCCACCAGAACCGAGTGGGGAATGGTAATTTCTTCGTGCCAGGGCGTTTTCAGTTTAGTTGCCAAGAACCCTACATCGACGACTTCGCCTTCCACGTCACCTACTTTTACATAGTCCTCCGCCCGAACGCTTTTCGAATACGTGACAAACAGACCGCTTAAAATCTGATTAATAAGACCCATCGAACCCAGAGCGACCATAACTCCGATCAGTACACTCAGACCTTTGAACGCTTCGGTATCCGAACCCGGAATATACGGATAGGCCAGCACCAACGCTATGAGCCAGACCACTACGGCGAACAACGTTTGCGTGGTCCGCGCGGTCTCCCGCTCCATCCAGGACAGGGATATCTTCCCCGCCTGAACCTCATTAAAGACGACGTTGATCAGACGGACGCACCAACGCGCAATGATAATGATCGCCAGGACGACCAACAGCCCAGGCAAGGCGTTGAGGGCGCCTCTGCCGAAATCGGCCAACAGGCTCACCAGAAAACCGCCGAGATGATCGCTCCACGGCAAACTGTAGGAAAACTGCGCCAGCCCATAGACCAGCCACACGTATCCCAGCACGCAGACCGCTACGGTGGCGACCAGCCGGGTTATGACGCGCACCGCTTGCTGGAGTTGGCGTCGCAAATCGACTGCGAGAGTAGATTGGGCTTTGCCGGTTACGGGAAATGTTCTTTCAAGGCGGCGCAGTAACCAGACCCGGGCTCCCAGCAAAAGCCAGATGGCAACAAGCAATAACAGAGTAGCAATCAGGACGTGGGCTGCGCCCATGAGCAGACCGGACCACTGTGTCGGTTCTGCCTGCGAAGCAGATCCTGCAGCCTCGGTTGCGGCAGCTTTCTGATCCGGAGACTCCACGGCTTTCTCCGATTCCGACAAGAGCTCAGCTTTCGCTCGAGCACGTAGATTCGACTCCGCAGCTGCAATTCGCAACACGTTTACCGGCCGATGCGATGCTATGGAAGGTCCTTGTTCAAAGCTTGCGGGTGTCGGCCCATAGGACAGAGCCCTTTCGGCGGCGTCGCCTGCCATGGGGCTCAACAGCAGACACGCGATCAGCATTGCCGTGTAGCTGAAAAAATTGGTTAACCGCATGTTCAAGAACCTTTCCACTCCGCCGACAAAAGATCGCCCGCGGAAGATTTGGGTTGCCAGAAACGATTCATCCTGCCGATGGCGGTCACCGTTTGCATGATCTGGCTGATGTCCATTGGCGGCCTTCTCCCACGCTAAAGTTTTTTCTCTTATCAGCCTATCGCTTTATTGTAAACCACTAGTTTTTTGCGGCGCCTTGATTGCCTTGACGTTGTCGATCAGAATCCGCTTGATTTCCTGGATCGCTTCAGGGTTTCCCTGAACCGAGTGGCTGGAACGGACGACCTTTTCAGACGCGACTTTGTCAATATGTGCGCTGACGTACTTAACCACCCCATCTCCCCCCTCCTTTAGGGGACCGTCGCTATCCACCGCAATGATCGAGTGCGCTACCACCCCATCCGCAATCGGAATAGAGGCCAGATTCTTAATAAAAGGATTCCCTGGAGTCATATTGGTAATGCTGGTCGGGATGCCGCCGACAGTGCCCATATAGAGGCCCTTGGTTTGCAAGGTCAGTAGCTCGACATTCATTTTGACGAAGCGGCCCGGCAAATTCACGAACCATGAGCCCAGCCGGCCGAGGAAACCGAGCGCCTGGTAGCTGCCCCCGTGCGGCGTGGCGATGAACACCACGCGTTTCACAAACGGCAAGGGTTTGAAGATCAGCGCATGGCTTACCAAATCGCGGGTTTCAACGCTGACGCCAAGTTCTTCCGGTGGGACTTTAAAGGGCCAGAGGTGCGTCCCACTATCGATGACGGTCATCTTCGTAAGCAACCCCCCCTGGCTATGTCCGATCGCGACCATTTGTTTGAGTCCCGGATCTTTTCCCTCGGGATCGAGGTCTGCCACTGCTTTTGTCAGAGCGTCTCGCAAGAGCATCCCCGAATAGGCGATCGGGTTTCCTGTGTTGTAGATGAAAAGCCAGATCTCATAGTGCTCCCAGAACCGGGGATCGTTCTCCAACTCGTTGATCAGTTCGGCCCATCGCGCGGGGCTCGAGGCCGTGCCGTGCACGAGCACCACAGGCATGCGTCCGGTTCGATGGGGGTGAAGCATGTAGAGTCCTAACCTTTGCTGACCGATGGTGAAATCACCGGAGCGAAAGCCGGCGATTTCGAAGTCCCAAACCGGCGATCCTTCCAAAGACAGAGCCAGAGCCGAAGTGGTTTCGAATTCGATGGGCACCTCGACGCCGTTGAATTTGATCGATCTGGCCGAATCCGGAGTGTAAAATTCAAGCTGGCCTTTGATCTTCCCCGACTTGAGCGCCCCCCGGGCATCGTCGAGACGAAGAACCGCTGTTACAGGAATCTTCAGCCGGACCGGAATGTAGGCATCCTGTTTACTCGTGGCAGCGCCGATCGGATCGATCGACGCCGCCAGGGCGGCGCCGATGCCCGGGGTGCGGTACCGATTGCGCAGGCCGCGCACCTCGACGTCCGCAGCCGGGATAAAATCCTTCATTCGAAAGTCGGCCCAGATCAAATCCGCTTCGTTGAAGCTCACAGTAAGCTCACCGAAAGGCAGTCTAAAGGTGCCGCCCATGGGTATCGCGTAGGCGCCATCCTGGGACTTTGCCGCCTGGGTGAGCGCCTGGTTGTAAATATCCACCGCCCACCTGAATCGAGGATCGATGCCCTTTGGCGGTGTCCCATGTTCTCCGGGAAGCACAAAGGCATAGGCATAAACCACCGCGGCTAAATAGTAGGACCGATCGCCGCTTTCATTGGCGTAGAAAAACGACAGCTCGGCCAGCGCGAAGACACGATCCTCGTCCCCTGTGGGCGCCAAACCCGCGTGCAACTCGGCCAAGGCGCCCACAGGGTCTTCCTCGAAGCGCTGGTACAAGTTGAGATTCACCAGCTCCCGCGCGGAAAATGAGCTGGGCCTTTCCACGGAAAGCACGTTCCCCGTGAGCGAGTGATAGGCGACACTGCGATCCACATAATGCACGCCTATGGGCGTGGCGCAGCCCCAGGCGATGAGCACCAGGCCGCTCATCCATCCGAAGCGAGTAAACCAACTGAAGAACCTATGCATTGATCTCCCTACCCTTTCGATCACCAGTTTGATTTTTGCGATTCTTCCGCTAAATCTTGAGCGCTTCGGAGCGCGATTAGAGCCGCCCGCAGCTCGCCATCTGGACTTCGCTTCAGCCACCCTGAAGCAAACGTTGCCTTTGCTGGTTGTATTCCTGCTCCGAGATCCGTCCCCTATCGTAGTCGGCCTTAAGATCCATGAGTCGTTGTCCCAGGGTCGTTGTTGTCCCTGGTATCTCCTTTACGGTCCTTTCGCCGCTTGAGATGGATATGCAACCGGACAAAAGCACCGCTCCGCATAGTAAAAGTATCGCACTGCTCATAAAAATGCCTCCTGAATTTTTCTGAACTTTACCTGCCCAGAATTCTGTCCCTTTGTTGATTAAATTCTTGCTCAGAAATAATTCCCCTGTCGTAGGCGGCCTTGAGATCCTGGAGTTCCCGCTCAGTCGTTGGTGAGCTCTGCTGGATCACGGTCTCATCTCCTCCGCTGAACCGGAAGCAACCCGAAACAAAGCACGCCAATAGCAAAACTTGCACTAACATGATGATTTTTTTTGGTCTCATCTGAACCCCCTTTTGGGTAGGACTATATCCGATTATTGACAAAATTCTATTTCAGCCGCACAAGTTACCGCAGGCTGTCCACGGGGTTCACGGTCTCGAAGCTCCAATATTCGCGCCCGTGATTTCTATCTACATGGCATTCTCCAGTGTTGTCCTCAAGCCCGAGTTCATGAATTGCGTCTGCGCCGCGCTGCTCCCGTGCTTCTCATCTGGATCTTAACGCCCGAAACGAATCCTTAGGCACCCATGGGGGGCTGAAAACTCTTTGCGCCTTGGGCAAGGACCGATTCGTTAAGCCCTAACGGCCTTAGCGAATAAAGTAACAAGTCCTCCCGGTAACTCCAATCAAGACTGATTGTTCTCAGAGCGCGGGTTTGCTAAGAGGAGCTGATGAAGTCGATCGGTTACGCCTTGTTGATGCTGTTGATCTCAATTTCCCTGGCGGCAATGACCGCGTGGGGCGCCCTCGCCATCTATTACTCCAACTTGCCCGGTGAAGGGCTGCGAAAAGTTCTAGCCCTTGCTTTCGTTCTTTTCGGCGGCACGCTGCTCCTTTGGTATTTTTTTTCCGCCCATCGGATCCGGCCCTTGTTGGTTTTCTGCGCAGCCTTTTTGCTGCTGGTCGGCTGGTGGTCGACGATACCGGCCAGGCAAGATCGCGATTGGGCTCCCGAGTATGCCACCCTGCCCCATGCCACGATCAACGGCGACCTGGTAACGATTCACAACATCAGAAACTTCGACTACCGTACGGAGACGGATTTCACGCCCCGTTATTACACCAGGACCTTCGATCTGCGGCAGCTCGATTCGGTGGACGTGATTGCATCCTATTGGATGGGCGATGCCATTGCCCATATTTTTTTGAGCTTCGGCTTCGCCGGCAAAGATTTCTTGGCGATCTCCATCGAGACGCGTCGGGAGCGCGGTGAGAGCTATTCCACCATCGCCGGTTTTTTTAAACAGTACGAGCTCTTCTATGTCGTGGCGGACGAGCGCGACTTGATCGGGTTGCGGACCAATTACCGCAAGGATCCCCCGGAGGATGTTTACCTGTACCGGACTCGGGCGCCGGCAGCCAACGCGCGCCGGCTCTTTCTAGACTACCTACGGACGATCAACTCGCTGGCGGAAAAGCCTGAGTTCTACAACGCGCTCACCACCAACTGCACGACCAGTATTCTGACCCATACCCGTGTCAATCAAGGCAATCTGCCACTGTCATGGAAAGTGCTCCTCAGCGGCTACATTCCTCAATATCTCTATGAGCGAGCCGCAATTGATACCAGCCTACCGCTCGAGGAGCTAAAGCAACGGTCCCACATCAACGCGGCTGCGCGGGCGGCGGACAACGCACCGGACTTTTCCCAGCGGATCAGGGTCGGCTTGCCGGCGCCTCCGAAACTAGAGTCCCGTTAGCCCCAGAGCGCAGCAGTTCAACGTTCCAGGTTGAAAGTTCAAAGAGCAAGCTGGTCTCGTTCACGTTGAACTTTGGTTGAACTTTGAACGTTGAACCTTAAACTCTTAGGGCAATCACTGTTTGACCGGCGTCCACGTCTTGTCCGGATTAAATTTGCTCATTGATTGGGCCAGGGATGCGGTCTTTGGCCCGAGATCTTTTTGATAGACGACGCCATCATGGTTTACGACGAAAGTCATGATCCCGGAGGTTCCGTACTGCGCC
>DAIRFP010000152.1:0-12224 GCA_036794995.1 Thermodesulfobacteriota bacterium | reverse complement strand
TCAGTTTTTCCGGATCGCTGGACACCAGCGCGGCCAGGATTGAATTTCGCTGCGTATGAGCAAAGGCCGGCAAGACGGCGACTTGCGCTATGTGTCCGAGCCCGACAACCGCGTAACGAATTTTCTCGGTGGTCTTAGGTACAGGCATCTCTGCTTTTTCAGTTCCTCTCTTATCAATAATACAGTGTCACACTGTTTTCGCTAGATGCTTTCACGCGAGCGGCGTCTCGACCGCCTTTCGTTGACCCAATTACTCCGCTCAGGTTGATCGCCGGGGCACCGCTGGCCGGGAAACCTCCTTGAGGGTTTCACCCAACAGTTCGTTTTGGCCGGCGTGAACCGCCAAGTCTCCGAGGGATACGATTCCGACCAGACGCTTTTCGCTGTTCAGTATCGGCAGCCGCCGAATTTGTCTCGCCTCCATGAGACTCATCGCTTCCTCGATCTCCTGATCTTCGAAACAGTAGGCGATTTCGGTCGACATGATGGCGGAGACTTTTGTCTTCAATGGGTTGCTCCCTTCTGCGGTGGCCCTTACGGTGATGTCGCGGTCGGTCAAAGTGCCTTTGAGTTTGTCGCCATCACAGACCGGAATGAGCCCGACATCGAGATCCTTCATCTTCGCGGCGGCTTCCTTCAATACTGCGTTGGGACCGATCACTTCCACATCTCTGGTCATTACCTCTCCGAGGCGCATTGTTAACCTCCTTTTTGTTGGCGCTAAAAATAGCTGACGTGCGCGGAAGACCGTTCCGCACGATCACGCTCCAAAGCTAGATACGAAAATTACATTTGAGATTCGAGCAAAGAACATACCAGCCGACAACGAGCTGCCGCTCTTCGTCGGATTTCTTTGAGAGCAGCGCATTGAAAACCATTGAGGAAGTCAAACAGCTTCCGGCATGCCAGTTTGCCGAACATACTGTCTTGATTTCACATTCATTGAGGTCCTTCGTTTCGGCAAAATACCTACAAACCTATTCGTATAGTTCGACAAGACAACCTCAGCGCGTTCAGGGATAGTCTAGCAAGTTGATGAAAAACTCTGATTGCAGGCTGCTCAAAAAGACTCAGAGGCGAGGCGCGCGAAAAATCGATGAGGGTCGGCGTGGCCATTGGGTACGTTGGAGCGAGACGGTTGAGCGCAACGAAGCATATGAGGTTTTTTCAGCAGCCTGCTAGTCTAGTGTTGTGATTCCTTGGACTCGGCGGCAGTGCTCCAATCCATTTGTTTCAACCGCCAAAGGGGAGTTGAGGATTAAGGAAAAATCCTCAATTCCATTGTGATGCGGGCTCGCGGTCGGGCGATCGCAACGAAAAGGTCATCAACTAGACGAACAAATTGCGCCGGGCAAGCCTGGATTGGCGTAGCGGCTTGACAGGAGCGGAATAGGAGGCGGTGGCGGCGTTGTTGGGCGAAGTCGACTGGGGAGAAAACTAGAAGCGACCTTCCTTTTCGAGCCTCTTTACAGCGCTATCGTCCACCAGCTCTTCGGCTTTGAGTCGCCGGACTTTCTCGTTGTTAGCGCCCAAGAGCCGGATGACATTGCGGATACCGTCGACGTTGGGATAAATTTTTCTCTCGTAGATGCCCAGGATACTTTGATAACCTTCCTCGGCGTCCTCAGTGCGCTTGAGGCGAAGTCCTTTGACCAGGCTTTTTATCACCAGTGGCTTATTATCGGGGTTGCGAATGAAACCGACGCCATCGAGCAGGGCTCGGAGTGCATTATCCATGATGGCAGGGGAGGATGTCATCACGCTGCGGCGTGATATGATCCCGGATCCTTGATAGGGAATCGGCAGCTTTTCCAGGTCGGCGAGCACGCGAAATCCCTTGCTCTGCACCATTTTGCTGAAGGTATAACCCAAATAGGCTCCGTCGACGTTGCCGGCCAGAAGCGCTTGGGAGACCACCGAATTGTCTCCCAGGGAACGAACCTGAATCTTGTCCCGCTCGGGGGCGAGTCCCCAGTGGTCCAAGGCCAACATGGTGAAGATCCACGCCCCGCCGCTCAAGCTGTTGACGCCGACAGCTTTGCCTTTCAAGTCCGCCGGAGTCTTGATTTTCGGGTTCGCGGAAAAGGTTCCGGTGAGCTTATTGATAAAACCTGCGACAAAGACCAGATCGGCCCCTTCCGAGATCGCGCCAAGGTTAGCGGCTGACACCGACCCCCAATGCAATAAGGACTCTCCTGAACTCAGCGCAGACATGCCCACGGGCCCGTTACGGACCTGCACCAGGGTGAGATCCAGCCCATACTTGCGAAAGAACCCGTAATCCTGGGCAACGTACAATACAGCTTCCCGCTCGCTCAGGGAGCCCGTCGTGAATACCGCTTTGGTCAGGGTTGTGGCCGAGTGTGCGAGCGGGTGCGCGAAGATGGTGAAAGCCAGTGGGAGAAACAGCGACAGCCTGGATTTGATGCTCATGGTCGATGGCGTTTTTTCTCGACTTAAGAAGTTGCCCTGGCCCTGGCTTTCTTTTCCTCGGGTGCCTTGATTTTTTCGAGATTTCGCAGCGCGTAGTCGCTGACAGTGACCACCTGGTCGTCGCCGGCGAAACGCGGTTTGGCAGCGGCCTCTGCTCGCGCGCCGAGGAGAATCATGTAGTCGTCGCCGGTATTGTCGAGTTGATAGAGCTGGCCCGCGGGTATGGTTACCAGCATGCCGGGTAGGAGTTTACGGGACGAGCCCTCGGGGAAGTGAAATGTGCACTCGCCCTTGACGCAGTAAAACTGCTGGTCCGCGGTGTGCTTGTGCATGGGACCTTTGGTTCCCGGATAATCGCCGTGAACCCAGGTGTGAAAATGATCCGAGGTAAACAAGACTTTCTTGCTGTGACCGATATCCAGTTCAGGAAGGCTTAAAAGATCGATAAACTCGGCGGCCATATAGCAATTCCTCCTTTGGTATGTGGGGTCAATAAATCAGCGTCATCTAAGGATTCTCGACTCGAACGGCACGGACACCGAAAGATTCGGAGCGATTGCCGAACAGGATCAGAGGGGTGCTGCCGACGTTGGTCAGTTGATAGTAGTCCTTGGCAGGAAAGAAAACCACGTCATTTTTTTCCGCGATGCGCTCGTCGCCTTTAGGACTCTTGATCGAGCACTTGCCGTCAATGACCAGAAAAGTCTCCGGAGATTGGTGATAGTGCATCGGGGTGCCGTCGCCGGGTTCGAAATAAAGCATCCAGGAGCGAAAATTATCCGCTTCGAAAAGATGCGTATTTCTTGTCTTTTCCTTTTCTGCTTCGCCGATTTTCTGCTCTAAGCTGACAAAATCCATAACAGTTTTCCTCCTGCAAATGGGTTATATTAAACTATCGCCGTCACGGTTCGCTTGTCAATCGCATCGAAGGTAAACCCAACTTGACTTGGACGGTGCGCTCATCTAGTTTCCGGATCGGACGAATTGTTTCATGGGCCTGAGGAGCGCTTGGGAAAATGTCGGAGATTAGCCTAAAGTTTGGTATTGCGATCCCTCAACAATATCCGAATCTGCCTGTCGATACTGATATGCTACGGAGCTTTTTGCATGATGCCGAAGCGTTGGGGTATCACAGTCTTTGGACGGCGGAGCAAATCTTTGACGCGCCCTCCCTTGAGCCGGTGTCGCTATTGACCTTTGCCGCTGCTTCAACGCAAAAAATTCTTCTGGGATCGGCGGTTCTGCTTGCTCCCTTACGTAATCCTGCGCAGTTGGCCAAAACCTTGGCGACCTTGGACCAATTGAGTCAGGGGCGGCTGATCGTCGGGCTTGCGTTGGGTGCCAACACTAAAATTTACCCTGCGTTGGGCCTGTCGCCGGAGCGCAGGCTGCGACGCTATCTCGACGGCATTGCTCTCATGCAAAAATTCTGGACCGAGGAGCAGGTCAGCCATGAAAGCGATTTCTGGAGACTCGCAGGCGAGAGTCTTTGGCCGAAACCGTTTCAGAAACCTCATCCGCCGCTTTGGTTCGGCGGCGGCAGTCCCAATGCTTTGCGCAGAGCCGTTCGATTGGGCAGCGGCTGGATCGGCGCCAGGGAATCGACGGATCAATTCAAAACCCGTGTCAGTGCCTTGAAACAATACCTTGACGAGTTCAAGCGGGATCCTGAGACTTTCATGATCGCCAAGCGGATGCACATTGCCGTCGATGCCAACAAGCCAAGGGCCGAGGAAAGATTGAATGAATGGTTTACCATGGTGTACGGCTCCGCGGCGGCGGTCAAGTCAGCGGCGGTCTACGGCGGTGAACAGGAGTGCATCGATAAGATTGTCGCGGCCACACAGGCGGGCGCGAAATTACTTATTTTGCACCCGGTCTATGATTATCTCGAACAGACGGAAGCCCTGGCCACGCAAGTCATAGCCAAGCTATAGCTCACAGGCGGCGGACCGCACTACGATCCACGCTTCTTCAGTTCCTCGTTTAGGGAATTCACGATCGCAAAATCAAACACCTTCTCCGGCGGAATGTCCTTTTCCAGTTTGAGCGATTCTCTCTGTGCATCGATGATCCGTTGTTGCAGTCCCCGTGGAATAGTGCCGTCGGCGGTATAGCTTTTCAGACTCGCGCGATAAATGCCGAAGGCATCATCACTTGAAATTTTAAAGAACTCAGCCATTTTCGTTACCGCCGGTTTTTCGTTGGCGCGGACCCAGTGAAATGCCCGTAAAGTGGCGCGCAGGAAGCGACGCACAAATTCCCGTTTCTCAGTTAACATTTTCTCCCGCGCGATGACGCCGCCGGAAGCGATGCTCAAATCATAATCGCCATAAAAGAGCAATTCGTTGAATCCTTGCCTTTTCGCGATCAGACTTTCCAGCGGATTGAGGATCGTCGCATCCACGCTGCCACCGAACAGCGCCTGGAGCCGCACCGAACCCGGCCCGATTCCCTGGATCACCACCTCGCGCCTGGGATCGATGCGATTGGCTAACAGGACGTCGCGAGTGATCTGGTCCGTATTGGCACCGAGGCTCGATACGGCGATGATCTTTCCGCCCTTCAAATCCTGCAGGGTCTTGATCTTCTTGCCACCGTAAAGCCAAAAGAGCGGCCGGGTATCGAATACCATGACGCTTTTGAGCGGTGCTCCCCTGAGAATCGCCGTGGTGCCGACACCAAAGATCGCGCTGAAATCAAAGCTGCCGGCTATCAGCCCTTGCATTCCCGCTTGTGAGGTGGCGGTGATCGCCAGAACGTTTAGACCCTCGTCCCTATAAAAGCCGTTGTCTTGTGCGAGGCGGTAGATTAGCGAGTTGACGCTGGTGCTGCCGGAGCTATGCAGTTTGACTTCCTCTTGAGCGCTCAGAGCCCGCGGAAGTGTCAATAGAACAATGACCAGGATAAAGAAAGACATGGTGGTCTACTCTCTCGCCAGCAGGATTACTTTGGATCACAAAGCCAGCAGGGAGAGCTGCCTTCATATCTGTTGATTGGCAGCCCTGTCAAATCGGTTCCGTGATAACTTTACAACGACGGAGGAATAAGTCAGATGTCTGTTCTAGGAGAGGGGTCCAGCGGGTCAAGCAGAAGGTTCTAATGGAAAGACGCGGCGTCGGATCTTTCCCTTTCCCGGCTGAGCCTGGCCCATCGTTTAACACAATATTCACATTTTCTTAACACTTTAGATTGAGGGCTAGGTTAAAAGCCTCTGTCAAAGTTGTGGCCGGCGTGTCACGATAAGAAATATAATATGGACGCAAATACTTATCTCAATCGCGAATTGTCCTGGCTGGAATTTAATCGGCGCGTTCTGGAAGAGGCCAGGGACGAAAGCGTGCCACTTCTCGAACGGGTCAAATTTCTTGCCATCTTCAGCTCGAATCTTGATGAATTTTTTATGGTCAGAGTAGCCCGTCTGAAGCGGCAGATCTGGGACGGCATTGAGAGTATCGGTCCTGACGGGCTGAGCGCCGCTGAGACCCTGACGGCGATCTCGCGAAAGGTTCACGAGCTCGCCGAGGAGCAACATGTCTGTTTTCTTGACACGCTGCTGCCCCGGCTCGCCGCCGAAGACATTCATTTGGTGCGCCCTGAAGAGATGAGCCGAGACCAGGAACGCTTTTTAAAAGATTTTTTTCACCGAACGATTTATCCGATTGTGACGCCGCTGGCCATTGACCCCGGCCATCCCTTTCCCTATTTGGCCAATCGTTCCCTTTGTTTGGTGGTATCGCTGCAAGCCAACGGCGTCTCCCGCTTGCCCTACGCGGAACTTTCGATTGTTCATATTCCAAGCCAAGTGGTTCCAAGGTTTATCGCGCTTCCGGCCAAAGAAGGACAACATGCCTTCATGCTTCTCGAAGATGTTCTTTGGCATTACCTGCCGCGGCTGTATCACGGTTTCGAGCTCCTCTCCACCCATGCGATCCGGGTGACCCGGGACGCGGATTTCGGTATCTCCCGGCGCCGGGATGAGACACTGCTCATGAGTATCGAGCAAGGTGTTCGGGAACGCCGCATGGGCGATGCGGTTCGTTTGCAGTACGATCCCGAGCTGCCAAAGGAAGTCGTTGTGCAGCTCGTGGAGGAACTGGAATTGACAGCGGAGGACCTGTATCCCGGCAAGGGGTTCACCGCATTCACCGATCTGTTCCAGCTCTACACTGCGGTCGCCAGTCCCCGGCTCAAGGACCGGCCGCAGGTGCCGCTCTCCGTTCCCGCCTTCGATCGGGCCCCGGATATGTGGAATGCCATCCGCAGTGGCGACGTCATGGTGTTTCATCCTTACCAATCGTTCGACGCCGTGACGCGTTTTGTCGAAGAGGCGGCGACCGATCCTAAAGTGTTGGCGATCAAGATGACGCTCTATCGCGTCAGTCCGACTTCACCCATCGCCCAGGCGCTTACCCGCGCGGCTGAAGCCGGCAAGGAAGTTTCGGTGTTGGTGGAGCTCCAGGCCCGCTTCGACGAAGAGGCTAACATTACGTGGGCCAGGGCGCTGGAGGAGGTCGGCGCCCACGTCGTTTACGGGATGGTGGGTTACAAGACCCACTGCAAAGTGTGCCTGGTGGTGCGCCAGGAGGCGGACGGAATCCGCCGTTACTGTCATCTGGCGACGGGAAACTATAACGTGCGTACCAGCGGTGTTTACAGTGATATCGGGCTGTTTAGCTGTCGAGAAACTTTCGGCGAGGATCTGACGGAACTATTCAACCTGCTTACGGGCTATACGCGCCCGCAAAAGTTTCATCATTTGGTGCTGGCGCCGATGGGACTGAGGGAACACTTCATCGACTGTATACGCAGGGAAGTCGAGCACGCCCGCGCCGGGCAGCCGGCTCGCATGATTGTCAAGATCAACAGCTTGATCGATCCAGCGATTATCGAAGAACTTTACCTCGCCAGCCAAGCCGGGGTTCGGATCGACCTGATCATTCGAGGGATGTGTAGTTTACGCCCGGGTCTTCCAGGTACTTCCGAGCACATCCGGGTCTTGTCCATTGTCGATCGTTACTTGGAGCACGCGCGGATCTTCTACTTCCAGAATGCCGGCGAACCGACCTGCTGGCTGGCCTCGGCTGACTGGATGCAACGGAACTTCGACCGCCGGGTGGAAATCGCTTTTCCCGTTATTGAGCCGCAGCTTCAGGCCAAGCTTAAACAAATTCTAGAGATTCAGTTGGGCGATACGGTCAAAGGATGGTCGATGCAGTCCGACGGGAGTTACGTGCGGAACTGTAACGACGGCTTCACTTACGCCCGCTGTCAGGAGCAACTCTACGAAATGATCCAGTCCGAAGACGGTATTGCCGCGTCACTACGCCACACCCGGATCGAGTGACCGGACCAAGGACGGCCTCTCTCGCAACGAACATAACAAAGTCATGGAACGTGTTAGCATTCGCCGCTGCATTGAGCGGGCTGACGGCTTCCCTCTACGCGACTTTCATTCTTTCACTATTGGACCTATGGCTGCCATGCACGTGTGCTTGCCGGCCTCCACAGGCCAGATCTGATAGGACATTTAATCTCCAGGCCAGCAAGCCCTTACGAATGTTTCCAGCACTAAGCCCTAGCATGGCGCAGACGGATTCAAAAGAGAAAAGCCGATCGCGGTCCCGCTCAAATATCCAGGCTTCGGCTTCCTTGAAGCGGGTGTTTCCGGAATAGACGCACTTCTTGTAAGTCAGCACTGCGTCTTTCAAAACTGCGAGCATCAGCTCCTTTTCCGGTTGAAAATAGTTCTTCCGTATAACGGTCTCCCAATATTTGGAGGTGATCGCAAGATCCGCCGCGGAGAAACTTGGAGCGAAGGCTTTATCTTCCATCGTCGCCATCCTTTCCCTCAAAAGATAAACTACGAAACCATTTCTTGAGAACTCTTGTGGCTCTCGAAGATGACCGGGTTTCTTTACAGCTATGTTGCGCGCGCATGAAACTATGTTGAAGATGGAGACCTGCGTTCGGCAAAAATCGTTCTTCTCTCTAGGAATAGTTAGGCCCTTTTTTCTAAATGTTAAAAAAGCTTTCATTGTGTCCCAGTAACGCTCACATCCGTTGAGCGTTTCTCGCACGCGTCATTGAACGTAACCAATGAACTGCCGGTAAATACTCAGTTTCATTCCTGGCATGCTACTTGCGCTTGTCACAATACTAGTGCGCTTATCAAAGCCATTTTACAGGAGGGAAATTATGAAAAATATTGTCCTTGGTTTATTTGCGGCTGCTTTGCTAATTGGCGGTTGCGGCAGGGATCGGGCTGAAAACAAACAGGTCTCTCAATCGGCGCCCGTAGCACCCGACAACACCGGCACCAATGTTCGGGACCGCGGCGGAGAAACCAAGACTCCAGGAGATCAGTCTGAAAATGAGGCCGACCGAACGATCACTCAGAACATCAGGCAGGCCCTAACCGCGGATGACTCGCTCTCCACCAATGCAAAGAACGTAAAGATCATCACCAACGATGGAACGGTGACTCTGCGAGGACCCGTCAAGAACGAGAAAGAGAAAGTCGAGATCGAAGCAAAGGCGAAGCAAGTGGCTGGTGTAAAGCGAGTAGACAATCAATTGGATATCGCAGGCTAATTGCAAGTCAAATTTAAGGAGGAAATCATGGCAAAAGCAGTTTTTGGTTTAGTTGATGGCGAGAGCCAAGCGGAAAGGATCGTCGATAGCCTCAAGGCTGCGGGTTTTTCTAACAACGATATATCGGTTCTGTTTCCGGATAAATCGGGGACCCGGGATTTTGCCCATGAGCAAAATACCAAAGCTCCAGAGGGCGCCGCCACGGGGGCTGGTGTGGGCGGCGTTGCTGGCGGCGTGCTGGGATGGCTCGTCGGCATCGGGTCTCTGGCTATTCCAGGTGTCGGACCGTTTATCGCCGCGGGACCCATCATGGCCGCCCTGGCGGGGGCCGGCGTCGGTGCGGCCGTAGGCGGACTTTCGGGTGCTCTGATCGGAATGGGTATTCCGGAGTTGGAAGCCAAGCAGTACGAGGGAAAAATCAAACAAGGGAACATCCTAATCTCCGTGCACTCGGAGAATCGCGACGAAGTTAAGCGCGCCAAAGAAATCTTCGAGCGTGCCGGCGCACACGATATTTCATCGACCGGTGAGGAGAGCGTTCCCAGTAAAGACAAGCGGCCGTCTTCCCCGGGACTTTTATAAAAGCGATATAACACGGCTCCTGTCCGGTTAAAGCTATCAATTCGCCGTGGTGGTCGGGAGGGCCAGACAAAGATCGGTCGACCCGACCACCACTGAGGGCAGTTGACGGATTAGAGCAGTAACGATGAGGGAACGATGAAGATTCTAAAAAATGAGAATGGAAAGGTGGGATGGATTCTGTTGTGGGCCTTAGGCGTGCCCATTCCAATTCTGCTTATACTGTTTCTAGTGCGTGGCTGTACCTAGCCCACAAAGTCAGCCATCAAGCACCCTTTGCTGAGGACGTATGATTAAGAAAGAAAGTGATTAAATGGCTAAGCGCAAAGAAGAACGTAATGAGAAAATCGCCGATCTGCAAAAGAATGCCGAAGCGGCGGAAGAGCAATTCCTCACCACCGACCAGGGTCTCCGCATCAACGACGATCAGAATTCGCTCAAAGTCGGGGCGCGTGGGCCCTCGTTGCTGGAGGATTTCATTCTGCGCGAGAAGATCACGCACTTCGACCACGAGCGCATTCCCGAGCGAGTGGTGCACGCGCGCGGGGCGGCCGCCCACGGCCATTTTCAAGTTTACAAGTCCCTGGCACCTTACACAAAAGCGAAGTTTCTTCAGGACCCTTCGGTCAAGACGCCGGTGTTTGTGCGTTTTTCCACCGTGGCGGGTTCACGCGGCTCCAGCGATCTGGCGCGCGACGTGCGCGGGTTTGCCGTGAAGTTCTATACGGAAGAGGGTAACTTTGATCTCGTCGGCAACAACATTCCGGTTTTTTTCATTCAAGACGCGGTGAAGTTTCCTGATTTAGTGCATGCTGTCAAGCCGGAGCCGCACAATGAGATTCCGCAAGCAGCCTCGGCCCACGACACCTTCTGGGACTTTATCTCCCTGATGCCGGAATCGATGCACATGATCATGTGGGTCATGTCGGATCGAGCGATTCCGAGGAGCTTTCGCATGATGGAAGGTTTCGGCGTCCATACTTTCCGTTTTGTCAACGAGAAAGGCAAAGCGCGTTTCGTAAAGTTTCACTGGAAGCCGCTACTGGGGGTTCATTCCGTCGTCTGGGATGAAGCGCAAAAGATCTCCGGCAAAGATCCGGACTTTCACCGGCGCGATTTGTGGGAAGCCATCGAAAACGGAGACTATCCCGAATGGGAGTTTGGCGTGCAAATCGTCGAAGAAGGGGATGAGCATAAGTTCGACTTCGATTTGCTCGATGCAACCAAAATCATTCCGGAGGAACTAGTTCCGGTCCAACGCATCGGTAAGTTAACCCTGAACCGCAATCCCGACAATTTCTTCGCTGAAACCGAGCAGGTGGCCTTTCATCCCGGCCATATCGTGCCCGGAATCGATTTCAGCAATGATCCTCTGCTGCAGGGGCGTCTATTCTCCTATACGGATACGCAACTGATACGGCTGGGTGGTCCAAATTTCCACGAGATTCCAATCAACCGTCCCGTGGCCGAGGTCCACAACAACCAGCGCGACGGCTTTATGCGTCAAACCATCAACCATGGCCGGGTCAGCTATCAGCCGAATTCGCTTGGCGGTGGCTGCCCGATGCAGGCGAAAGCCGCTGTGGGAGGATTCGTCAGTTTCCCGCAAAAGATCGACGGCGAAAAGGTGCGGGAGCGTGGCGAGAAGTTCTTCGACCATTTTAGTCAAGCCGCACTCTTCTGGAACAGTCAATCCGAGCCCGAGAAAGATCATCTTGTCCAGGCGCTGCGCTTTGAATTGGGCAAAGTTGAGGTACGCGAGATCAGAGTACGGATGGTCGCCTTGTTGGCGCAAGTCGATAACGCCTTGGCTCAGCGGGTGGCAGCAGGGCTAGGACTTGAGGTCAATGAGAAACTACAAACGCCACTCAACATGAGCGTCCCCGCGGATGGTAACGTCAAAGAATTCCAGCCCAAGCCGGTCCAGAAAAATATTGGCAGCTCGGCGGCTTTGAGTATGGCCAATACCGTGAAGGACGGTATTGAAACACGCAAGGTCGCGATCCTCGGCGCCGATGGATTCGACGATGCCGCGGTGAACGCGATGAAAAAGGCGCTGACGGGCGCCGGCGCCCAGGTGAAGCTCGTGGCTCCCCGGCTAGGTTCGTTGAAGAGCGCTAAAGGCGCCGAAGTCAAAGCCGACTTTAGCTTTCTGACGGCCAGTTCAGTGATGTTCGATGCCGTCTACATCCCCGGAGGCGAGAAGTCCGTTAAAGCGCTGAAGGAGCAAGCCGAGGCGGTGGAGTTTGTGGAAGAGGCCTACAAGCACTGCAAGACCATCGGCGCCAATGGCGCGGGGATTGAGTTGATTCGCGCTTGCCGCCTAGCCAACGGCGCCTCAGACGGCGAAACGAAAGGTAGGGCTGGGGACGAGGGGCTCATTGTGGGTAGCGACGACCAAGCCGGGAAGATAGCAAGCGAATTCATTAAAGCTATCGCCCAACATCGCCATTGGAGCCGCGAAAAAAAGCTCCACCCAGCCGGTTGATGGACGCTGATATAAGCACGTTGAAATATATATATTGTTCAATAACTCGTAGTTAAAACGGAGGATACATGAAAAACGAACAGTTGAATCAGCTTCTTTATGAAGCGTTGGAAACCGAAATGGGCGGCGT
>DAIRFP010000394.1:0-3053 GCA_036794995.1 Thermodesulfobacteriota bacterium | reverse complement strand
CGTTCGACGCCAACGGCCGGTTTTCCTGGCTGATCACGGACCGGCGCCCCGTCCAGGGAATGTTAATAGAACCCATCAAAGGGAGGAACATTATGAGACGACTTGCTGTACTTACTGAATAAGATAACGGGGTCTAGATTCGAAGCACAACATGTTCATCAAAGCCTTCATGATGAATGACGAACCAGAAGTATGCATCGATACTAAACCCGAGCCCTCAATGAATGCAGGATCATAGTCCGGGGTAGCCCGACCCGGAATCCAGGAAAATCAAAAACTTCTAGATCTCTCCGCCCTTCGACTCCGCTGCACAGGACATGCTTTCGCGGGTATGACGGTGGGGCGCTCGCTGATTTATTTGTAAACTTTAGTTCCAGGACACTAGTCTGGTATGTCTTGGAAAAGATCAGTCTTCATTCAGCTATGCAAACCTGATCGGCCCGCGGATTGACAGACTCTTCGATCCTCGATATCAAACAAAACGAATTAGCAATGGTCGAAAACGGAGGATTACCATGAAATTGAGTCAAAAAGCCTTACAACTGGTGATGTTTTTCACCATTGTTATCCCGGCTGCGGCGGCCAACGGTGCGGAGAATCCATTTTACAAAGGTAAGACTCTTACCGTGCTCATTAACTATGCCACCGGCGGGCCGACGGATATCGAAGGGCGGCTTGCGGCGAAGCATCTGGCGCGATTTATTCCGGGAAATCCGACTATCATCGTCAGCAATATGGCGGGGGCTGGCGGCATCACGGCGACCAATTTTCTCGGTGAAGTGGCAAAACCCGACGGCCTGACGATGAGTTACTTTACCGGTAATTACTTCAACATTCTGCTTGCCGACCCCATCCTGCGGGTCAATCTCGCGAAATTCGCCTATATCGCCAGCATCGAAGGTTCCAGTGTGGCTTATATCCGTAAAGACGTGCCCCCGGGATTGAGCACCCCACAGGATATTCTTAAAGCGCAAACGTTCCGAGCCGGCGGATTAAGTGCAACCAGCACAAAGGACGTGCGTTTCCGTCTCGAGTTGGATCTGCTCGGAGTAAAGTATCAATACGTGACCGGCTACAATTCAAACTCCGACGCGCGTCTGGCTTTGCAACGAAACGAGATTCAGTTCTTTGTCGAGGGGCTGCCCGCTTACCGCGCCACCGTCGAGCCACAGATGGTCAAAACCGGCTCGGTGGTTCCGCTCTATGCCAACGAGCTGATCGCGGAGGACGGGGAACTGGAAGCGAATTCCGAAGCGCCGGATCTAACGCCATTTTCCAAGCTGTACCAGTCGATCCACAAGAAGGCGCCGTCCGGGCCGTATTGGGATGCGTTGAAGGTGACCTATATCTCTCAGGGAATGCAGCGTGTGGCGATGATGACGCCGGGAACGTCACCGGAAATCGTCGCCACTCTGCGCCAAGCCTTCGCCGCCATGGTCAAGGACCCGGAGTACGTTGCCGACTTCAGAAAGGTTACCCGCTCGGAGCCCAACTATCGGATCGGCGTCAGCGGCGAAAAGATCGTCCAAAAGCTCCAGGATGCCCCTGGGGATGTAAAAGCTTTTATCAAGAAGTACACCGAGAACAAGTAAGCGCGCCGCTTAGCCTTAGACGCTAGTCGTCCAACCGAAAGCCGAGCTTGATCGTCACTTGCCAGTAATCGATCTTGTTATTCTCGATGTAGCCGCGGCTTTCGACGACTTGAAACCAGTTCAAGTTGTGCAGAGTCTTGGCTGCCTTCGAGATCGCGTTCTGCACCGCATCTTCCATGCTGGTCTTGGAAGAGCCCGTCAGCTCTATCTGTTTGTAAACATGCTCGCTCATAGAACCTCCTGGTTAAACGTGCTGATGTTTTTCATCGCCTTGCATAAACGCTCAGATTCGTCGCCCGCGGTCAGCAATGCCCCATTCATCCAGGAAAACATATTAGCCGACCTGTCTCAATGACTTTGCGACGAAGGTTGTGAAAGAATGGTTCTCTACGCTCAACTCGTTACAAAACAAGACGGCGTAGGGAATAGTTCACTGCGGGTTGTGCGCTAAAGCGAAAATCTGTCCGCGTGTTATGCTTGCGCTTCTTCATGATACAGGCCAAAAGCCCTGAGGATCGGCAAGTCATGCATGGAAAAGAGAATGGCTTCCTCTTTGGCGGACCGGTTGGCGTGCTCGTGCCAGGACCAGAGCGGCACTATGAAAGTGTCGCCCTTTTCCCAGTGGAACGGCTCGCCATTGATCATCGTCGTGCCGCCGCCACGGAAGGCGTGATAGATGCTGGTGCTGTTATGGCGGTGAGCTTTGGTGCGTTCGCCGGGCCGGAGCATTTGGATCCAGCAGGACAGGGTCGGTAGCGTCGAGCCGCCGGTCGCGGGATTGATATATTCCAGCGCAACCCCGTCGTAGGAACTGCCAAGGTCATGCGCGAGGCGCTGCAGGGAGAGATAAGTGTCCTGCCATCGATAGTGCAGCAGCGGCATGTGATCCTGGCCGACCCCACCCACCGGGCGGGTCATGCCGTAATACGCTGCGGGTGCGATTCCTTCTTTGGCCGGCAATCTTCCGTCATTGTAGGGTTGGAATGAGATCGCCTGCAAGGCTTGGATGAAGGGGACGTCGAGACCGTCGATCCAGATCATTGGTTCGCTGCCTTCATGGGCGTGCTCATGCCAGGACCACTGGGGCGTGAGAATCAGGTCGCCGTCTTCCATGACCATCTTTTGGCCGTCGACGTTGGTGTAGGCGCCCTGGCCCTGGAGAACAAAGCGAATGGCCGTCATGGTATGGCGGTGGGCCGGAGCGACTTCTCCCGGTTGGATCAGTTGAAAAGAGAGAAGCATGGTGTGACTGGTCATTTCAGTTTCGGGCATTCCAGGATTCACCAGACGAATGACCCGTCTCTCCACGCTGCCGCTGGCCACGGAGATTTTTTCCCGCGCCTGTAGCAGGCTGTCGTAAATCTCAAGCCACTTCCAGAGATGCGGCTGGACCCGTGTCTTCGGATCGGACTGACGCTCGGCGTGATCGAGATTCCAAAGCCCGGAAACCCAGCGCCCGCG
>DAIRFP010000151.1:0-12335 GCA_036794995.1 Thermodesulfobacteriota bacterium | reverse complement strand
ACGGTCGATAGTGTTGGTTCCAACGCCTGGGTTCCAGGAAGTCTGGAGAATGATATGACAAGTTTCGCACTTGCGGTGTTGTTCTTTCTGGCATTGATATCCAACCTCCACGCTCAGACTCCTTTCTATCAAGGAAAAACCATCAGGATCGTCGTCGGCAATCTTGCGGGCGATGCCTATGATCTATGGGCCAGGATCTTTGCCCAACACATGGGCAAGTACATCCCAGGAAATCCCAATTTCATTGTGCAGAACATGACCGGAGCAGGCGGCGTGACTGCCGCTAATTATGTTTATGCCGTTGCGAAACCCGATGGTCTGACGATGGGGACATTCGGTCCTTCGATGTATTTTGATCAACTTGCAGGGCGCAAAGAAGTTCAGTTTGACTGGTCGAAGTTCACTTGGATAGGCACGCCGGAGCAAACCGAGTTTATTTTAATAATGAGGACGGATAGTCCGTACAAATCCATTGAGGATATCCGCAAAGCCGCGGTGCTGCCCAAGTGCGGCGCTACGGGAACGAGCACTTCCGGCTATTACATCCCGAAGTTCTTGGACGAAGGTATGGGAATCAAATTCAACATCGTCACCGGTTACCCAGGTGGCGGTGAGATTGATCTCGGGATCGAGCGCGGTGAGTTGCACTGCCGTAACTTGACGATCAGTACCTATTTTGCGCGCGAGCCCTTTTTGACCTGGCACAAGAACGGCTTTGTTCGTCCGATTATGCAAACGGCAAAGAAGCGAGATGCAAGAGTTTCCGATGTACCAACCATTTATGAGTTGATGGACCAGTACAAGACGCCTGAGACAAACCGTCGTGTGGCGACGGTCCTGCTCGCCCCGGCAATTTTCGGCAGGCCCATGGTGGCTACGCCTGGAGTTCCGCCCGACAGGGTGAAAATCTTGCGGGACGCCTATCACGCTTCGCTAAAAGATCCAGCATTACTGGAAGACTTGAAGAAGAGACGATGGGAGGTGGATGCGGTCAGCGGGGAGGAAATGGCGAATCTCGCGAAAGAGGTGATCGCCCAGCCTCCAGAGGTCATTGAACGGATGAAGAAACTGTTAGGAAACTAGCGCAGGGATTGTCGATGAGTTTTCGCAAATCTTGAGACCCGTACTTCGCCCATCAATTCATCTGGGTCGCTGAGCGCATAGCGAGGTGCCGCGTGATTTACCGGTCTCGCGCTGTGGCGGACAGGCGCTGAATGTCACAATTTCCTGAGAATTCTATTCCCCGAGCACAAACCCAAGACGACGGTGCAGGCGATCGCAAGTTCGACCCGTTGGCAAGTCGTGTCAATTCCTTGCCCACGAAATTTCAGATTCAAACAACTCTCGGAAGTACAGTCTTGTGCACTTGTGCGTCGATGAATCGGCTCTTTCTTGGATCAGTTTTTGTGACAGGGACGGAGCCTTAGAGACCCGTGCGTAATTTCTTCCCACCTATGACTTTTTGTCCCCTCTCCCCAATACCTCCAGCTCGCAACAAATAGCTGGATTTTCAGGCCTTTAATTGTCCGGCACAGCCATTGCCTCTTACACCCAAACGGTTGGCAGAGACGTTTGACTAAGGAGGAATTGACGATGAAGACAAATTACCAGTTGGTGGGTGCTCCCGTGTTCTTTCTTACAGGGGCGCTACTATTTGTGGGTTGTGCCGGAGGATCGCTGACAACCCGGGAGAAGGGGGCCGGAATCGGCGCTCTGGGTGGTGCGGCGGCTGGTGGGCTCATTGGCGCTGCCGTCGGACGCCCGGGCGTGGGTGCCGCGATTGGCGGCGGTTTAGGACTTGGTGCCGGGGCGCTTGTCGGTGACCAACTCCAAGGCCAAGAAAATGAAAATTACCGGCAGGATCAACAGATCCGGCGAAATCAGCAAGAGCTGGAACGGCAACAATACGAGCTCAACCGACTAAAGCGACAGAACGAGTACTGATCACGAAGAGGCAAATCAGAGCCAGATTGCTCTGGCTCGGCAAAAATAAGAACTCAAATGCTTGAGTGTACGAGGCGCACATGAAGACGAAACGCTATTCGACATTGGGGCTACTTACCTGGTTCATCCTGGGTCTGATGACCGCGATGCTGACCCTTCCGCGCAGCGCTTACGCGCAAGACGAAAGAAGATATGAGAGAAGAGAGGACTGGCGGCGGGTCGATAATAGAGACGACCGGCGGCGGTTAGAGGGTACCTGGTATCTGGACGGGGAACGCGACAAACCTTGTCGGATCGTTGCAACACACGACGGGCTCGAAGCTAGAAATGAACGCGGCGAGACCAGTCGACTCGCATTTGATCGATATGGGAATATTCGAGCGCGCGACTGGGAAGGTGGACTGCAGGGGGAAGTTCGACGCCACAGCATTGAGTGGGCCAATGGGACAACCTGGACACGGATGGCATCTCGCCGTTAGAGCAGTTGTTTCTTCGCAACCGTGACGGGGTATTCGTATCAATCACGCCGTCGATCTGCACTTCGAATTGGCGCGTGTCCAGAACGCCGTCTTCAGGATTTGAGGCTCGGGATTCCATGTTGAGTCAGGATTTGCGAACTTATTTACGACATTTCAACAATCTCCAGCCGACCTTCCCTCTAGACCTCCGGTTTTTTCTCTCCGACTCGGCTTAATCTTGGTTCATAAATTGGTTAGTATGCGGAGGAAGATTTCGCCCGCGGCATGACGTGATCCTTTCGAAGGGACCTCTGTTTCATGCGCCTGGCGGGAATCACGCTACAGCGTTGGCGTTAACCTCAGCGTGTCTTCTAATCTAGGGCGAAATCTTCGCGTAACGAGGCGGCGCTGCAATCATCATGACACACAGGACAATACAATTGGCGTTTTCCGGTCTTGTGCTCGCGGTTTTCTTGACTGCAACGGCAATCACCGCAGCTCCAGTACGAGCCGAATCAACCAAGCTCGACCCCATCCTGCACGCCCGCGCCCTGGAGCGGGCCAAAGAGCTGCCACGACTGCAAAGCTTGCTCATATCCATCGATGGCGAGTTGGTCGAAGAACGCTACTTCAACGGCGCCCGCGCCGCGCAAAGCGCGAATCTTAAGTCCGCTTCCAAGAGTCTTCTCTCAGCCCTCGTCGGTATTGCTTTCGATCGCGGCTACTTGAAGAGCGTTCACCAAAGCATCGACAAATTTTTCCCCGAAGATCTGACGCGCCCCGACGATGCCAAAAAAAGAACCATCACCATCGAAGACTTGCTCACCATGCGATCGGGTCTCGAGTCCACCAGCAATGTAAATTATGGACGCTGGGTGCAGAGCAACAACTGGGTTCGTTATGTATTGGCGCGCCCGCTGGTCGACAAACCCGGCGGACGGATGATCTATAGCACCGGGAACTCCCACATCCTCTCGGCGATACTGACCAAGGCTACAAAGGTGAGCACTTTCGAATTCGCCCGTCGCCATTTGGCCGAGCCATTGGGCTTTCCGATGACAGCGTGGGCGCGAGATCCACAGGGCATTTACCTGGGCGGCAACGAGATGCAGTGGACACCCCGCGGCATGCTCGCTTTCGGCGAGCTTTATTTGAATGGAGGTCGAGTCAAAGGCAAGCAGATAGTGTCGGAGACCTGGATCAAGGAGTCTCTCAAGCCGCGCACGCGATCGCGCTGGAGCGACCGGGAATACGGCTACGGTTGGTGGATCGATTCACTGGGCGGCCATACCACTTACTACGCGTGGGGCCACGGAGGACAGTTTATTTTTATGGTGCCGACTTTGAGGTTGGTGGTGGCCACAACATCCTTACCGTCGCCCGGGGAAGGGAGACGCGAACATCAGCATGCGATCTACGATCTTATGGAACAAGATCTTGTGCCCGCGGTGGAAATGAAACGGCTGGCAATCATGGCGCCCCGGCGAAACTATGATTCGCCGCCATCCGCGACCAACCGCCAGTCGACCCGAATCATGTTGAGTGCTTCGAAAACCTATGATAGCAGCAATAACTAGCAGGCTGCTGAATGCCAATCCGTAGCGTTCAGAATTTACCGATCCAGCCACAAACTTATTGAGCAATGACCAGGAGATTTATGCATAAGAGATTAAGCACAACCGGACTATTCATCGCGGCGGTTTTCACGCTTATGCAATTCGGCGGCGGCGCCTGGGCGCAGAGCAAGAAGCCGGTCTCCATCGCGGAACTGGCGGCCTATACGGGAGCCGATCGGGAGCAGCGTCTTTTGGCGGGAGCGAGAACTGAAGGCAAAGTTCTCTGGTACACGTCCCTCGCCGGTAGCTCGTACAAAGAACTCGCCAAAGGTTTCGAGACGAAATATCCCGGTATCAAGATCGAGACCTATCGCGGCACCAGCACGGACATCATGACCAGGATCTCCGCCGAGGCGCAAGCCAAGCAGATTCTTGCTGACGTCCTTGAGACGACGGTGCCCCCCTTGACCTATCTCCGGGAAAACAAACTGCTGGTTCCTTATACTTCACCTTTTCTTGCCAAGTATCCGGCGAGCACCAAAGAAAGCGCCGGCCGTGGACTCGTCTACTGGACAGTCGATCGTGAAACCTACAGCGGCGTGGGTTACAACACGAGCCACATCCCGGCGGCCGCCGTTCCGAAAAACTACGGCGATCTTCTGAAGCCTGAACTTAAAGGGAAAATCGGCTTCGTCTCCAACGAAACCGGAGTACGAGCCGTGGGCGCCATGCTGAAAGTAAAAGGGGAAGAGTTTGTCAAAAAACTAAAGACGCAAGACATCGGTCTATACGCGGTTTCCGGGCGAGCGATGGCTGATTTGGTGGTTTCGGGAGAAGTTCCGCTCTCACTGACAGTTTTCCGCGACCACGCCCTGGAGGTCAAAGGAAAGGGCGCTCCCGTCGACTGGGCGCCAATGGATGTGGTGCCGACCAATACCGGCGGCGTGTCGATCATTGCTCAAGCGCCCCATCCGCATGCGGCGGTCTTGATGGCGGATTTTCTCCTCAGTCCCGAGGGAGCAAAAATTCTTGGCGACTTGGACTACGGTAGCCCGTTGAAGCCTGTGAGCTACAAGCTCTGGTACCCCGAGGCCGGAATGTCGACAACGCAATACGACAAAGCGATGGAACAGTGGGAAAAGCTGCTGCGGGAAATCGGCCGCAAATAGCTCACTGGACTACGGGGGTCAGCGATCGGGTTTTCCGGTCTCCGGGAGCCATGCATCGGGCTGCTAAGACGCCTTGTCACTTCTGTATGCGTGCAAAGAATCCCTCGTTGTCAATTTCCTTCATAAGTCCGACATCGATGAAATCGGGAACCTTCATTTCTTTGAGCTTGGGAATGGTCGGGGCGAGATCTTCGATGGCGACTTGAACTGCGTCCTCTCTCGGATAGGGCTTCGCAGGAATACTCTCAAGAAATTGCACTTTATAGGTAAAGTCCAAAAGCTTTGGCTCGCCTATCCGCAGGTACTTCTTGAAAGTCTGATAGGTCAGTTCCTTGTTCCTTCTTCCCAACCCGATGGCTTCGCTGTAGGCCATGAGGAAATTTTTTAAGCGGCCGCGATGGTCCTTCAAAAACTGCCGGGTCGTAACCAATTCACTTCCCGGCGCAGGAATACCGAAGTCGCGCAGGTTGCCCAACACGCTCATCTTCTCTCCGCTCATTTCCACAAGCTGAAAGACTTTGTCAGGTTCCGCCAGCGTGGCGTCGAGTTTTCCCTGCAACATAAGGAGCATTCTTTTTTCCGACTCGCTGAGTCCGGTGGGAATCAAGGAAACATCTTTACCGGGCACCAATCCCAGCTTGTCGAGGATACGGCGCAGCACGAAATCGGTCCCAGCGCCGATGCGGCTGCTGCCGATAACTTTGCCTCTAAGTTCCTGAACGGTTTTGATCGACGGGCGGGCCACTAGCTGGTAAAGCGATCCGCCGTTCGTCGATACAATGATAAGCGGCGCTCCCCGCGGAACCGCAGCTACGACTTGTGGTCCGGCGGCGGTAATCAAATGGACGTCCCCTGTCAGGAGGGCGCTGAGCGCAACGTTTCCCGCAGCGATGTTGATGAGCTTTACATCTAAGCCGTATTTTTCAAACAGACCGGTATCGCCGGCAATCCATAGGGGAACCCGATTAGCAGTGACCGAGGAGTAGGCGACCACGAAAGGCTCGAGTTTTTTTTCCTGGCTGTTTCCCAACCGCGAGCCTAAGAGGAGCACCATCAGCGTGAACAGACCGATTTTCTTCATTGAGAATCCTTGCGGCCGAAACATTTCGTCATGTTTGGCGTACGCGGAATCTGGGCACTTTGATCTCATCTGATAGAGCCTCGAATACGACTCTCAGAGCCATGCCGATTTGAATCTGGTCAAAGTCGATGCCGACTAAATTACTGATCAGGTGCGGACCTTCGGCCAGCTCAACCACGGCAACCGCATACGGTACTTCGCCTTGCCAGTAGGGGTCCAAAGCTCGATGCACGACAACAAAGCTAAATAATGTCCCCTTGCCCGATGCCGGGACCCATTGATGATCGGGTGACAGGCAAGAATTACAAATCGGGCTGGGGGGGTAACGATAAAGATGGCAGCCGGAGCAGCATTGGAGCATGAGGACCTCGCGCCGGCATCCATCCCAAAATGGTTTCGCATCAGAGTTGAAAAAGAGCGAGGACAATTGAATCCCTCCGACGCGTGCGCGCTGTCAATTGGGCGAATTGCCGAGCAGGAGCGTGACGTGGATACCCAGCTCTCCACACTGACCGCTCGCAACCGCTAGGCGCGCGTCTTTGACCTGTCGTAAACCGGCTTGATGGCGCAATTGAATCACGGATTCGGTTAGATGGCTTATGCCGCCTATGTGCGCGTGCGAAAGGAGCCCGCCGTGAGTGTTCACCGGCAGGTCTCCGCCGAGTTCGATGCGGCCTCCCTCGACAAAAAAGCCGCCCTCACCTTTTTGACAGAATCCATAGTCTTCCAGAGTTACCACGACCACGGCTGTGAAGCAGTCATAAAGCTCTGCAACATCGACATCTGAGGGGACAACTCCCGCCGTTTCAAAGGCCTGCCGCGCAGCGCCGCGAGCCGCAGTGGTCGTCATGCTCCGGCTGGAAGCTATTTCACTGTGCTCGCAGGAATAGCCCGTGCCCATAAGATAGACGGGTGGCTGCCGGCAATCGCCCGTGCGATCGGCCCGGGTAACGATCAACGCCGCGGCGCCATCGGAAATCAACGAACAATCGAGCAGCCGGAAGGGGTCTGCAATCAGCGGCGAATTTTGATGGTCTTCAATGGTGATCGGCTGACGCATCTGGGCGGTCGGATTCATGCCGGCGTGACGTCGACATGCGACGGCCACAGCTCCGAACTGTCTGGATGAGGTACCATACTCATGCATATGGCGTCTGGCGGCCAGGGCGTATTGGATCGGCGCTGCGCCCGCGCCAAATAGATTCCTGAGATCTTCCGCGTCGCTCACTAAGCGCCGGCGCGACTGGGACCGCGCCCGCGCGGAAGAGCGGCTGTCACCGCTGACACATAGAACCGTCGAACAGAGTCCGGACGCGATGGTGGCGGCCGCGTTGACGACCATGCTCGCCGCCGCCGCGCCCCCGAGGCTGATATCGGTCACATAGTTCGGTGTAATTCCCAGTCGTTCAGACAAAAGAGCGGAATAGTTGGGTTGGGGATGGCTACGCATTTGAGTCGTGATAACGCCGTCAATCTCCCGTTTGTCGATGCCCGCGTCCCGCATCGCGGCAACCGACGCTTCGAGTCTGAGGCTTAGCGCCGTCCTGTCGGGAAGCTTGCCTACCGGAGTTTCGCCGATCCCAACAATGGCAAATTGGCTTCGCATCGCGCTCACGTTACTTTCTTCGCCGGAACGATTAAAACACAGGAGCCGGTAAGGATCTGCCTACCTTGCTGATTTTTCCCTTCAATCTCGCACCGTATCCAGGGGTCATCGGCAGTCGAAGACTTCTCGATGATCTTCCCGCTGTAGAAAATTCGATCACCCTCGAAGGTTGAATAGGTATGGCGCAGGCTGATCTTATCGAGCCGTCCTTTCGGCCCGGCCCAGTCCGTTAACATGCGGAACAAAAGCGCCTCCCGGTAGGCTCCACTGGCGATAAAGGTCCGCAACCCATTGTGCTGGCGCACGTAATCCCTGTCGTAATGAAGCTGCGACCAATTCTCCTGGAGGCCCGCCCAACGCACCGTATCGGTGACGGTCACGGGACCATATTCACGTTCGGGCAGAGGGTCGCCGCAGGAGAGGTCTTCGAAATGAATCTGCATAAGCTCAAGATTCACAAAATCCCGGATTCAGTGAAAAATTCGATCTCTGATTCGGCATAGCCTAACTCGCGGAGGATCTCTTTGTTGTGTTGACCGATAGCCGGCGCGGGGGCGAGCTTGTGACCCAGGGTGGCGGCGATGGCGCCGTGGGGAAACACAACAGCGCCTAGCTCGGGGTGCTCCATCTCGCTCAGGAAGCCCCGCGCGAGAAGCTGCGGATCGCGCACCAGATCCAAGGGCGTGGAAACGGGCGAAGCCGGCATGTGACGCCGTTGAGCTTCCTCTACCAACTCTGCTTTATTGAAGCGGCTCGCCCATGCCTCGACGCGACCGAGTATGAAATCCTGGCCGCTTTCCTGTTTTTCTTCCTGTGCCAACGAAGGATCCGCGCTCAACACCGGATCCTGCACCCAGTCTACGAATCGCCGCCAGCTCTCACGGCCATGGATCTGGCTGATAACGAAGTGGCCGTCTTTACATTTCAGGGCGCCAGACAGCGCGGTGATCCTGCCGCGATTGCCTTTTCTCTCCGTGCCGGTGCCAAGAAACGTATATTCCAACATCGCTTGCTCCATGAAGCTCTCGAGACACTGAATCGCCGAAACGGTCACCGTTTGTCCTCTGCCGGTAAGATCGCGTTGGAGCAAACCCAGCACGGCGGCAATCGCCGCGTACAGTCCAGCCGCGCTCAAACTTACCCCTCCGCCTAAAAGTCGAGGTTCTTCACCCGGCTGGCCGGTCAAGGAGAGTAGACCGGAACGCGCAAATGCGCCGAGTTCGGATTTCTCTTCTTCCACTTTGATCACCACGAGATCGGAATCGTTCTGTAATCCAGGGTGATCATCGAGGGGGGAAGGGCTGTCGATCACGACGACGTCAACGGTTTGAAGAACCGAGCTAAAGACTTCTCTGCCAAGAACTTTGGTAAAATCGATGCTCAAGCTGCGCTTACCCGCGTTCAAAAATTGATGAAAAGCACCGTGATCTAGATCGGCCTTTTCTTTCAAGAACGGACCGGTCCGCCGGAGCTCGTCTCCCACGCGGGACTCCAACCGCAGGACGTCGTGTCCCGCTTCGGCTAACAGCCGAGTTGCATAGGCTCCGGAAAGAGAGGTCAGCTCGAGAATGCGCGCCATGGCTTACTTGCCCTTTTCCGTAACGTCGGAAAATTTCGCCTCGGGGAGAAGAACGATGGTTTGATGCCTGCGCAGCACGACTTCATGCTGCTTGTCGAGAATTCGATTCTCCTGGGTTACATAGATACCCCAGCCCCGCTTGCCTTCACGCGCGGCAATATCGGCAATGGAGCTCCGGGTGAAGAGTTCTTCGCCGAGATAAACAGCCCGCAGCCACTCGAATTCAACACTCACATTGCGGGCGTTGCGCACGTTGGTATAAGCCTCCGGCAGCGGAAGGTAACGGCGCAGGTCCGCAGCGTCAAAACCCATGCTGTCGTCACGGCGCTTGATGCTGAAGGGCAGCCACCCGACCAAGAGCGGCGGCAAAATGCGGCCACGATAGCCGGCGGAGCGAGCAAAAACATCGTCCAACCACAACTGATTGTCGTCTCCGGTGGCGTCCACATAGCGGCGCACCGTTAACGCCGTGATTGATTCCAACGGTTTGACCGGTGTTGTTTTACCGATCCAGGAGCGTAATTCGTCCGTGATCAATGGTTCGGCGGTTGTGCTCATACCAGCGCCTGTCGAGCTTCCAGTTCTTGGATCTCTCGGTCGGAAAGATTGAGCCAGCGGCGCAGCACTTCATTCGTATGCTGGCCCAAGCTCGGTGCCGATTCAGGAGCGGGCCAAGGGCCCGATGAAAAGCCAAGGGGCAACCAGGTAATGCACATCGCTCCGACTCGCGGCTCTTCCATGGTCTTAAAAACTCCGGAGCCGTCCGGACTATCGATAACGTCCTGGATGCGACGCATCCGCTCAGCGGGCACTCCCACCTGCTGGAGTCGTGTTTCCACTTCCGTATGAGTGAGTTTCAGCGTCCACTCACGAAGGTGCTCATCGATCTCGTCATGACAACGCACTCGTCCTAACGGAGTCGCAAATCTGGTTTCATCGGCCCAACTAGGGTTGCCCATGCCCGTGAGCAGCGCGCGCCACTGCTCATCGTTTTGAACGCTGATGGCGCACCACTGATCCTCCCCGGCGCAACGGTAGACTCCCTGGGGAGCAAATCTCCGCGAACGATTGCCGAGACGACGAGGCGACGTTCCATTCACCGCGCTGTAAAGCAGCATCGCGCCTACTGTGGCCACGCTGCATTCGAACTGGCTGACATCTAATCTGCAGCCCACCCCCGTTTTCGAGCGCTTCTCCAAAGCCTGCACTATGGCGAAACCAGCATGCAGACCGCCGACATAGTCGTTCCACGAGTTGGAAATGCCGATGGGCGGGTCACTCTCGGAGCCGGTGAGCATCATCAATCCGCTGTAACCTTGAAGGTTGAAGTTCATGCTGGTCCAGTCGCGCCGCGGCCCGCTGTGACCGTAACCGGACATGCTCGTATGGATCAGTCGAGGATTTAGCGGCTGCAGACTGTCGTAGTCGAGCTTGAGCCGTTCCATAACGCCCGCGCTGAAGTTCTCCAGCACCACATCGGCAACGACGGCCAATCGTGCCGCCAAGTCGCGGCCAGCGGTATTTTTCAAATCGATGCAGATCGATCGTTTGCTGCGATTGGTGTTGAGATAGGATGCTTGCCGGTCCTGCTGTGATTCGAAGCCGGGTTTTTTAATGCCCTTGCCCCAGCGATCCGGATGTTTCGTGCTTTCGACACGAACGACGTCGGCGCCAAAATCAGCCAGCAAACGGCTGCAAAACGGCCCGGCTAATACATGGGTAAAGTCCAATACCTTGATTCCCTTGAGCGGGGCAACCGGCTCTTGCCGGACGGTGCTTAAACTCGATGAGCTTTCTTTGACAGTCATGGCTGGATCGTTGCGGCGATAGGCAACGAAGAGACTTCACTGTGACACAGATGTCTTAAAAACCTTGTCGAGAAAACCACTTTCATCGAGCTTCCGGATAAAGCGTGGATCGTTTATGGTCTCGGCCTTCAGCTGAGCGACGCGAGGATCTTGTGTTTTCATAAATTTTTGCAGATTCTCCAGACCCTTCACCGATGGGTAAGGCTTGGATTCGATGCTGCGCGCGAGATGCGCCCACCCTTCTTCGGCGGCCACCGGATCTGAAAGCCTGAGACGACGCATCATGGTTTTTAACACGATGGACTTATTGCGCGGGTTCACAAAAAAGGCCACGCCTTCGATCAAAGCTTTAAGAATGTTCTCTAACAACTCGGGCCGCTCTTCAATCAGATTTTTCGTTGCCACGATGTCTGATCCGGTAAGCGGCACTTTTATGTTCATCGAATCCCCGAGGATCGTAAAGCCCTTGTTCTTGAGAGAGTGGCTATAAGCCGTGCCGAGGGCAGAGGCATCGATCTTTCCCACTTCCATCGCCAACACGCGAACAGCTTGCTCGCCGGCTGGAATAATCTGAATGTTATCCCGCCGCGGGTCCATTCCTAGATGCTCCAGCCACAAATTGGCTATGACCCAGTTGGTTCCGCCGATACTTTGCACGCCGATAGTTTTGCCCCGCAGCTCTTGGGGGTGTTTTATGGCGGGAGCCGCGACTAAGTCGTTCATGACCCTTCCTATGAAGGTTGCCACAATCTTCAGTCCGGTAGCGCTGACTTCCACGCCAAGAATACCCCCACCGCCCCCATAGGCCATGGGAATTCGATTGGAAGCGAGCCCTGCCATCATAATCGAAGTGCTTTTGACAAAAACGATCTCAGGATCGATGCCGTACTTGGCGAAGAACCCTTGTTCAGCGGTTATCCATAAGGGCGTAACGCTGGGATTGATGGTTGCGTGAACGATTGTGATCTTAGTCGCCGCCGCATCGACGGAGAAAACGTTATGGCTGAAAAATGTCAGAATGATCAGGCAGGTTATGATTGCTAATTTGTTCATCGCGATGCAAAGATCTTTTCCGCTTATATCTTAGATGATCTCCGGGATTCAAGTATGGCTCGCTCCTCCTCTTTCCCGAAG
>DAIRFP010000150.1:0-12341 GCA_036794995.1 Thermodesulfobacteriota bacterium | reverse complement strand
CTGCTGCTGCCTGAGCTTTATTCCAGATCATAGGTCAGCGACAGCTGTTCGCTCACTTCCCGCAAGCCTTGCAAGACTGTGCTATGCAACGGGATGCCATGCTCGGCTCGCTCCTGCGCGGTCTCAAATTCGATCTCGCCGGCGACATAAACGCGGGGCTGGCCTTCAATGGTTGGCGTCGTTTTCAACTCTCGGATTAGCCTGTCCATGTCTTTCTTGAATTCACCGGCTGGGCGAAATGCATCGACGCGAATGGCGCCGAAGAAGTGACCGCGCGGATCTTGATCGGCGTTCAGCGCGGTGATCGTCCCGGTTAGTACACCGCATAGAATTTCCACCAGAATTGCGAGTCCATAACCTTTATGACTGCCGCCTTCACGGGATCCGCCGAGGGGCAACAACCGCCGCGCCGCCTGCGCGGTTCGCGGGTCCGTAGTCTGTTCAGCCTGTTGATCCAAAGCCCAACCAAGTGGAACCGCTTTTCCCAGGCGCGCCGCCAGTTCAAGCTTGCCGGCCGCTGCCGTCGTGGTTGCCATATCCAGCACAAAGGCTAGCTCTCTATCCGCCGGCACCGCAAAGCACATCGGATTGGTGCCAAACCGGGACTCGCGACCAAAGGTCGGAACCACCTGTCTGCTCGCATTGGTCATAGCGATGCCGATCATGTCGTGCGGTAAAGCCTGCATCGCATAGTTTGCCGACATACCGAAGTGACGGCTGTTGCGCACACCCACCATTGCCACGCCCGATTCCTTAGCTTTACGAATCGCCAGTTCCATCGCCCGATGGCCGATCACCATGCCGATACCCCGGTCACCATCAAGGAGCGCCGACGAGGCACCCTCACTGATGATTTTGATCTCCGGCTTGGCTTTCATGGTACCTTCCCTCAGCCATTTCACGTACCAACTATTCGGATTAAATCGAATAACTCCATGGGTGTCGACGCCGCGAAGATCGGCCATAATCAGCCCATCCGCCGCGATCTCGGCCTCGCTTCTCGGCACACCGTACTTTTCAAAGGACGCGACTAAAAGGCGTCGTAGTTTCTTGTGATCGATGCGCGTCATGGCTTGAGTCGATGGCTCCATTGAATCTCTCCTGATAGCGATAAGCAGCGGCGATAGCGCTGCCTAGTCTCCCTTAGGAACTCGATTTAGCATGCGATTTCAACAGATCTTTGAATTGTTTATGAAGTTTTTGCAGCTTCGGCGGTATCATGTACTGACAGTAAGGTTGATACGGATTCCTGGCATAGTACTTCTGATGATAGTCTTCCGCATCATAGAATTCACCCAGCGGTTCCAACGTCGTCACCACCGGCTTGCCAAAGGTTTTGGAGTCGTTCAACTCTCTGACGAAAGCCTCTGATTGGCGCTTTTGCTCCTCGTTGGCATAGAAAATCACCGAGCGGTACTGGGTACCGACGTCATTGCCCTGGCGATTGAGCGTCGTCGGATCGTGAGTGGCGAAAAAGACCGTCAGGAGATCTTTGAAACTGATTTGGCCGGGATCGAAGTCTATTTTGATCACTTCCGCATGCCCGGTAAGACCGCCGCAGACTTCCTCGTAGGTCGGGTTTTTGGTCCCCCCGCCGGCGTATCCGGGCATGACCGAAACTACCCCTCGCAATTCATCGAAGACCGCCTCCGTGCACCAAAAACAGCCGCCGCCGAAAACCGCGGCCGCTTTTTTCTCGCCGTTGCTCATTTTGCCCCCAATTCCTGATTGATCTCGCGCTGCAGAGAAAAATCGAAGATCCTCGCCGCGGGTATCGGTGCCGGCAGTCCAAGGATCTGCGCGTCTGCTTTCAGATAATCGCTGATTTCGTCGTCGCTCGGGATCCCGTCGGTGGTGAATGCGGCGCGCGACAAACGATAAGTTTCCACGGCAGTATTAATATCTACGTTCAGGTATTTCGCCAACACCTCGCTGGTGCCGCGCTCGTTGTTATGAAAGTATCGATTGCCTTTCGCGCGGGCACGGAGGATTCGCTTAACTGAATCTCGCTGATCTTTGACATTCTTGTCTAAAACAGCCAGACCGTTCTGCAAGCTGCTGAACTCTTCCATGGCGCTGGCCAGGATATTCATTTTGTATTTGTCGCGAGCAACGATCACGATGGGTGGCGAAAGAATACCAATCTGGATCGAGCCGTTAATCAATGCTTGTAACTGAGTCGGCACGTCACCTCCCAATACCACCGTCACATCCTTGTCCGGATTCAACCCGGCTTTGCGAAGCATGCGTATACCCGCGGTATGCTGGCTTCCTCCTAAGGTTGTAGTGCCGAGAACTTTCCCTTTAAGATCGGCGAAAGTCTTGAGCTCCGGTCGGCTTACAAGCCAGAACACGGGCCGCCGCAGGCTCACCGCCAGCACTTTGATCGGCGCGCCCCGCGGAATCGCCCGGATCGCACTGCCGATGGAGCCGAGCGCATTAACCTCTCCGGATAGGACCGCCGCAATGGCGGCGGTGGCCCTCACTTGTACGAGCTGGGCGTCCAACCCTTCCTCACGGAAGAAGCCGCGCTCCTGGGCTATATAAAGATCGATGGATGCGATACTCCGGCTGGAATAGGTCAAGACCACCTTTTGCAACGGTGCTTGAGCGTCGGAGGAGGATGCGTATAGGAAAGACCAAAGTGACAGCGAGACAATGAAGCGCTGGATCATGCTGAGATTCTTTCACTCCTTATAGATTACCCGCTTGATACCCGAAAGATCAAGCATCCATGAGAGGATTTGGACGTATACCAACTCATCGGGTCGGGAGCTCCGCGGCTCTTTTCCCCAAATCAAACCAAGCTTTCGTTGTAATTGTCCTTGGGTACGAAATTGAAAAAGTGACCTGAGCCCTCGATAATACGCTGGCAATGGGGCGTGCCTGCAGGGACATTTACACCCACCGGGCTCTCGACAACGAGTCTCTCGTCGCGGATCACAAATTCGATCTTGAGGCCGGTCAGCTCAGCTCCGGAACCGATGGCGATGTGTTGGGTGTCGCAGTTGTGTGTATGCTTGTCGACGTAATTAGCCTGAGTCGGCTGCACGTTGGCGACGCTCCGGACGACGGTGTAGAATCCGGCTTCAGGCCTGAGCTTGCCATCGATGAAAACGTAACGCACTCCCGGTGCCGCGTCGGTGTGATACTTGATCTCGGTCGTCGGGCGCACCTCAGGTTTGATAATGTAACTCGCAAACTTCGCCGCTTCTCTGTTGCCCTTTTCTGAGTCGGGCTGCTTGTCTTCATGGGAGTAACCGCGGCTTCTGAACAGGACCGTCACCGTCCCCGCGCCGCGGGTGACCTTATACTCGTGAACCGCACCGGTAGGAATATAAACACACGACGGCGAGACGATTTTGTGCAGCCGGCCTTCAAAGATGATCTGGCCTTCCAGTCCGGTTAGATCGGGATTGTTGCCGATGAAGTAATAGAACTCGTCGGTGTTATGAAAGTGGGGCACCTGATAGTCCGGTACGTTCGCCGGCAGATCTTTGGCTTCGTGGATCGCGACATAGATGTCGGCATCCGGGTGTGAATCACGGTTAATAAAAATGTGCCTCCTGACCGGCAGCTCGATGCGTTCGCGTAACGGGCGCTTTTCTTCGAATTTACCGCCGACAACTCCAGGCCGCGCTTTGACGATGTATTTTTCAATATTCATCTATTGCCTCCCTATTCTCCCATTACTTTTTTCATCCGTTCAATGATTTCCGGCGGTTGACTGATGACTTCTCTGGCCAGAGCCTCCAGCCTTTCACCGCTGATGGGATTTATCTCCCACTGCCGTTTGTTTGCATCAGCAAGAAACTCCGGATCTTTAAGCATCTGGTTGTAGGCATCGCGCACGATCTTGACTCGATCGGAGGGAATCCCTGGAGTGGCCAGGATGGGGCGACCAAAGGCGCCCGGACCCAGCACGACTCTGGCTAAACGCTTATTTGCCTCCGTTACTTTCTCTTGCTCCATCAACTCCCAGATGGTCGGCGTGATAGGCAGCCGTTGATTTCTCCTGTCCCCAGTCTGAACAAGGAACCTCACAAAGCCATTCTTGGCCCAAGTCCGACCCGGTTCACGACCAAAAAAAGCACTGATGGTTGTCCCCCGGCAATGAACCTCGTTTTTCTCCACTGCGATATCCACGTCAGCGGCACCTGGATATCCGGTGACGACATTGATTCTCACGCCAAAAATCTCTTCCAAGAGTTTCGGTATGTAAAAGCCGGTGCTGCCCACCCCCGAGGCGCCACACCGCGGAGCCTCGCCGGCTTTACGGAGATCGAGTAGCGCTTTGTAGGGCTGATCCGAGCGGATGAATAACAGCTCGTCGTTTTCCTCCGGTGTCCCGATCCACGTGAACTTTGCCCAATCGAATTTTACTTCTTTACGGCCCAGAAGCTGAGCGAAGTAAATGGGTGCCGTTACAGCGCCAAAGGTAAGCCCATCGGGCTTCGCGACGCTGTAAACATAGTTTGCCGCCGTCATCGAGCCGCCCCCAGGCATATTCTGCACAATGATCTCCGGTTGCCCCGGGATATGCTTGTGGAGGTGTGCGGCCACGGCGCGAGCGTAAAGATCGCTGGCTGCGCCCGCGGAAGCGCCGACGACAATCTTGATCTGTTTTCCCTTATAGAAATCACTCTGTGCCTGCAGTTGTAAAGGAAAAAGACTAACGTAGATAATAAGAAGAATGACTTTTTTCATTGGGTTATGTCCGTCGCTTCCTGGCGGAATACTTCAGCTCGAGCCTGTTTAGCTCCCTCGTACCGGTCGCATCCCAACGCCACTTCTTGCCGCCGGTAAAGGGCGTATCAGGATTTGCGACGATAAACTCGTCCCATGCCCGAACACCTTCCCGTTTAAAAGCCTGCAAGAAAGCCCAAGCCGATGCTTTGAGAACCTGGTCGGGAAGGAACGTGTACCAGGCCGCGTTGAGCCGCAAGGCTTTGTGCTCTTCTAAAGTCAGCGCTCTCGGCAATTGACCTTTCATTGCCGAAAACGGTCCCTTCACCGCTTTGCGAGCACGCTTGATCTCGTCGATGGAATGAGGCGCTTCGAACTGCACCCAATCGACTCGCCCTTCCTTTTCATAGAGCCGGAGCCGTTTCAGCATTTCCGCCATACCGCCGTTGACAGCGTTGCGCGCGTAGCATTGCGCCATAATCACGAAGTCACGATCGATTTCATTCTTGGCGTCCACTGCCGCGAGATAGCGCGCCAGGGCCTCCTCGCGCGACACGATGGAGATACCGGCGGACAGGGTACGCCGCTTTTGCTCCAACGGCTGATCGTCCAAGCGGAGCCCCGCAAGTCCCGCATCGATACATTCGCGCACTAGGCGGCGCACCGCCATGATCCCGCCGTGTCCCGTATCGCCGTCGAGAATGACCGGAATTTTCACGCTGCGGGCGATCCACTTGGCAATTTCAACGCACTCCGTCATGGACAATATGCCGAGATCGGGAAGCCCAGTGTAATTACCGCCTGTTATGCTCGTGCCGACAAAACAGACCTCGACACCATTAGCCTCCATGATCTTCGCGTGAAATGCGTTAGGGGCACCGAGAACGGCGAGGACCCTATTTTTCCGCCTGAGGAGCTGCCGTAACTTTGTTGTCGGTCTCATACCGTGTAACGCCGGTAATAACGGACCGCGTTATCCCAAAGCAGTTTGCGCATATCAGCTTCCTTCAAATTCCAACCAAGCACAGTCTCCACCGAAACCGGGAACCAGCTTTCGCCGTGTGGATAGTCCGAACCGAACATGAGAATGTCGGGACCGAGCAAGTCGGTAACCACTTGAGTGAGCGCCGCTCCCTCGGAGACCTCGATGCTTTGAAAGTAGCGACCGCCGGTCACGTACTCGCGAATCGTTTGGCTTAATTGCGGCAGAGCTTCCGGACAGAGCTTCGTGTGTTCCTCCAACCGACTCACCCACGCCGGCAGCCAACCGTGGCCTGCCTCCAGGGTCCCCACGCGAATGCTCGGATAGCGGTCCATGATCCCGGCGCCGATTATCGCCGCCATGTTGCGCTGGCCGCACCAGGGGTGGGCTGCGGACCTTTGTAACCACAGGTTGCCCCAGGAGTCCAAACCGCCGGGCGCATAGGGAGGCATCACCGTGAAAGTGTGAAGCGCAATGGACAAGTCGTAATCGGCCACGGCTTTCCAAACCGGCTCCAAGTCTGGATGATCTAGCGGAAATTGGTACGGAGCATAAACAAAGACCGCCAAGGGCCATGCCTCTTTTGCACAACGGTGGAGCTCAGTAAGGGAGCGGCCAACGTCCCGCGCGGAGATGAGAATCACGCCCTTGAGACGGCTGGGAAACGTTGCACAATAAGTTGCCATCCAACGGTGGTAGGCTTCATAAATAGCCGTCTCCAAACTCACATCTTCAATCGTGGTCCAGGCACCGAACCAACCGGAGGGAAGCATCAGATTGACATCGACGCCCTCGATATTCATGTCCTTAATTCGCACTGCCGGGTCCCGCTCACAGAGCGGATCTGGCTTGCCATGCTGATGCCGCTTGTAGCCGCTCATATAATCTTTGTTTTCAGGTGCTTCATCGTCGGCGGCCCCCAGCCGGCGCTTATAGTGGCGTGTACCCATAAGATAGGTGACCGCACCTTCTTTGTTTATCGTCTTGTGCCGATCAAACTGCTTGAGCTTTGCGAGCGCCTCAGCCGGAAGATAGGGTTCGAGGAGGTCCGCATCGGGTCTCACATGGGTATCCGCATCAAAAACCTGAAAGCCGTTTCGCATAGGCGCAAACCTTTCTTACTTTAGTTGGCTAGAGCTAAAACCACTAGACCCCAGTCGAAACGTAAGCAAGCAAAAATGTATCGTTTCGAATTCGTTACCTTACTGAACGTCGCTGACCTGCAAGCGTTAACACAAGGAAGATTTCGCTGGCAAGCTTCAATTTGCACGGTGAAAATCACCTTGCAACCCCATGACCGTCTTTGTTATGGTCAAGCTAGCGAGTTTAGCGCTAGAATATCGAATCGAAGGAAGGGGACAGGATCATGCAAGAATTGCACTTTAAAGAAAAGATAAGCTGGCCGGATGGTTATCGCATGGCCGTGGCACTCACGTTTGACTTTCAGGGCGGCGAGGACGTAAAGCCCGACCGCAATGGCAGAATCAACCATGAGGAATGGACCCAGGGGGAATATGGCCCCCAAACCGGGATCTGGCGAATTCTTCGAATCTTGGACGAAACCGGAGTCAAGGCGACGTTTTTAACCTGCGGTGGCATAGCCGAACGCTATCCCGAAGCAGTCAAGGCGATCGCTCAAAGGGGGCACGAGATCGCAGGTCATGGGTACCATCACGAGGTCGCGCGGGATCTCACCTTGGAGGACGAACGGGAGGTCATGCGCAAGACCATAGAAATGATTGAAAAGCGCACTGGGAAACGGCCGGTGGGATGGCGTTCCTGTACCCAAAGTCCTAACAGTCTGGCGTTGCTGATGGAGCACGGCTTTCTCTGGAACAGCAATTCATTCTCCCATGACCTTCCCTTCTTATGGGAGAAAGATAATGCCCTGCTTGCTGAGCTGCCGAGACACCCCTTCGGCGACGGCCGGGTTTACACCCACAGAGATTCCGGCAACCCAAACGACGCGGTGGTAATTTGGCAGGCCTTTTTCGACGAGCTCTACCAAGAATCCCAAAACGGCCCTACCTTTTGTCCTTTCCAAATTCACCCCTATATTTCCAGCCGACCGGGGCGCGCCAAGGCGTTGAAAGAAATGATCCAGTACATGCAAAGACACGCTGGAGTTTGGTTCGCCCGTGGCAGTGAGATCGCTGAGCTGACCCTTAAACTGGGAACTAGCGCGTTATCGCGGACACGGCTCAAGGAAGCTGTGGGCTCTTGAGGGACCTGACAAGACACTTCCAAACAAACTGATTCGTCACACAGAGGCCGGTCTCTCCGGAGCCCGGCCTCTGTGTTTATATCTCTGCCAAAACCATCCTCCTTCATTCATTGCACTGTCCCACGTTTCCCACCAATTCTTGACAACTACCTGTGAACATGATTGTTTTTGAAGTTCTGAAATAAAGCGGAGGATTTTATGGCAAAACTGCTGGTCGCCAGCGAGTCTATTGACTCGGAAAGCAAAGAAACCACGCCGGTCCGTAACCCGGCTACGGGCGAGTTGGTCGATGCGGTACCCAAAGGCACAGTCACTGATATTCGTCGCGCCATCGATGTGGCCGCAGGTGCTTTGAAGAAATGGTCCACCATGGCGCCGTCCAAACGGGGCGCAGTTTTGTTGGCCGCGGGCCATAACATTCTACAGCAGGAAAAAGAGCTCGCCACGCTGCTCACCAAAGAGCAAGGCAAGCCCATGCGCGAGTCGATCTTGGAAATCCGCCGCTTCGTGCACACCCTGGATCACTACGGCGGCATGGCGAAAACCATGCGCACCTCGGCGGTGATGCTCGACACCGGCCGCCATGGCCTCGTTCTGCGCAAACCGCTTGGCGTCTGTGGCTCCATCGTGCCGTGGAATTTTCCCGTTTCGTTGATGGGCAACAAGCTCGGCCCGGCGCTGCTCGCGGGTAACACTGTTGTCGTCAAGCCCGCCGGGACTACACCACTCACGGATCTGCGCTGCTGTGAGATCATCGACAAGGCGATTCAGGACGCCGGCGGTCCCAAAGGCGTTTTAAATGTCGTCACCGGGCCCGGCAGCGTGGTCGGCGAGGAATTGCTGGTAAATCCAACGGTCCGGAAAATCGGCTTTACCGGCGCCACGGATACGGGCCGGCGCGTCATGCAGTCCGCTGCCAAAGACTTCAAACATGTGACTTTGGAACTAGGCGGCAGCGATCCGATGATCGTCTGCGACGACGCCGATATCGAGCGTGCCGTCAGCGCCGCATCGGTTGGCCGCTTTTTCAACTGCGGCCAGGCTTGCTTGGCTGTCAAGCGCCTCTATTTGTTCGAAAACATCGCAGACGCATTCATGGAAAAGCTGGTCGAAAAGGCCAAAAAGATCTCCGTGGGGAACGGCCTCAAAGCCGGCGTACTGATGGGTCCGCTGCACACCAAAGAACAGCGGCAGGAAGTCGAAGAGCAGATAGAAGACGCGGTCAAGCGCGGCAGCAAGATCATCTTCGGCGGCCAGCGCCCCAAGGGCGATGGTTACGACACGGGCTACTATCTCCAGCCGACCTTGGTCGCCGATGTCAATCCCGGTTCACGGATGATCCAAGAAGAGGTTTTTGGTCCAGCGCTGCCGATCGTGCGGGTGAAGACTCTCGATCAAGCCATCGAGCAAGCCAACAGCTCGATTTTCGGACTCGGCTCTTCGATCTGGACGAGAGATATCAACCGTGCCATGTACGGTGCAGAAAACATCGAAGCCGGTTACACCTGGGTCAATTCGGCCCAGATCATCTACGACGAGCTACCCTTCGGTGGCGTCAAACAGAGCGGTCTCGGCAAAGAGCATGGTGACGAGGCGATTGAACATTACACGGATTCTAAATCGGTTGTCATCGCGACCGAAACCCAGTCGGAGATCATCGGGGGAGAATAACCGTGGCGAGAAGACCGAGGATGACGTACCGCGGTCCTCGATCTACCACGCTCCAACCTCGACCATCCGGCGGATTTTATGAATCTCAATCTGCCCGACATCTACAATGCCGCGACGACCTTCGTCGACGAGAACATCAACCACGGCCGCGGCGGCAAAGTCGCCATCTACTACCAAGATCAAAAAATCACCTACCAGGAAGTTTTTGAAAACGTTAACCGCACCGGCAATGCCCTTAGGAGCCTCGGCATCGAGATCGAAAACCGCGTGCTCGTGATCCTGCCGGACTCGCCCGAGTTCGCTTACAGTTTTTTCGGCGCTATCAAGATCGGTGCCGTAGCTGTGCCAATCAATCCCTGGATGTTCGCCAAGGATTACGAATATCTGATCAACGACAGTCGGGCCGGGGCGATCATCGTGCACGACTCGGTCCGGCCGGAGATCGAAAAAATCTGGGACCGCACGCCGTTCCTAAGACATATCATCGTAGTCGGCACACCAAGAGGCAAGGCGCTTTCCTACGAGAGCTTGATCGCCAAAGCTTCCGACAAACTCGAGGCCGAGATGACCACCAAAGACGATGTCTGCTTTTGGGGTTACACCTCGGGAAGCACGGGTACTCCCAAAGGCGCCGTGCATTTGCAGCACGACATGATCACGATTAGCGATCTGTTCGTCAAGCCGGTGCTAGGAATGACCGAAAGGGACCTGTGCTTTTCTGCGTCCAAGATGTTTTTCTCCTATGGCCTGGGCAATTCCCTCTATTTTCCCTTTCGCTTTGGCGCTGCCACCGTGCTCTGGCCGGAAAAACCCGACCCGGAAAAAATTCTTCAGGTGATAGACAAGTACAAACCCACGTTCTTTTTTTCCGTTCCGACGCTCTTCGCCCGGTTTTTGCGCATCGAGAAAAAGTACGATCTCAGTTCGCTCCGGATCTGTCTTTCCTCCGGCGAGCCTTTGCCGCCGGCACTTTTTCACCAATGGAAAGATCGGACCGGATTGGAATTGTTGGATGTGGTCGGCTCCACCGAAGCGACCCATGATTTCTTGGCCAACCGCCCAGGGCGCGCGAAGGCCGGCAGCAGCGGTGAGGTAACGCCGGCGTTCGAAGCCAAAATCGTCGACGACGACGGCCGCGAAGTTCCCATCGGCGAAGTCGGCAACCTGATGGTCAACGGCGACGCCAACGCGCCCTATTATTGGAACAAACATGAGCAGACCAAGCGGATGATGCAGGGCGAGTGGCTCAAGACGGGTGACACTTATTATCGCGACGCCGAGGGCTACTACTGGTATTGCGGCCGCTCCGACGACATGATGAAGGTCGGCGGGTTATGGGTATCGCCGATCGAAATCGAAAATACTCTAATGGAACATGCGGCCGTGCTCGAGTCGGGTGTCATCGGCGACACCGACGCCGACGGCCTGTTGAAACCGAAAGCGTTTGTCTTGCTCAAAAGCGAATTCAAAGCCAGCGCCGAATTGCGGCTCGAACTGCAGAACCACGTGAAGACTAAATTGGCGCCCTATAAGTATCCTCGCTGGGTCGAGTTCGTCGACGATCTACCCAAGACCGTCACGGGCAAAATTCAACGCTTCCGTCTACGGAGCAAAAACTAAGGGATCGACTATCGATCCTATATCTTCGATCACCGACAAGGAGAGATGATGGCCGCGAAACTGAAAGAGCTAAAAGAGAACCTTGCTTATTCGTGCAACATCCTCGCCAATGAGGGCCACTGGGACAATATCCTGGGCCATGTGTCGGTGCGCATTCCAGGCCAAAATCGAATCCTTATGAAGCCCCATAGCCTCGGCTTCGAAGAAATTCGCCCGCAGCATATCATCGTCGTCGATATTGAAACCGGCAAGAAAGTCGAAGGCAAGCACGAGCGTCATTCCGAGGTCTTTATTCACACCGAGATCATGAAGGCGCGGCCGGACGTGAACTGTGTGGTTCATTCCCATCCGCCCTATGCGACCGCTTTTGGCGCTCTCGGACAGCGGCTGCGTCCGATCAGCCACGAGGGAAATATTTTTTACGTCGGCTTGCCGACGTTCGACTACACGACCGCTCTAATTCGGACACCGGAATTGGGCGTGGAAGTCGCCAAGAGCCTGGGCAAATGCCGCGGCGTACTGATGAAAAACCACGGCTCCACCGTCGTCGGCGAGTCCATCGAAGTCGCCACCCTTTATGCAGTGTTTTTAGAAAAAGCCGCGCGCATTCAACTAATGGCCACCGCGTCAGGGGATCCGTCCTGGACGAGCGATGAGGAATCCGCCGTCAAGTACGAGCAAATCTATACGCCGCACCGGTTGGAATCGATGTGGGATTACTTCGTGCGTCGCGCAAAAAAGTTTCGCAAATTGACCTGACGGGCTATTTCCCGCCAGTTTTCTTATCCAACTCGGCGACAAAGCGCATATCCATCATATCCTCCGGCTTAAAGTTTTTGGCCGCCGAATCTTTGTCCGCGATCTCGCCAAGGACAGCTTCCATACCTTTACGGCTGACGTAGGGCGGATAATCTAAATAGTCACGGAACTGGTTATAGGTGTCTTCCTGAATCTCCGGGTCGCTCACCTTAAGCTGCTTTTGGATCATTCTGAGAGTAGCCGGCTTGTTGGCTTTGAAGATTTGGATCCCCTCTGCATAGGCGCGTACCACCCGTCGCACGATATCTTCATTGGCTTTAATGTAGGATCGGCTGGTGCCGACCGCAACGGAGACAAACTCCGGACCTTCTTTGGCGACGTTCATCAGCTCGACGAATC
>DAIRFP010000149.1:0-12424 GCA_036794995.1 Thermodesulfobacteriota bacterium | reverse complement strand
GCGCCTTGCCTCTGAGTCTTTTTGAGCAGCCTGCAAACAGAGTTTTTCAGCAGCCTGCTAGCCTAGTCAGGCAAGACTACATGCCACGCTCTGATTAACACCCGCTTAGGCTGCTAAGTTCTTCTTGAAAAAACCCGCCGTTCTCGCCCAAGCATCCTTTGCCGCTTCAGGATGATACCGGTCGGCATTGGTGTTGTTGTTGAACGCGTGCTTGGCGCCGGGGTAAGTTTTGACGTCGAAGCTTTTGCCCGCCTTCGCCATGGCGGCCTTCAAGGGCTCAACACCCGGCATGATGTTAGGATCGTCTTCGGCGTAGTTGCCCATGACGGCACCCGAGATATTTGCCACTGAATCCAGTGGATCGGGATTCCGACCGTAGTATACCACGGCTGCATTCAGGTCTTTGTTCTTGGTCGCGAAGTTGAGGGATTGGCCGCCGCCCCAGCAATAACCCACGACACCGACCTTGCCGTTGACATAGTTCTGCTTCTTCATGTAGTTCAGCGCTGCGGTCAAGTCCTCCACCACCATTGCGCCGGTCACTTTCTTGATTGCTTCGGTGGCCGCGTCACTCCCATTGTACTGATCACTGCCACCGATCCGGCCCATGCAGTCCACCGCAATCGCTGCGAAACCGTCTTTTGCGAAATGACGCGCGACATCCTTGATGTGATTCACGAGCCCTCTGTTCTCGTGAATGACGATGACCGTTCCCAGATTCTTACCGTCTTTCGGCCGGGAAACGTAGGCGCTTACATTTCCCGCAGTGCCGGGAAACTGGACCATCTCCGACGTGAGGCCCGCGTCATTGGGATCGACAATATGCTCTACAGTCTGAGCCATGGAAAAACCCTCCTTCAACAATTTTTTCGCTTGACTGCTCACCTATAGCGAAAACCCAGCTTCAAATCCAGACCTGATACCGGCAAATCGCCCGGAAAAACGCAAATAATGCTCGCAGCAAGCTGCGGGAAATGGACTTAAGTGATTCAAACACAGAGCGGCGGATGAGACGCTCTGTGTGACTCGGACTGGATTTGCAGCTGTTAAGGCGACGAGGAGCTTGAAGCGGGAGAGGACTTTTCGGTTTTACCCGAGGAGCTCTCAGTTTTGGATTCGGTTTTGGATTCGGTTTTGGATTCGGCTTTAGTGTCGCTCTTAGTGTCTTTAGATTCCTTGGACTCGGTGGAGGCTTTCGCTCCGTTTTCGCCTTTTCCAGCTCCTTGCTCTTTCCGGGCGTAATCGGTGATGTACCAGCCGGTGCCCTTCAATTGAAAAGAGGTATTGGAAATGAGTTTTTTGACCTTGCCCTTGCACGTGGGGCATTTGCCTAGCGGTTTATCGGTAATTTTCTGGGTGGCTTCGAAGGTGCCGCATTTCCGGCATTCATACTCGTAAATAGGCATGGGGAATCCTCAACTTACACGTCTTGATTGCAAAACTAACCACTCTCCTGCCGGTTGTCAATTAACTGCTTAGGGACGCTCGCGCTGATGCGCTACGCTTGGGCGTTGCGGTCGGTTCCATCCGCCTTAATGTGAGCGCCGCCGAAGGCTTCGGAACGGTTCCCGAACAACACCAGGGGCTCGGTTCCCGTATTCGTGATCTGGTAGTAGTCTTTGGCCGCGAAAAAGACCACTTCGTTCTTTTGAACGGCTCTTTCCTCGCCTTTGATACCCTTGACCACGCCGCTTCCTGAAAGGACCAGAAAGGTCTCCGGGTTGGTGTGATAATGCATGTCCGTCCCGTCTCCCGGGACAAAATAAAGCATCCACGAACGAAAATTATCCGTACCGAACAGGTCGATCTTGCGTTTTTTCTTATCCTTGGCCTGCGCCATCATTTCACTTAAGCTGGTGAAGTCCATGGTGTCCTCCTAAAGTTTCCCGAGCCTGATAGCTCAACAATCCGAAGCAAACTTAACTATCCTAGCTCAGACGCCGGTAAAACAGCAAACGAAACTCCTCACGAGATCTCTGCGGCTTGACAGCTTAGGCGCTTCTTCACTATGTAAGACCTAGCAGGCTGCTGAAAAAAGGGTTCGGAATGCTTCGAGCGCCTCAGCATGAACGGAAAATTCTCAATGATATCAAAACCCCTCCGTTCGTCCTGAGCCCCGTCGAAGGACTCCCACAGAGTTTTTCAGCAGCCTGCTAGCCATTCTTCTCCGCCAACTTTCAAGGGAGAAAGCGCATGCTGGAACTCAGCGAATCGCAAGCCAAGGATCTCGTCACGGAGCTCACCGCCAAATTGGAAAGTCGCTGGAAACAAACGGTCGATAAGACACGCTTCATGGATGAGCTGCGCCAGGGAAAGCTCAAAAAAGAAACCATCCAATTATACTACAAGAACTGGGGGGCCTTCGTTCCGGTTATCAACTCGATCTACACGTCGGCTTTTTACAAGCAACTCTGGTTCTTCGTGAAGAATGTGGACCTGATGGAAGTCTATACCCAGAAGGTGCTCGATGAGTTCGGCCATCCCTGCCCTCCCGGCCATATCCAGATCCTCATCGGCACGGGACAGGCTTTAGGACTGACCGCCGAGGAAGTGTTGTTGACCCCGATGCTGCCGGAAGCTCGCGCCTTGCCGGACTTCCAGCGCACGTTGATGGTGGACGGCCAAATTCAAGAATATTGGTTCTCGGTCCTGTGGGAGCATGCGTTCGGCGAAACCTGCATGGATTGGTTTCGCGCCCTGACGACGCACTACGGTTTGACCACCGAGCAGGCAAGCTATTTTTCCAAACACCATGAAGCCGACACCCAGGATCATCTCGATCGCAAGGCCCACGGCGAAGTGACCAAAACCGTCCTGGTCCGTTTGCTACAACAGGGCATCATCGAGAGGCCCGGTTACTCCGCCGAATATTGCGCGGTGACGCCGGCGGATTTGAACGCGATGATGATGGACGGTTGCTACAAAGCGACCCATTAGCCCTAAGGGCGCAAAACGCCCTTCGGGATATCAGATTTCAAATCTCAAATGGCAGTCCGAGATCTGCAATCTGAAATTTGCGATCTGAGATTCCGAGAGCGAGGACCGATGTCTCTGGATGAACTCAATAAGGAACTGAAAGAAAAGCACCTGATTGGGTATTGGACCATCCCGAACACCAGCACCGGCTTTCGCGAGCCCAATCCCGGCTTCGGCCCCTTCCTCTGGAAATGGCAAGAGATTCACGCCGCGCTCCAGAAGGCCGTCCAGTTCATCCGTCCCGAAGAGGCCTTCCGGCGTTTCATCGGCTTCCAGCACCCGGATCTGAAGCTCGGCACGGCGCACACCCTGCTTCTGGGGGCGCAGATGGTTTGCCCCGGCGAATTTGCTCCGGCGCATCGCCACACCATGGAAGCGATCCGCTTCGTGGTTGAAGGCCAGGGCGCAGCGACGGTTGTGGAAGGCGAGCCCATGCCCATGGAGCCCGGCGATCTGATCACGACGCCCAATTGGAGTTGGCACGACCATATCAATTCAGGGGAGGCACCCATTATCTGGCTCGACGGCGCCAACGGACCGATGATCCACTATTATAATGTCGGCTTTGCCCATCCCTACGACCAGCCGCAGCAACCCGTAACCCGTCCGGTTGGCTGGTCACGACAAACCTATGGTGCATTAAAGCCCCTGAATTTGGCTCCTATCACGGCATCGAGCAATTATCGTCCTCCTTATCGCTACGCCTGGGCGGATACCGAACGGGCTCTCCAGTCGATGGTCGAAGCCCCGGGCGATCCCTACGACGGGGTTCTGCTCCGCTATGCCGATCCGAATGGCGGCCGATGGACCTTGCCGACGATGGGGTGCGAGATCCAAATGTTACGTCCCGGCGAGAAAGGCCGTTCCCATCGCCACACTTATACGGTCGTCTACCACGCCTTCAAAGGCAGCGGCACGACCTGGATCGGCGATCAACGCTTCGACTGGCAGCAGGGGGACTCCTTCGTTCTACCGCTATGGAATTGGCACGCCCACGAAAACCACTCTGCCGAACCGGCGGTGCTTTTTTCCATCAACGATCGGCCTGCTATCGAAGCACTGGGATTTTTCCGCGAAGAGCCAAGAACATAGCCAGTCCGATTCTCGCTCCCGCGCAGTGCGGGAGCGCAAGTGTGAGCGCTAGCGCTGCGCACCACCCTCATTCGTTCCGCCAAAGGAGGGCGAGGAGTCAGACAAACACCTTAACAGTGTGCTAGGAATTCTGATTACAGGGTGCTCAAGAAAAACCTCGAGGCGAGATGCCCACTTGAACGATTTGAACGGCTTGAACGTTTTGAACTGCTTCTGAGGAGCGAGACGATTGCACGCAACGAAGCACACCAGGCTCTTTTAGCTGCCAGGTGGCATACCAACATCGCTGGAGACTAATCGAATGGCCTACTCCGACTTGCGAACCTTCATCGAAGCCGCCGCCGCCATCGGCGAAGCCAAAGTGATCGACGGCGCGCACTGGAACCTTGAGATCGGTTGTTTGACGGAGTTGATGGCCGAACAGGATGGGCCGCTACTTCTGTTCGACGATATCCCCGGCTATCCCAAAGGATTTCGCATTGCGACCAATGTTATCGCCACACCGCGCCGCTTTGCCTTGGCCCTGGGTCTACCCACCGATCTTCCGAAGTTGGAAATTCTCAAAGCCTGGCGCGAAAAGATCCGGGACCTCAAACCCTTCGCGCCTGTGAAAGTTTCCTCCGGCCCGGTGACCGAGAACGTTCTGGAAAGCGATCGCATCGATCTGGGAATATTCCCGACGCCGAAATGGCATGAGCACGACGGCGGCCGTTACATCGGCACCGGCGACATGGTCATTACCAAAGATCCGGACAGCGGCTGGATCAATGTCGGCACCTATCGCGCATGCGTGGTGGACAAAAATCGTGTCACACTGTGGATCATCGAGCACAAGCACGGCAAACAGATCGCGCGCAAGTACTGGCAATCCGGACGCGCCTGCCCCGTGGCGGTGGTCTTGGGCTGCGAGCCCGCCACCTGGATGGCCGCGCCCTCGGCGGCCAAAGCCGGCGTGAGCGAATACGAATACGCCGGCGCGCTCCGCGGCAAACCGGTGGAAGTCATACACACACCGGTCACCGGTCTTCCGGTGCCGGCAACTTCCGAAATCGTCATCGAAGGCGAAATGCCGCCGCCGGAAGAAGAATCGGCGATGGAAGGCCCCTTCGGCGAGTGGCCGGGCTATTACACCCACAGCGGCAAAGAATGTGTCGTTCGGGTCAAACGAATCTTGCATCGCAACGATCCGATCCTCCTGGGCAACCCGCCGCTGCTCCCCATCACGGAGCGCTACGGCATACCGCTTTTCGCCGCGCGCATCTGGGATCATCTGGAACAGTCCGGGGTTTCGGATGTCCAAGGCATCTGGTGCCACTGCCACACGTTGATGGTCGTGGTTTCGCTCAAGCAACGTCACTCTGGCCACGCCATGCACGCGCTCACCGCCGTCGCCGGGATGCAGACCGGCGCAAGCATGTATCGTTACTATGTGGCAGTGGACGACGATATCGATCCAGTGGATCTGAAACAGGTGATCTGGGCGATGTGCACACGAGTCGACCCGGCGGAGTCGATTCAGATTCTCAAATCCTGGACCTCGGATCTCGATCCGCGCTTGCCGCCGGACCGACGCGACCGAGGCGATTTCACCATGAGCCGGATGCTCATCGACGCTTGCAAACCCTTTCCCTGGCGCGATCGTTTTCCGACCTCCAACAAGTTCAGCGCCGAGAAAAGAAAAGAAATTGCGGCAAAGTGGAGCCGCGAGTTAACCCGGTTGTCTCGTTCGAAGTAAGGTGATATTGCCGCTGTAACAGAAGCTCATCGATCCAATCTGCACAAGGGAGGAACTCACCATGGACAAAGTGCATTTTCCTTATCGCTCGGAAAGCCATTTGCCGTTTCTTCACGTTGTCGGAGAATCCGGCAGCTGGGAAAAACACGGACTGCAAGTGGAATACGATTATTTCATCAGTTCCGAGGATGCCCATAACAACATCGCCAATGGCAGCGTGGAATTTGTCGGCGGCAATCATCTGTCACCCTACATCAGACGGCCCAAAGGGGACCGTTGGGTCTATCTCGGCCAAAGTGTCAGCCTGCTCAACCAGCGAATGATTGTGCGGCCCGACTCCGGCATCGCAAAAGTTTCAGACCTACGAGGGAAAAAGGTCGCCAGCAAAGGCCAACATCCCGGGCTCAACACCTGGCTCTTTCTTAAACAGAACGGCCTGCTGGGAGAATGCCAGATTGAGCGCTTCCACGGCGAAACACCGCACTGGGAGTTTGTCCGCGACGGCAAAGCCGACGCTGCCTTTGTCACCCCTCCCGCTGATATCCTCGCCCGCAAAGCGGGAATGAAGGTCGTCGACGTGGAATTTTTACCGATGGTTTGGTTCACCACAGTTTCCACCTGTCTGAATTTCGTTGAGAAGCACCCCGACATCGTGGACAAGTTTCTGAAGGGCTTTTGCGAAGGCATCGCCTACTTCAAGACCCATCGAGCCGAATCTATCAAGATCATCAAAGAGAAATACAAAGATGAAGGCGAGCTGGACGATGAATCGGCCAATCACCTCTATGATGAGCTTAAAATGATTTTGCAGGCCAAGCCCTACGCGAGCATCCCGGCGATCAGCAACGTCTATGAAATCTCCATAGAGCAAGACAAAGCCGCCGAAAAAACCGACCCGATGTCGCTGTGGGATTTTCACTTCCTCCGGCGCATCGATGACAGCGGGTTTATCGATAATCTTTACCGAACGTGACGAAAGGCGATTCCGAACAGAGTCTCGGGTCTAGAGTCTCGCGTCTAGTGCCCCCGGGCCGACTCGAAACCCGAGACACGGGACCCGAGACTATTCGCCGCAATGAGATGACACAATCTACCTGACAATTCTGACTCGCAAATTCCTGGAGATCCTAAAATGAGCAGCGGTACGCCGAAGCTCGGCGTCAAGATGACCCCGGACGAAGCCAAGACCTTCGTTGACGGCCTAAACCGGAAAGTCATTCAGCGATGGGACGAACGGGTCACCAAGGGGCAATTCATGACCCAGTTCGTCGAGGGCAGGCTGCCCCTGTCGGCGGTCAAGCTCTTTTTCAAAAACTGGGGAAACTTCACCGTCGAAATTAACACCTTGGTCGCCTGCTCCTATCATAAGCACATCGGCTTCCTGAAACGGCACCCGGATCTCATGGGCCCCCTCGGCGCCAAGATCGCCGATGAGTTTATTCATCCGAAGCCGCCGGGCCATGTGATGGTCATGCTCCAGACCGCGGAAGCCTTGGGGCTCACGAAAGACGAAATTCTCCGCGAACCCATGTTGCCCGAGGCGCGCGCGATTCTGGACTTCAAGCGAGCGCTCATGTGGGAAGGCACGGTGGCCGAATGGTGGTTCTCCATGCTTACGGAGGAACCTATCGGTCACTGGGCGGCGACTTGGTTTAGAACGTTGACCACCAAATACGGATTCAATCCGCAGCAAGCGGTCTACTTTTCAACCCACGAAGAGGCCGACTTAAAAGACCACGACGACGGCGTCATGGGTCATGGTAGTTTTAATCGCATGGTCATGCAGCGCATCTTGGAAGACGGCTATGCCGACGCGCGCGAAGGCTATAACTTGGAGTATTGCGCGACGGCGGCCGTCGACCTCTACGGCGTAATGCATCGCGCGGCAGTGGAGCTGGGAAGTTAAAATAGAGAGTCTCGGGTCTAGAGTCTGGTGTCTCGGGTTCTAACTCGGGACTCTAGACTCAAAACTCGAGACCGCGGGAGTAAGGAGCGTAGCTATGAATACCGCGAATCACGATCTCCGCGCCTGGATGAAAGAGGTCGAGTCCATTAACCAGTTGCACCGAATCCAGGGCATTCCCTGGGATAAAGATATGGGCGGGTTGGTCGAGATGATACTCGAGCGCAGCAAGCATTCACCCGCGCTGCTGTTCGAAAAGATACCGAACGCGCGGCAAGACATGCAGATCCTTTGCAGCCAGATCGATGGCATCGAACGGCTCGCGTTGGCTATGGGCACAGACCCCAAGCTCGGCATCACCGACTTCATTCAAGCGTGGCGGCGAAAGGTCCGAAACTTTCAGCCCCTCGATCCGGAATATGTCAAAGACGCGCCGATCTTCGAGAACCGAGTCGAAAAAGATATCGACCTGGAAGCCTTTCCCATACCGCGCTGGCACGAACTGGACGGTGGACGCTACATCGGCACCGACGACCTGGTCATTACTCGCGACCCGGAAGAGGATTGGGTGAACGCGGGAACTTATCGTGTGATGCTCCAGGGTCCGCAAGCAGTGGCGCTCTACATCTCACCGGGAAAACACGGCGGTCTCCACCGCAAGAAGTACTTCGACATGGGCAAACCCTGCCCGGTCGTCATGTCCTTCGGCCATCATCCGCTTTTGTTCATCGCCGGCTGTACCGACGTGCCGGTGAAGATGAGCGAATTCGCGTATGCCGGCGGCGTGTTGAACGAGCCCATCCAACTGGTACGCGGGCCGCACACGGGATTGCCGATTCCAGCTTACTCCGAAATCGCCATCGAAGGAGAAATGGTCCCCGGCGACAACCTGCCGGAAGGACCGTTCGGCGAATGGCCCGGCTACTATGCCAGCGACACGAGACCGGAACCGGTGGTGCGTGTCAAGGCGCTTTACTATCGGAATAATCCCATCCTGTGCGGCGAGCCGCCGCTCCGTCCCTCCGCCGGTCAAGGTTTTCACCGTTCCATCCAACGCTCAGCGCTGATCTGGAATGCGCTGGAAGATGCCGGAGTTCCCGATGTCAAAGGGGTCTGGCTCCACCCGGCGGGTTATCGCTTTTTCTCGATTATCAAGATCAAACAACGCTATCCCGGTCACGCCAAGCAAGCGGCGCTCATCGCCAGCCAATGCCGCCCTGGGGCCTATCTGGGAAGATACGTGATCGTCGTCGACGACGACATCGACATTTACAACCCCGACGATGTCATCTGGGCCATGTCCACGCGCTCGGAGCCGGAAAACATCGACATCATTCGGCGCTGCTGGAGCGGCCCCCTGGATCCAGCGATTCCCAAAGAGCGAAAAGGCTTCAATTCCCGCGCCATCATCGACGCCACCCGGCCTTTCGAATGGCGCGACAAGTTTCCGGCAGTCAATGCCGTGAGCCACGAGTTTAAAGCTCAGCTGGATAAGAAGTACGCGGGAGTGCTTAAAGAAGTCCTACAGCGCGCTCATTGAAATCTTCCTAACCCTTTCCCTCAGGGAGGGAAGGGTGAGGGTACAATCTGCCGGACTCGAACGTGAGAAAAACAGTTTTCATCTTGCTAGCAATTTTCCTTTCAATGGTGCTGCCGGGAGTTGATCCCGTCCACGCACAACCACATCCGATTATCATGGGCTACAGCGGATCGGGCATCACCTCCGATCTGCGGCGCATCATCGAGAAGGAAAAACTTTGGGACAAACACGGGGTCAACGTCAAAGCGATTTATTTCAACAGCGGCGGCGTAATGACCCAGGCGATCGCCGGCGGTAACGTCAACATTTCCGACTCCGACCTTCCGGCCATGCTCAATCTGTCCGTTTCAGGGGTAATGGATGTCAAAGCCATCAGCGTGATCATCAACCGCCTGGAACACATTTTCGTCGTAAGAAACAATATTTCCAAGCCGGAAGATCTCAAAGGGAAACGGATCGCCGTCAGCCGGATCGGCTCGGCCTCGGACATCGTCACCCGCATGGTGATCCGCCAGTGGAAGGTAGACCCCGAAAAAGAGATCTTTATTCTTCAATCCGGCAACACGCCGACCCGAATGACCGCGTTAGTCGCCGGTCACGTGGATGGCGCTTTGATCAGCCCGGATAACATCCACAAAATTCTCTCCACGGGCTGCTGCCGCATACTCGCCGACCTTTCTGAGTTGCCCTTGGACTATGCCCGCTTCGGCGGCGCCGTCCCCAACTCCCTGATTAAAACCCAACGCGATACCCTGCGCCGATATCTGCAAGCGATCATCGAGGGAATCTACGTGTTCAAGACCCGACCGAAACTTGTTTACTCGGTCTTCGAAGAAGCAGGCATCAAAGAACCGCCGGTGCAAAAGGAGCTGCACGAGAGACTGGCCAAGAGCTTGCGCGAATATCCCCTACCGGAGCCGATCGGTATTCAGAACGCTCTGGATTCATTGGCCCACCCCAACGCGCGCACCGTGAAGCCCGCAAGTCTCATGGACACCAGCATCTTGGAGGAGATCAGGAAATCCGGCTTCATCGACAAACTGTACGGGCGTCCGCCGAAAAATTGAAACATCTCTAAGAATTTACACCTCGAGGAAAATTACCCCTCTTTGAAAAAGCATGCCCTGAGCGCAGTCGAAGGGAGGGGCCAGGGGAGATTTGACAGTGATGAAACATAAAGTCCACCAATTGTGCCTTTTAGCGGTTCTCCTTTCGGCCATGCTCATCGTTCCGGTTGATTCTCGAGCCCAGACAACTGAAAAAGTCCGCATCGCCATCGCCAGCCACTCGCTGGCTTTTTTGGTGCCCTTCGTCGCCAAGGATCGCGGACTTTACGCAAAGCATGGCATTGAAGCCGAGCTCATTCAGGTACGGCCTAACGTTGCCATGGCCGCCCTGCTCAGCGGCGACATCGACTATGTGGAGCTTATCGGGTCCATCATTCGTTCGGCAGGCAGAGGCGCGCCGGTCCGAGCCATCTCGACGAGCATCAAAGCGCCCTTCTTCAGCTTCGCCGCGCACCACAAATTCAAGACCATTAAGGAACTCAAGGGAGCCACCATCGGCGTGACCGCCATTGGCGGAACCAACTACGTCAGCACGCGATTAACTTTGCGTCACTATGGCCTTGACCCCGATAAAGACGTCAAGATCCTCGCCATTGGCGATGAAAAACTCATGTACGAAGCGTTTAAGATCGGGCGCGTCGACTCCGTGGTGGTTGCGCCTCCGTTTTCGGTGATTCTCAGGCGCGAAGGCTTTCCTCTGTTGGCCCACACCGGCGAGCTTTTAAATTTCCCGTTTTCCGGCCTTGGAACGACCCTCGACAAGATCGGCAAAAACCGCGCTCAAATACGCAAACTCTTGCGCGGTGAAATCGAAGCGTTGCGCTTCGTCCGCGCCAACGCGGCGGGAACGACGGACGTGATCCGCAAACGATTCAGCATGGACGAAAAACTAGCCCGCGAGTCTTACGACGTTGTCGTCGACGCCTTCAGCCGCGACGGACGAGTCCCCTTAGAAGGCGTCGAGATCCTGCTCGGTATTGAAAAGGCCGCCAATCAAATTCCACAAAACGTCACTGCGGAAATGGTCGTGGACAGCACTTTAGTGGACGAGGCGTTGAAAGAGTTAGGGCGATAATCCTCTTCGAAAGAATTCGAATATCCGTGATTCTCTACTTTGTGTCTCTTTGCATTGCTATGTTTGCTCCGTCTGCGCAAATTTTCTGACTGTTATTCCTCACGGATGCAGCACACATGACGAAATATATTCTCACCACGAAGATCACGAAGGACACGAAGGCTTCGGATATTTCTGATTGAAAACTTTTTGCGCCCTTTGTGGTTAACTTTCTTTCTTCGTGAACTTCGTGTCCTTCGTGGTGAGTCTTCTTCTCTCGTTTGACGCTATTTTGGTTGCGGCTCGGCCGCCCTAGGTTCTTTGCGGTCAAACTTGCTTTTCTTAGTTACGGCGGCGGGCGCTTGCAGTCCGAAGATCCACGTTTAAAAAGCACGGTCAACCCGAAAACGCTTCAGCGATTTCGTCCCAATGGTTGACCCGGATAATCCTGGGATGTTCGACAGCCCTGCGATTCCAGGGGCGATCGAAGAGTTTCACCGAAACGCCCATCTGTTCAGCCAAATACTTGGCCATGATCGGCGAGTCTTCTACGGCAAAGCAAAACTGGCGTCTGGCCAATTCAGAAAGACTTACCGCCGTCGTATCATCGGCTGCGAACCGTCCATACTTATCGACCACAGTGAACGAATGATACGGCACTCCCTCGCGCGCCAACCAAGCAAGCGAAGGCTCACTCGTTACCGGCGGGCGCCCCGTCACAATCGCGATTTCGTATCCCGCGCCGATCCACTGCCCAATTGTCCGCACCGCGCCCTCGATGGGTTCGAGTTTGAGCAGTTCATCCGGATGGTGGACGATGCGGTATAACTCGGCAGTATCCTCGGGATCCAGACCGCAGGCCTCTCCAAGGTTGAAGTTGGTCAATCGTTCATAAGACATTTGCTTGCCGAATTCACGCTCGATGATCGCGAGGCACCCTCGGGCGGTTTCGCACAGCACGTCATCCATGTCGATATAGATTGTTCCGGAGCCAGCCATTATTTCTTCTTCGCCGGCACCCGCTGCCGTGCCCGCTTCTCGCCGGTCTGATAGTGCT
>DAIRFP010000393.1:0-3103 GCA_036794995.1 Thermodesulfobacteriota bacterium | reverse complement strand
TCACTTTGCGGCCTTTGCGTCTTTGCGGGAGATATTCCGAGTTTCGGTTGCGGCTTCGCCGCGCTAGGTCTCTCCGGTGAAGTAAGGCTTGCTGCTTTCATTGGGCCTCGGCTGTTTAGCTTGCTGGAGTCCCGAATCGCAACCTTGACAGATGCATCGCCCTGGTTTAGATCCCTTGCTTAAGATCGAACGCTGGAGATTCTGAACCCAGAAAGGAGATACGAACATGGACGCCAGCACGTTCAAGATCAAAACACCCTGTCTCACCGGAGGCAGGAGTCATACCCCGCTTGCCCGCACTGACTTTGCGTCGGTCGGCCTCAACTATTATTCGCCGGGCCGAAAAAATACTTTACACACCCATCCCGGCGAGGATCACGCATTCGTGGTGCTGGACGGCGAAGCAACTTTCCACGATAAAGAAGGCAATGCCACCTTGCTGAAGAAGGGTGAAGGGATCATGCTTCCCGAAGGATGGTACTATTGGTTCCAAAACACCGGCGAAACCCCGTTGGCGTTGCTGCGCTTCACCGCTTACAAAAGCGATCGGCCGCAGGTCAAACGAGTGGACGTTAAGGGCAGGACCCGAGAGGAAGACGAGCAGGGTTATGCCTATGTGGACGGACAGCCGATTCGCGATCAGTTCTGGGAGATCGCGTGATCCGGCAAAGCTGAGTAGATCCTTTCGATGAGCCTATGATATTCTGATGAATAGACTCATGCTTCGACAAGCCTCCGCATGAACGGAAATTATCGCTTATCGGGGAGACGGTGTTTTCGAGATTCTTTGAGGAGGAATAATAATAATGATTGTTCTGAGTCCCGAGGGAAAAGCACAAATTTCTGCGGCCCGTGTGGCCGCGCTGCCGCGATTCACAGAGCTCAATGGAAAAGTCGTCGGTCTGCTGGACAACAGTAAGCCCAACGCGGACAAGCTTGAGGAACGTTTTGCACAACTGCTGCGAGAGCGATTGGATGTCGCAAGGGTTGTCACGCGGCGCAAGATCAGCGCCCAGCAGGGCGCTTCCAAAGAATATTTAGACGAGCTCGCAGCCCAGTCTGATTTTATCCTCAGCGGCCTTGGCGATTGAGGCTCGTGCACGTCGTGGAGTATCCACGACTCAATCGAACTACAAAAGCGCGGCCGGTTTGCCGTGACGTTGATCACCACCGCCTTCGATGCTTTGGCCAAATCGGAGAAAGAGGCATTCGGCGCGCCGGATCACCCCGTGCTGGTCGTCCAGCATCCCATCGGTACGGTGAAGGTGGAAGAAGTCAACAAACGCGCGGACGCCGCCTTCGATAAGCTGGTGGAGCTCTTGGTCGAGCCCCGGAAAGACTAGAATGCAGAACAGGTGTCAGGTGTCAGGTTTCGGGTTTCAGGTGTAGAGATAACCCCTGATACTCATAAACACGAACCCACTAAGAGCCCTTCGACGATGCTCAGGGCGAACGGCGATGTATTCATGTCATTAGAATTTTTCCGTTCATGCTGAGCTGGTCGAAGCATTCCGGACCGGGTTTGACCTGACCTAACACCTGACACCCGACACCTGAAACCCTTGAACCTTGAACATTGAACTTCTCAGCACAAAAAGGTAGAGACCAATGGTTCCGAGTGCACTCCAATCTGAACGAATAGAAGTTAACGACGACCTCTGGGCGGTCAACGCCTTCTTCGAGGAAAAGGGTTGGACGGATGGCTTGCCGATCATTCCTCCCACGGAAGAACGAGTGGGCAAGATGCTGGCCGCGGCCAAACGCGGTCCGCAAGAGGTGATCGGCGTGGTGCCGCCTCGCTGGGCACCGGCCACTGTGGAAAAAATCGCTATCAATGCGGTGATGGCCGGCTGTTTGCCTCAGTATATGCCCGTTCTGATCGCGGCGGCCGAGGCCTTGACCGATCCCAAGCTGAATCTCTACGCGCTTCAAGCGACCACGGGCGGGCCGGCGATTATGTTGATCGTCAACGGTCCGATCCGAACGCAGCTCAATATCAATGGCGGTTCAAACGCTCTCGGCGAAGGCTGGCGCGCCAACGCGACGATTGGACGCTGTATTCGTTTGATCCAGCGAAACATCGGCGGTTCCTATCCCGGAACCACCTGCAAGGCGACCCTCGGCTGGCCGGGCAAGTACAGTCTCTGCATCGCCGAGAACGAAGAAGCGAGCCCGTGGGAACCGTTTCACGTCGAGCGCGGCTTTGCCGCCGGTGCGAGCACGGTGACGGCGATCAGCGCGGATAGCTCCGTGCGCGCGTCGGATCTCGACAGCACCAAGGGCGAAGGCATACTCACCAATTTCGCTCGCCGAATGGATGGGCCTTCGGGACCGGAAGCGGTCATGGTGATCTGTCCGGAGCATGCGAAGATCATTGCCGGAGATGGTTTTAGCAAGGCCCATGTGAAACAGTTTATCTGGGAGCGGGCGGGCCATCGCATGAGTGAGGTACCCGAAGAGACTTTTAACCAGAGGGTAAAGCGCCGGCCGGACTGGAAGCTGACCCGCGAGAGCGTGATTCCGGTTACGGACACGCCGGAAGATATCATCGTGGTGGTGGCCGGCGGCGACGGCTCGCAGTCGCAGTATATTCACGTCTGGGGACAGAGCACGCCGGAAGGCGGTTCAACACGATCGGTGACGAAGGCGATTCAAGTCTAGACCAGTGAATGACGGCATAATGGGCTGGCGCTGCTGAAATGTTTGCTTTGAGCTGTATGCTTTCAAATTCGAAACTCGAAATCCGAAATCCGAAACAATTTCAAATGGTCAAAATTCCAAAACAAGCCTGTTTGGGATTTCGTAATTGGGATTTAGGTCTTTAGGTTTATTTCGGATTTCGATATTCGGATTTCGGATTTTGTTTCGCTGGTGTCTTAGCGCGATAAACTTCGTTGAAGTGGTTCTGTTGAACATCAAAGACGTACGAAGGTAACGGGAGAGACACATGTTGAGAGTCAAGATATTCGCGATTTGTTTCCCAATCATCGTAGTAGCGTTCGCCGCTGCAGCACAGGCGCAGAGCCTCCCCAAAGTGCGCGCCGCCTACACGTCCATAGGCATTCAATTCGATCCGATTTACATCATGAAGGAACGGGACCTG
>DAIRFP010000392.1:0-3109 GCA_036794995.1 Thermodesulfobacteriota bacterium | reverse complement strand
GCGGACAGCTACCGGCGCGTCGCATACTACGTGGACAGAATCCTGAAAGGCGCCAAGCCCGCTGACCTGCCCGTCGAGCAGCCGAAGAAGTTTGAGCTGGTGATTAATCTCAAGACCGCCAAGCAGATCGGCTTAACAATTCCGCCGAATATGTTGGCAAGGGCAGATAAAGTAATCCGATGATCGGCCAATCTAAAATCCAAAATCTAAAAGGGTTAGGCGGTTTCGCCGGAGGTGCTGGTGCGGGCGGACAGAGTGATCATGTGAACGGTGAAGGGTAAGGCGTCGAAAAAGAATTTGGACCGGGAAGAAATTCACATGGACATGAAATTGCGACCCATTTTTTAGGCCGCGTCGCGTTTCTTGCCCAATGATTTTAGAAAGCCTTTGAGAGTGTGCGAGGCTTTGAGGATCTCTACGCCCACGACGTTCCCTTTAGCGTCTAACTCTACATTGACCCCGGGAGCGACCTCGATAAATTCTTCCTCTATACCTTTCCGGGTCGCGATATACAGCACATCACTCGATCGGTCGTATCTAACGAGAGGTTTACTTTTTTTCTCTTTCATAAGGGATCCATCTCCCCGAAGCGATCCTGTTCGCTTTTTGTCGCGGCTTCAAAGGGTGCACGGTAACCAAAGTGATTTCCTCTTTGCTTTTTGAGAAAGCGACCATCATCTCCCGAATTCTACCGCCGTAACGGGCCCGCGCTGTGGCTATTAGATTCTCCGTTCTGTTGTCATAATACAATTCTTTGGCGCGTTGGTAGATACTCCTCGGTAGATGCCTTGGTATTTTTCGCAACTCTAACCGCAGCTTGAGATGCTCAGAATAACGGATTCTCAGTCTCAATTCTACACTTTCCGACCATCGATGCAGGGCCTTATGCTACGTTTCAAGGCAGACAGTGTCCGTCCATGTACATTTGTGTCAATTGGGGCTCCGGATTGCGAGTGCCTGCCGGATATTATTCCTGAATCTTAATTGCAGCTTGACCCAAAAGCTATTCATCGGATACGCTGACGCGGGCGGACAAGGTGATCAGGTGATTTCGGAATTCGAATGGCGAATTTTAACTCAGGAGAAAAACAATGAATCGGATTTGGATCGGCTCTGGCTCCGGAATGAATCTGAAATCCGCAATCCTCAATCTCAAATTCGCGATCATCCTGGTCGCTATGCTCTTTGCGCTCTGCTTGCCAGCCGAAGGGCAGCAGCCGAAAAGAATCCCGCGGATCGGATATTTAGTTATTCCACCTCCCTCCGCTAACGAGGCCCGCATCGAGGCATTCCGACAAGGCCTCCGCGAGCTAGGGTACGTGGAGGGGAAGAACATTGTCATAGAGTGGCGATCTGCAGAGGGAAAACTCGATCGCCTCCCCGCGCTCGCGGCCGAGCTAGTGCGTCTCAAGGTAGACGTCATCGTTTCCGCTGGTCCAGCACCAACCCGTTCCGCCAAGGAAGCGACAAAGACGATCCCCATTGTCATGACGCAGGATAGCGATCCTATTGGAAGCGGGTTCGTGGCCAGTCTTGCGCGACCTGGGGGAAATATCACTGGGCTATCGTCTCTGCGTGCGGACTTATCTGGAAAGAGGCTGGAGCTGCTTAAAGAAATCCTACCCAAGCTCTCCCGCGTGGCCGTCTTGGGGACTTCGACCCTGCCGGGCAACGCGCAAGAGTTAAAAGAGACCGAACTTGCCGCAGGCGCGTTTGGAGTGAAGCTTCAATACCTGGACGTGCTAGTTCCCGAGAATATCGAGACCGCATTCCGAGCCGCAGGCAAGGGGCGGGCTGAAGCAGTCCTTATGATGGTGGCGGGCTTCGTCGCCAATTTGCAGCGAAAAGAGATTGGAGAACTCGCGGTGAAGAGCAGGCTTCCGGCGATATACTACAGGTCAGACTTTGTCGAAGCCGGGGGGCTTATGAGCTACGGCGTGAACCAGCCCGACTTGGACAGGCGTGCGGCCACCTACGTCGATAAAATCCTCAAGGGCGCCAAGCCTGAGGATCTCCCGGTGGAGCAACCGAAGAAGTTCGAGTTCATCGTCAATCTAAAAGCGGCCAAGCAGATCGGCCTAACGATTCCGCCGAATGTGTTGGTAAGAGCGGATCGGGTGATTCGGTGAAGTTAAAAGTAGAAGTGACAAAGGCAAAATGAACCGAGGAAAGCGATGAAGACAAATTTCGGTTTCTGGATACTGACAATTTTATTGCTGACATCTGCTCCCCCCGCCGAGGCGCAGCAGGCAAAGGTCCCCAAGATCGGCCTACTCTCGTCAACTTCCTTTTTAGGGGGGCAGCGCGATTCTTTGCTGCGAGAACTCCGTCCACTCGGCTATGTTGAGGGCAAGAACATCGCTATCGAGTTTCGCTCCGCTGGTAATAAGCTCGACCGGCTCCCGGCGCTGGTGGAAGAATTGGTCGGTCTCAAGGTTGACGTGCTCGTTGTTGGCACGACGCCCGCCGCACTCGCTGCCAAGACGGCTACCAGAACGATCCCCATCGTTTTTTACCGCGTGTCCGATCCGATTACGATTGGCCTAATTGACAGCCTGGCACGGCCAGGCGGAAACATTACGGGAGTCACCGACATTTCTGCGATGTTGGCGGGCAAACGACTGGAGCTACTCAAGGAAACCGCTCCCAAGCTCTCCCGCGTCGCGGTGCTGTGGAATCCTCAGGAAACAAGTGCTGCGCAAGACTGGAAAGAAAGCCAACCGGTCGCACGAGCACTGGGCTTGCAGCTTCACTCCATGGCGGTTAGTAGCGCCGACAGATACGGGAGCGCATTCCAAGAGGCGATAAAGGCGGGTAGCGCCGGACTCGCCGTAACCAGCCACACATTGGCCCGTAGTAATCACAAACAAATCGACGCGCTGGCGTCAAAAAATCGCTGGCCGGCGATTTACTGGCGGGGAGATTTTGTCGACCGTGGCAGCTTGATGTCCTATGGACCTGACGAAGCCGAGCCCATCAAGCGCATCGCCGTATTCGTCGACAAAATTCTCAAGGGCACCAAACCTGCCGACATTCCTGTCGAGCAACCGAAGAAGTTCGAGCTCATCATCAATCTGAAGGCGGCTAAGCAAATCGGCTTGACGATTCC
>DAIRFP010000148.1:7670-12831 GCA_036794995.1 Thermodesulfobacteriota bacterium | reverse complement strand
GTCACTGTGGGAATGCGTGCGTCGCGGCATGGTGGGGCGGATGCACGTCCTTCACCATCAGGTGCCGCAGACCGTCTTTCGCGGCAAATTCGAGACAGACACCTTTCCTCTCAAATTGTTGCGCAAGGATGTGGGACTCGCGACGGACCTCGGGAGGCAGTTAAACGTGCCGCTGCCGGTGGCGAATATCACCGAACAGATTCTCATCACAGCCGTCAATCGCGGCTGGGGCGACCAGGCGGCCTACACGGTCACGTTTCAGCTCCAAGAGGAGGCGGCACAAGTGCAGCTACGCGCCACCGGAGTGGATCCGGACAAAGCAGCGAAATATATTTCAACCCACCCGCAACCAGACCCTTTATAAAACGAGGAGCCATGGCTAAAAACGGATTCAAAGTACTGGATAGCGACATGCATATCTTGGAGCCGCCGGACCTTTGGCAGTGTTTTATCGATTCCAAGTTCAAAGACTACGCTCCCCGCGGCACCACCGATCATGTCAGAGATCTGCGCCTGGTGGGGCCGGATGGGCGAGCGTGGGGCAGACCGGTGGATCCTCCGCCCGAAACAATCCCCCCTCCCGGCCACGTTTTTCAGCGCAATCAAAAACTCTTCAAGACGCACATGGAACGCGGCTGGAGCTCACAAGTCCAGCTCGATGCCATGGATGAGGAGGGTGTCGATCTTGCGGTACTCTACCCGAGCCGGGGACTGAACGCGCTTAGCATACCGGACATGGACCCGGAATTCGCCGCCGCTATCGCGCGCGCGTATAACAATTGGCTGTACGAGTTTTGCCAGACCGATACCAACAGGCTCATGGGCGCCGGCATGGTTTCGGTGTTCCACATCGAAGACGCGATTAGCGAGGCGCGGCGCTGCGTGCAGCAGCTTGGTTTTCGCGCAATCTTTTTGCGCGCCAATATCGTCAACGGCCACAATTGGCACGACTCGTATTATGAGCCGCTATGGTCAGCTCTAGAGCAGCTGGATGTGCCGCTGGGTTTCCATGAATCCAATACCTCCGCGGGCCGCCAGGTGGGCGACCAATTCGGCTACGATTTCATGCTGCGACACACCTTTTCCCACCCGGTCGAACAGATGCTGGCGGTGGGGTGCTTCTGCGGCGGCGGTGTGCTTGACCGCCATCCCGGGTTGCGCGTGGCCTTTCTTGAGGGTAACTGCGGTTGGTTGCCTTTCTTGTTATGGCGCCTCGACGAGCATTGGGAGATGTTTGGCGATCAATGGGCGCCCGGTCTGAAGCACCCTCCCAGTCACTACTTCAAGACACGGTGCTATGCCTCCGTAGAAGCCGACGAAGAACCGGCAAAATACGCTATCGATTTCCTCGGTAACGAGCGACTGATCTTCTCCACGGACTTTCCGCATGTCGACACCAAGTATCCTCGGGCAGTGGAACGCTTCCTCGAGTTGCCGATCGCCGAAGAGGACAAGAGAAAAATCTTGTGGAACAACTGCGCGACCTATTACGGGATTCCGGATATTTAGATATCGTCAAGACTTTGTCGGCGAGCATCGCGAGGCGGAGAGACTGTTGATGCAAAAAAGTTTCTTGTTATGAGTCTCTTGCGGGCGGACCGGTCTATCGCCGACGGAAAAGCTGGTGGATTTTCGATGCTTTCGCGCGGGCGATAGTGGTATTGAATTCGCCATCGATTCCTGGGAAGCTGAAAAGGGGTGAAGTGATGAGAACATTCTATTCATCCACGCTCGTGACTCTTGCCATAGGTCTCTGCCTTACATCGGTGTCCACTCCAAGCTGGGCAGCCGCTGACCAGGCACAGGAGTTCCAAAAAGAGCAAACCCAATCTCGTCAACAGGAACAGATCAATCAGATACGCCAGCGCGAACAACTGGACCAATTGCAACGCGATCAGGAGCTCAATCGAGCCCAACAACAGTTGGATCAGCATAAGCAACGGACCGACTTGACGCAGCCGCAGCAAACTCTGCAACCGAGCAACCAGACCCAACAGCAACTCGATCAACTCAAAAACCAACAACAACTCAATCGCCTCAAGACCGAGTTGGAGATCAATCAGATTCAGCGGGAACAGAATCCGGCGAGACAAAAAGAGCAATTGAGGCAATTGCAGATTGATCAGCAGATGAACCTGCTAAAAGACCAGCAACAGAAACTTCAGTTGGAGCAGAACCTCAACAGGCAGCGAAGCCCCTTATTGAATCCATCCCCGTAACCGACTGCCCGCTTACCTCAGATTTTCCTGCAACCACGCTAGAATCGCTGGCTGTGCCCCGGCACCTCCCATGTGGCCGCCGGGGAAAAAGCGAGCCGTTTTAGGACTGCCGTGTTCGAGCAGCAAATACATGTCGGCAATCGGAAACACGCTATCGTTAACCCCGTTGACGCAGAGCAGCGGGGCGCAGGGACGGGTGAGAACCTCCTGATTGAGCAGTGAAAGTCGCGGACTGTACTCAACCCACTCTTCCGCGGTGGACCTACCGAACGCGCAGGCCAGCGTTTCAGCCAGCTCGAAAGGATATTCGCCGCCTTGAGCTTTAACAATCCATTCCTCGGTGAAGGCGTAATGCGCCGGGCCACCCTGATTGACAGCCGCGCGAATCCGCTCGCGATGGGTGTGGGCAACTTTTGTCGCCCAGTATCCGCCGGTACTGCCGCCGACGATACCGACACGCCGCGAATCCAAATCTGCACGTTGATCAATCCAGTCCAGCACCGCGTCCCAAAGGCGCTCTCCGTTTTCGGAACCGGCAAGCGGGGCATCGGCCACCCCCGGCATATCAATGCACAGCGTCGCGCAGCCGGCGCGTAGATACGGTTCAGTCGGCCGTTCTTCTTTGAAGGCATCTATACCGCCCCAAATAATCACCACCGCCGGCCTGTCAACTGTTTTCGGCTTTCGGAGAAGCCCCACCGAAACGGTACCCTCGCCGGGCCGGCCGCGAAACGGCATCTCGACCCGTTCTATAGATGGGTCGAAATAGCGCGCAGCCTTCAAGTAATTCTCTTGTGATTTTCTATAGGCTGCCAGCTTGCCCGGCGAATTGGGCGCGGGGTAACGCGCCACGTGGTAATAATCATATGCAATGAGATAGTGTTTTCGAGCAACAGCCGCATCACCCAGCGCCTCGGCATTCGCCGCCTGCTCCTCGTGGGTTACTGCCAAGGCACCGAAAGCCCGCGCCCAATCCTCGCGCTCTACCGAGCGGAGTCCTTCGATCACCGGCGCGACCTCGCTAAAGATCGTATAAAGAAACGGGTTACGGTTTTCTTTGGCCCGGCCGAGAAGTTCTTTTTTAACTTCTGCCATCGGTCGCGGTCCGAAACGATTGGCGGCACTGGCCATAAACTTTACCTCCGACGGGGGTATCACCGTGTCAAGCCTCAACGTAGTCCGACAACAAGATCTCTGTCAACGGTGATTCGAAAGAGATGTGGTGATCCGAAAGAGAAGGACATGAATTCTGCCCGAGGCAGAGATTCGTCAAGTTGAACTGCACCTGAAGCAATCGATGCAGCGCTTCAGGCGGTTATGATTGCATCGTTGGCTAGAAACTAACGACCGGACCGGGCTGGGAACTTCCTCGGTCTTTCCCAAGTGACGTGAAGGGTTGGGTCATCAGACAAAGCTTCGCCGGAGCGCTGGCTCCTTCGCAAATACATCTTGACCCAATAATTATAGAAATAGGTAACATCCTGCTTTGCTTCTTCGATGCGGCCTTCGCCCGTAATATACCGAACAGTGACCCACCGATCCTCGACCGACACTCCAGCGAGGGCCATCTCCGGCCGATAGTCCAGAAACGAGCCAACCCCCCGTAGTTTCTGCGCCAAGCTGAAGGGATCAGGATTCTGGTTCGCATCACGCCGCTGTGAACGCCCTTTCGAATCAAGATCTTCTATGTCTCGCGGGTTATAGGACAGCCCGATCTCGTACATGGAACGGCGCGGGCTGGCCGTCAGAACTGAGCCGGCTCCGGAAATCAAATCTTGAATGAAGGCAGAAAATGAAGATTCAGCGTAGCGAGCTGCAGTTACTTTTCCCCGCACGACATACAGCCCGCCCTCCAACTCTAGGTCGAGAGAATAGACATGTCGCGATTCCAGCGCTTGTCCGACGGCGCGCAACTCGCGAGCGTAAAGAGCCTTCTGTGGTTTACCTGGAGCTGTTGCACCGATCGCCGGGGTGTCATTCAACTTTTCATGCTTGTCTGAGTTTTTCATAGTCCAGTTGCCTATGCGGTCCCAAGGACAAAGAACCAGCCGCTGAAATTATTCGATCCGCTTATGTTCCGAAGCCTTCCGCGCCAGAACTTCCATTTCGGTTTCGTGCAACCTGCAAAAAAACATCGATTCGAAAATTCGCCACAAACTTGGACGGCCTCCGCGCTGATACGGAGCAAGCAAGATGCCAATCCTAGTTAATAGGAAGAAACAGGGAATACTTGCGAAACCGAAACAGGGGTTTGCCCAACTTGGCATTCGTCATCTTCGGTTCAAATCCGCAAGAGGGAAATATTCAAGGCAAGAGCGAGACAATGCGAATCGGCGGGAATTATCGGGCACTAGTGGAAAAGCAAAGTTATCGCCCGACGGCGGCAGTGAACTGGGCGCCGCTAGCGTGGCGTCGACGCCAAACCGACAACGGCACTTTCAGGGAAGATCCGTACAACCCATTAAATAGCGATCGCACTCCCTGGCCGCGCCGCGTCCTTCGTTAATCGCCCAGACCACCAGACTCTGGCCGCGGCGACAATCGCCGGCTGCAAAGACCCCCGGCACATTAGTGTTAAAGCGACCATATTCAGCTTTTGCATTGGAGCGCGGATCACGCTCGACACCCAATTCCGAAAGAACCGGATCTTCGGGACCCAAAAAGCCCATAGCAAGCAACACCAGATCGGCCTGTAAAACCCTCTCCGAACCGGAAACTCGCTTTGGGATGAAAACGCCCTTGTCGTCCCTGGCCCATTCTACATCATAGATATGAAACTCTTTGACCTGCCCCTTTTCATCCCCGACAAATTTTTCTCCAGTGGCAAGATAGATACGGGGATCGGCGCCAAAACGTGCTTTGGCTTCTTCTTGCCCGTAGTCCAATTTATAGACCTTGGGCCATTCAGGCCAAGGATTGTCAGGCTGCCGCGAGTCGGGCGG
>DAIRFP010000148.1:0-7570 GCA_036794995.1 Thermodesulfobacteriota bacterium | reverse complement strand
GGCGTCACCCATCCTTGGGCAAAACCGTTGTCGATGATCGAACACTCGAGGTTCTTAATCGTGACCGGAAGCTCGTTGATCCCAAGGACGCAAGACCCCTCGCAAGGCGCCGGACAAACCCTGCCGGTAAATTCAGGAAAATTATTCGTCTTGTGCAATCGCTGCAAGGCCTCTTTCCACAAGCCGCGGTAAACAAGATCGTTCCATTCCGGGATCAGGTTATTAACGGGACAACCTGAAGCCATCCCGCTGATGAGTTGCCCGGTGTGGCAAAACGGAATACCACAGTCCATGCAACGCGCGCCCTGTTGCTGCAATTTGGCTTCCGAAAAGTGCTCGTGGAACTCCCGCCAATCTTTGACGCGTTCCAACGGCGAACGATCGGTCGGCAATTCGCGGTCAAATTCCATGAATCCAGTTGGCTTGCCCATGCGCTATGTTTCTCCCGCCATACAAAACAATAATTATGCGAATGCTCCTGCTACAATGCAGGCCCACGCGCTTTCACGGACGCGAAATTTTTGTGTCGTACCCCGCTTTCGCCAGGCAGCAAGCGAAAGAAGGCATGACTGGAGGTTAGAACCTGTTCCAATCAACCGGAGGTGCTTAATTTCCGCTGACGCGAGCAGCGTCGTTCTTGTTGGCTTCAAAGGCGGCCATCAGGGCCTCGTCGCCAACCAGTCCTTTGGCCTCGGCTTCCTGTAGAGCCTCGAGCACGCGACGGTAATCTCTGGGCATCACCTTGACGAACTTCGGCGCGGTTTCCTGCCAGAGCGCTAGAAACTGCCAAGCCCGTGCGCTTCGTGTATAGACTGCGTGCCGCTTGAGCATTTCCTCCACATCTTGCAAGTCTCGCTCGTCCAAACGCTCGAGCGCCACCGTTTCAAAGTTGCAGCGGTTCTTGAACGTCCCATCTTCGTCCAGAACATAGGCCATGCCCCCCGACATACCGGCAGCGAAATTTCGTCCCGTTGTACCGATAACCACAACCGTGCCCCCGGTCATGTACTCGCAAGCATGGTCACCCACGCCTTCGACAACCGCACGAACACCGCTGTTCCGCACACAAAAGCGCTCGCCGGCCATACCCCGGATATACGCCTCGCCATGGGTGGCCCCGTAAAACGCCACATTGCCAACGATGATATTCTCCTCGGGAGCAAAGGTGGAACCTTCGGAGGGATACAAGATCACTTTGCCGCCGGAGAGCCCTTTACCGAAGTAATCGTTGGCGTCGCCCTCAAGCTCCAAAGTCATGCCCGGCGGCACAAATGCGCCGAAACTCTGGCCCGCGGAGCCCTGGAAGTGGAAATGGATGGTATCTTCGGGAAGTCCTTGCGGCCCGAACCGTCGCGTAACCTCGCTACCGAGTATCGTGCCGACGACGCGATTGGTATTGCGGATATCCAGGGTTGCTCTGACTTTCTCGCCCCGTTCCAATGCGGGGGCGGCCAAATCGAGCAATACCTGATTATCGAGCGCATTCTCGAGACCATGATTCTGTGGAATCTGACAGTAACGTCCCACTTCCTTTTTGACCTTAGGCTGATACAAAATCGCCGCGTAGTCCAAACCTTTCGCTTTCAAGTGCTCGACCGCACGACGCACCTCAAGCCGGTCCGAACGACCGACCATTTCATTTACTGTACGGAAACCAAGCTTGGCCATATGCTCGCGCATTTCCTGCGCGATGAAATGCATGAAATTAACGACATGCGCAGGGTCACCGGTGAACTTTTCGCGCAGCTCCGGATTTTGCGTCGCAACCCCCACCGGACAAGTGTCGAGGTGACACACACGCATCATGATACAGCCCAACGTCACCAATGCCGTAGTCGCAAAGCCGAATTCCTCGGCGCCAAGCAGCGCAGCGACAATAACATCCCGCCCGGTCTTTAGCTGTCCATCGGTCTCCACCGCGATGCGGCTACGCAGATTATTAAGCACCAGCGTCTGGTGTGTCTCCGCTAGCCCGAGCTCCCACGGCAGACCCGCATGCTTGATGCTAGTCTGCGGCGATGCTCCGGTGCCGCCGTCATGGCCACTGATGAGGACCACGTCCGCATGGCCTTTTGCCACCCCCGCAGCAATTGTTCCGACACCGATTTCAGAGACAAGCTTCACGCTAATGCGCGCGTGATGATTCGCGTTTTTGAGGTCGTGGATCAGTTGCGCCAAATCTTCGATGGAATAGATGTCATGGTGCGGCGGCGGTGAGATCAGACCGACACCCGGCGTCGAGTGGCGTACTTTGGCGATCCATGGATAGACTTTTCGTCCCGGCAGTTCGCCACCCTCCCCCGGCTTGGCGCCTTGAGCCATTTTGATCTGCAGTTCCCGCGCTTGCGTCAGGTAATAACTCGTTACCCCAAATCGCCCTGAAGCGACTTGCTTAATGGCACTATTACGCGAATCGCCATTGGGATCGGGAACGTAACGCGCCGGATCTTCACCCCCTTCACCGGTATTGCTTTTCCCACCGATACGGTTCATGGCGATGGCGAGGGCTTCATGCGCCTCTTTGCTGATCGAGCCATAGGACATCGCGCCGGTCTTGAAGCGTTTTACGATCGCATCGACCGGCTCCACTTCTTCAATTGGAATCGGCTTCGATGCGTATTTTAGCTCCATCAGGCCGCGCAAGGTCGCCATGCGTTCGGACTGACCGTCGACAAGCTGCGTGTATTCCTTGAAGTTCCTGTAATCGTTGGTACGGCAGGCCTTATGCAAGAGATGGATCGTGCGCGGATTGAAAAGATGCAATTCGCCATCGTTGCGGTATTGGTATTGGCCATAGACTTCCAAGGTGTGACCGTTGAGCGGATAGGTTGGAAACGCCCGGGCATGCTGCTGTTGCGCCTCCCGCGTGATTTCTTCTAGGCCGATGCCGCCGACGCGAGACGGCGTCCAGGTAAAGTACTTGTCCACCAGCACTTGGCCCAGCCCCACGGCTTCGAAAATTTGCGCGCCACAATAGGACTTGATGGTAGAAATTCCCATCTTGGCCATGACTTTCACGACGCCTTTATAGACTGCTTTGTCGTAACCCTTGATCGCCTCGTGGTACGTAATGCCCTTCAGCATGCCTTCGTGGATCATGTCGTTGAGACATTCGTACGCCAGGTAAGGGTTGATGGCTTGCACTCCGTAGCCGAGCAAAAGACAGAAATGATGCACTTCCCGGGGTTCTCCGGATTCCAGCACCAACCCCGCTCGCGTGCGCGTACCGCAGCGGATAAGGTGATGATGCAATCCGGATGACGCCAACAGCGCCGGAATCGGCGCATATGTTCGGTCAACGCCCTTATCGGAAAGGATCAAGATCGTGGTGCCGTCCGCTATCGCTTGGTCCGCCGCTTTAAACAGTTCCTCCAAGGCCCGCTCCAGACCCGTCTTGCCTTCAGCCGGATTGAAAAGAATCGGTAGCGTGAGTGACTTGAGTCCCGGCATATCGATCTTGCGTAGTTTCTCCATGTCTGAGTTTTTCAGAATGGGATCGGGAAGCCTAAGCTGCCGGCAGCTTTCCGGCTTGGGATCGACGAGGTTGCCTTCCAAACCCAGTGTCAGCGTCGTTGAGGTAATCAACTCTTCACGAATGGGATCGATGGGCGGATTGGTCACTTGCGCGAAAAGCTGTTTGAAATAGTTGTAGAGCAACTGCGGTTTATCGGACAAAACGGCCAGTGGCGTGTCCGTCCCCATAGAGCCGACAGGCTGGATGCTATTCTGCGCCATCGGGCCGACATTGATCTTCAAGTCTTCGAAATTATATCCAAAGGCCTGCAATCGCTGCAGTGTCACTTGATGATTGTATAGCGGCTCCTTTTCCGGGACGTTCGGCAAATCACTAAAGTGGACACGATTGTCTTTGAGCCATTTGCCATAAGGTTGACCCTTGGCCATTTGCGTTTTGATTTCTTCATCGCTGATGATCCGACCTTCGCTAGTGTCGACGAGGAACATTCGCCCGGGCTGCAGGCGACGCTTCTCAAGCACGCGCTCCGGCGGCACATCCAGCACGCCCACCTCGGATGCCATGATGACCAGGTCATCTTTGGTCACGTAGTAACGTGAGGGACGCAGGCCGTTACGGTCCAGCACGGCACCAACGACCGTACCGTCGGTAAAAGCGATCGACGCCGGTCCGTCCCACGGTTCCATCAAACTGCTATGGTATTCGTAGAAAGCGTGCTTCTTTTCGTCCATGCTCTCATGATTCTCCCAAGGCTCCGGGATCATCATCATGACAGCATGGGGTAGAGAGCGGCCGCTCAATGCCAAGAATTCGAGACAGTTATCGAATTTGGCTGAATCGCTGCCGTCCTCTTGGATAACGGGAAAGACCTTCTTCAGATCAGCGCCAAATAGCTCCGACGCCAGCATGCCGTGGCGGGCGTGCATCCAGTTCTCATTACCGCGGAGTGTGTTAATCTCGCCGTTGTGTATGAGATAGCGATAGGGATGGGCTCGGCCCCAACTTGGGAAAGTATTCGTACTGAACCGTGAGTGCACAACCGCAATGGCCGATTCCACCATCGGATCGGAAAGATCCGGATAGAAGGTCGTGACCTGCCTTGGAGTTAACATTCCTTTATAGATTATCGTCCTTGAGGAAAAGCTCGGAACGTAAAAGAAGTCTCCGCCGGGGAGGCCGGCGTAACGAATGGCATTTTCTGCCCGCCGCCGAATGACGTAAAGCTTCCGTTCAAACGCCAGGTCGTCGGTGATGCCTTCACCTCGTCCGACGAACACTTGGCGTACAAAGGGCTCGCAGGATTTCGCCGTCTCGCCCAGATACAGATTATCCGTGGGCACCTTGCGCCAACCGAGAAGGCGTTGTCCTTCGCCGGCGATGATGTCCTCAAGAATCTTTTCAAACTGTCGCCGCTGTTTGCGCTCGTCCGGTAAAAAAAGCATGCCGACACCGTATTCACCCGGATCGGGTAACTGAAAGCCGAGCCCATCACAGGCCGGCTCGAAGAAGGCGTGAGGCACTTGCAACAAAACTCCTGCCCCGTCACCCGTATTCTCCTCGCAACCGCAAGCACCGCGGTGATCAAGGTTCTGCAAGACCGTTAACGCCTGCTCGACGATTTCGTGCGACTTGTCCCCTTTGATGTTGACGACGAACCCTACACCACAGGCATCGTGCTCAAACCTGGGATCATAAAGTCCCTGCCTGGGAGGCAAACTTGCGATCTTCATACTCATATCCTTCGCTCTATTAGACTGCTTCCTTCGGGTGTTACGAAGACGAGGATGCGCGAGGCGCAGGACGATGGCACACCGTAGCAAACAGTTAGGCCATATCGAGAAAAACACCCTGCGTCAATAATAAGTTGCGGCTGAAGAGTCACTTTTTCTTTGCGTTTGAATGTTCTGACAACCCCTGATCGAGATCCAGCGCTTGACTCTCTTTAGCGGTAGAAAGCACAACCTTCGTAACAGTGCGGGTTACTCCTTCCACAGAGCGAATTTCACCCAACAGCTTTTCTAAGGAACCGGTATTCGCTGACTTCACCTTTAGAATAAAGCTTTCGTCCCCGGTTACGTGATGACACTCGAGGACTTCGAGGTGCTGCAACATCTGTGCAGCAAATTTCTCCATGTCTCGTTGGTTGCCGACGGACACGCCAATAAAGGCGGTTATGTCTTTGCCGACCTTCTTACCATCAAGGATAGCTTGATATCCCTTGATCACTCCGCCCACTTCCAACTTCTTCACCCGCTCCATCACAGCCGGCGCCGAAAGCTCCACCTGGTCAGCTATGTCAGCTAGACGACACCGCCCGCTATTTTGAAGAATAAAAAGTATTTTTAAATCTATTTGATCAAGCAAGTTAAGTTTCTTAAGTTTTATAGACCTATAGCTTAATGTTCTTATGTCACTTGTAAACAAAATTGTCAAGGGGAACTATTCTGAATCCATCATATCGGGGCCTATAGTGATTCGCAGTTCAAAGGGACAATTGCGGCAAGAACCCTTTTCCCCGAATATGAAGTCACAGATAAGAACGCTAGCCAAACGCTCGACCAAGATACGGGATAACCTCTTAAGTAAGAACGATGAACTTCGCTGTCAGCCGGTGATATAACGCTCGAGCTGCTGAATGATGAACTGCTGCTCGGCGATGATCGCCTTCACCAGGTCCCCGATCGAGATCATACCACATACCTGACCGGCCTCGACTACAGGCAAATGCCGGATGCGCTTGTCCGTCATTAACGCCATACATTCTTCGATGCTTCGCTCAGGCCCGGCGCACACGACACGAGAAGTCATGATTTCTCTGACTTCGGTGGTTAACGACGAGCGACCTTGGAGAATGATTTTCCTTGCATAGTCCCGCTCTGATAGGATGCCTGCCAGCGTTGCGCCTTCCATCACGAGCAGTGCGCCAATTTCCTTATCGGCCATGAGCTTCATCGCATCATAAACCAGCGCCATGGGCTCAATGGACCAAACGTCATGTCCCTTGGTCTCCAAAATGTCTCTAACGTTCCTCATCGGAAACCTCCCTTTGAAGAGGTAGATACACCGGCGTAGTTTGGCTCGAAGATATTGCGATGCAGTAAAAACGAATTTACTTCCCCCGCTCTGTTTTGTAAAGCAGCGTGGGATAAGTGGGCTAACTCTGCGACACGCGTCGCGGAATGCGTGCGCCAAAAAAAACGCTTCTGGAGAAATAGTTATATCTGGAGCTAATTTATAGGCATGCTTTCGCTAGCGACGATCGGAATCAGTCCTTCCACCGCCCACGGACACTGAACGGCCAAGTTCGAATTTTCCTCGATCAGTGTTCGCAGCATCAGGCGCGCGCGCTCGTCGGATACATCCAACTTCGCGGCTTCGACTAAGGCCCATACCGCTTCCAAAATCTTACCCTGTCCCTTAAGGCTAACGCCCAAGTTGCGATAGCCGCTCGCGCGAGTCCAATTGATCTCGATGGCCATGCGACAATGTCGCTCCCCCTCAGCGTAGCAGCCAAGCATATTGAGGCAGTAAGCCGTGTTATTTTGCAGCACATAGGCGATCTTTTTTTGTTCAGGCTGCAACCTTAAAGCGGTTTTGAAGTGCCCGAGGGCGGCTTCAAAACGCTGCTCGTCTGTGGCAATCTGGCCCAACGTGAGATGACAGTGCGCCTTTTGTTCGTCGTTGTGGCTCTTTTCAATGAACCGCTGAAGTAAGGTCGTCGCCGCATCGACCTTTTGTATCCCGCGGTAAAACCCCACGACAAATAGCAACCACCGGAAGTGATCGGCTTCGGATTGACTATGTTCGAGTCGCTCGAGCAGCAAACTTTCTGTATTCTCCGCGTGAGCCGGTGTTTCCAGATGCGGCGGTTTTTTATCGAAAGTACTCATGCGGCGATGCATAGAGCAATGCCGATACCAAGACGCAACTGTCCATAAAACACCCGAATTGAGAATGGAAGTTCAGCCAGGCGAAGCCAAGCATAGTGTAAGAATGGGAGAACGAAGATTTAACAACGCAAATGGGGCAGCGTCGCCTGATAGACCGTTTTCCCGCGAATAGTGGAAGGTTGGTGGGCCCACCTGGATTCGAACC
>DAIRFP010000391.1:1724-3148 GCA_036794995.1 Thermodesulfobacteriota bacterium | reverse complement strand
CGCGCAAGGCTCCAATGCGAAGCTCCCAAGGAGCGACCGGGTTCGGGCGCATGGGTTTTCTGTTCTTCGTCTCGACGTTCGGCTGGTTGAGCAATTGCCGATCAACCGTATCTAAAACGATCTTTCGTTGACGAGCGGTCAGGCGTTGCAGATGCTCCTCGGCCTCCGGTGAATATTCAATAATGTATGGCAAGTTTGTTCAATTGAAAGAGGTTACCCAACCTTCGAGTAGTCTGGCATGCTAGAATGACGATGACTGATCAAAGCTGAAAGTGGAAAGAAGGCAAAGAGCTGTGCTCGGGTCTCGCGCTTAAAAGGATAAGGGCAAAAGGATAAGGGATAAACCCGTTGTTCGTGACACGTGATCGTGCTCAGGGTCAACCCACCTACGATAATTGCCCACCCCTTTCTAAAGGATAAAGGCAAAGGGATAAAACCGGAAAACGGTCTCGCCGCGCCTACGATAGCTGCCCGCTATAAAATTTGCGGCATTCTGCGATATGGTCTGAATCTGACAAGCGAAATATACAGAACCGTGTTCGTGGCTCGTGCTCAGGGTGATTTTGTGCTTGTTTGGTTCAGGCGAGCTTACCGGGACGGCAGAACCGCAAAACGGCCAATTCGGGACGGGCGATAAATCTGGAAGTCACGCCGGTCGAGGGTGAAAATCCGGCGCAGCCGCTCTCGCTCGGCCACGCGTACCAACGCCGCATCCGCCAGATCCATCGGCAGATCACGGTATTTGCGCGTCAAGTCTCTCATACGGGCGACATCATCAGTCCCTAGCGGCAATATCTCAACGGCGCCAGCGTCAATCATTTCCCAGAGGGCATCCTGGGCCGACCCGTAAGCTCTCAACATATACATGGCTTCAGTCACAACCGGCCATACGGTTACTAGCGAATCGGCAAGCGAACGAAGAGTTTCTTGGCAGTTAATGTGATACGGATCACTCCGATCGAGCAAGGCCACCAGAGGCCCCGTGTCAACGAGAACGGCGGGCATCCGCTTTCTCACGCAAGAGTTTGGCGAACCTTTCACCCGTGTTTTGGGAAAGATTCGCGCCGCCGCTGTCCACGCAGCCAATCAGATGGGCGACCAAGTCGTAAGGACGCTTTTTCCCGGCACCTTGCTCTTCCTGTTTAGCGAGTGCGCCGATCGCGTCTCGAATGACTTCGGACTTAGTCTGGCGTCGCTTACGCGCCAGGCGTCCGACTAACGACTCCGTCCTCGCATCCAGCCGAACACTCAAAGGCATAAATGTCACCCTCCATGTCATACACAAGTGTACTACAGCTCTCATAGCGACTCAATCCATCTGTTCTTGGGACGTGTTGTTGAGATCATCACCGGTCACCGGCGCGTCAAAACTCCCGACTACGCTGCAACCAGGTTCCTGTAATGCCCTGACTTGGAGATCGGCG
>DAIRFP010000391.1:0-1624 GCA_036794995.1 Thermodesulfobacteriota bacterium | reverse complement strand
CTAAATCGATCGGAGGTCTTATGGGTGTTATTGCGGTAAACGAAAACGACGTTAAGTTGGTGAAGAGCGGGCATGGGCAAACGAAATGGTTGGTGCCCAGCAAAAACGGCGCGAGCCCGGAGATGATGATTCGTCACTGGGGGCCGGACACCAACATTCCGGTTCACAGCCATCCGTATCATGAAATGTTCTACGTGCTCGAGGGCGAGATAGAGATAAATGGCGTTACTTATACCGCCGGGGCCTGCGTCTACATCGAGAAAGATACGCCCTACGGTCCGACGCGCGCGCCCAAGGGGGGCAAGGTACTGAGGTATGCAGAAGCAGGCCCCAGCAAATAGAACCGAAAGTTATCGCCGGATCGAAGGCCTCAAGACCTTCTATATTCAAGCGGGCGAAGGTGAGCCGCTGGTGCTTTTTCATGGCGGTTCGCCGGGCACCTGCTCTTCGGTCAACTGGAAACTCAATATCGAACCGCTGGCCGCGGCGGGGTTTGCCGTTTACGCCTACGATCAGCCCGGATTCGGGCTTTCAGACAATCCCACCGATTACTCACTGGACTTTCGGGTGGCCCATGCCAAGGCGTTGATCGACGCGCTTCAGCTTGATCGCTTTCACGTCATGGGCAACTCCATGGGCGCCTACATCGCGGCGCGCATCGCCCTTGAAGACCCGCGAGCGAAAAAGCTTGTTCTCGTTTCGAGCAATACCCTGGCACCGAAGGGATCGGCGGAATCGCAGGCCAAGTCCAAAAAGCATGCTGAGGAATTGAGGGCTTATACGCCCAGCCTCGAAAACATGCGAACGATGACTCTGGGCACGCTTTTCCATCGAGAGCTGGTGAGCGATGAGCTGGTTCGCGAGCGCTACGAGATGAGCGCGGGAAAAAACTACGAAGCCCAGCTCAAACGGGCGGAAGCGCCGAAATCGAAAACCTTAGACGATGAGCTGGGCCACTTGCAAACAAAGACTTTGATTCTTTGGGGAAAGAACGATCACGGCACGTCCCTGGAGCAAGCGTTGCTGCTTTTTGAAAAGATTCCCCAGGCTGAGCTGCACGTTTTCGACCAGTGCGCCCATTGGGTGCAATGGGATCAAGCGGAACGATTCAACAATCTTGTCATTGCATTCCTCAGGGCTGAAAAATAACCTCGACTTCAATGAACGCGTCTCTGCCACCTGCTGAGTCCCATCGTCGGTGATTTAACCGAAAGGATAACCATGAAGAAAAGCTGTCTTCTGTTCGTTTTTGTTCTTTTCAACCTGATGCTTTCTCTTTCGACTGCTGCTGCGCAGGAGAAAAAACTCGAACGGCTTCGCGTCGGGGGCGGCTCGGCGTCGACGACGCAGATGTCGCTCTGGTTTGCTAAGGAAGGCAACTTTTACGATAAGCATGGCCTCAATGTCGAGGCGATCAGCATCCCCGGCAGCTCCCTGGCGCTCCAGGCGATGCTCTCCGGGGAACTGCCGATCATCCAGCTCGGCGGCGCCGCCTCGATCCAGGCGAACCTCGCCGGCGCCGACACGGTGATCATCGCGACCATCGTGAAGAAATTTCTCTTCTGGGTTTACGCCGTGCCGGGCATCAACCGGATGGAGGACCTCAAGGGCAAGGTCTTCGGCG
>DAIRFP010000147.1:11477-12855 GCA_036794995.1 Thermodesulfobacteriota bacterium | reverse complement strand
AGGGACGCTGCTGACCAGCTAGACAAACTCCTGGCCAAGCCTAAAGTGAATCCAAGCGGTCATCGTTTGCTGGCGGGAATTACTTCGACAGTGGGCAAGCACTCCTCTTGGACGTATTCCACTAGGCAACAACGGCCCTCATATGGTCGCGTCTTTAGTTTTGACCTATACTGTTGCCGGCACATTTTCATTGACTAGGACCGAGCGAGATTGAGCGTTCATATGTTCACCCATTTACGAGTCAACTGGTTCCTAGTCGTTCCATACGTTCCATCGCTTCGCTCGTTTCAGTTGTTCAACGGATTGGTGACGGCAGTTGCAGGATCAAGAGCTTGGACCGGGGGAAGTAAACCATCGTGATCGTGTTCGTGAGACGTGTTTGTCGAGGGTATAAACACTGGATCTCGCGCGTCAGATTTCTCAGGCATTGTCGCCTGCGGGACTTTCGATGACTCCGCGCGACGCGCAGCTGATCGATCGCGGCTTACCGTTTTAATACCTTGAGAGAAAATGGCCTATAGCGGCGGATCAAATCGAAATCGTCGCGATTAAAAGTATATAGATCCGCGCCGATGCGGCGGGCACAAAGTGCCAATAGGATATCGTTTAAAATCTGTTGCACCCTCGACTTAAGGCCGGGCTCGCTCCGCGTAACGCGCGCGACAATTTCGCCTGCTTCTTTCCAGTCCTGAAAAGTCGGAGCGACTACGCGATTGGCGCGTTCGAGTGATCCGACGTATCTTTCAACCAGACGGACACCCTGCGTGTTCAGTGCGCCGGCGTAAAGCTCCTCTACCACAACACCAGCAAGAAAGGTTTGAAACACTAAAGGTAGGAATCTGCTTTCGAAGAAAGCTGCGCCATTTTCCGATCGCATGGCGAAGAGATAAACATTGGTATCTAACAGAATCGGCACGATTGTCAGTCGTAGACGTCAACGAACCGGCCGCGGCCTTTGCGGATCAAATCCTTTAAGTTGGCCTGAATCTCTCGATTGATAAAACTTTCGTGCAGCGCCTTGGTCACCGCGTCTTCGTTTGTCGACGCTTTCAGAGTTTTACGCGCTCTACGGAGAAGCTTTTCGCTCACTCGAACGGTGGTTCGCTTATCGGCCGCCATAACATGTCCTCCACGTCCCAGGATAACACTGGCCACACCGGGCTACAACTAATAATGTCTCGTCGCCTTTCGCAGCCGCCCAATCCAAGGCGTAGGAGCGCTCAACGGCCAGGGATTTCTATTGATGCTCGGGCATTTATTTTTCAAGTAAGGTCTTTAACTTCGCTAAGTCCTTCTCTACCACCTGGGCATCTTCCTCAAACTCTTGATCTGACACCTCGGGTCGGCGGTACAGCGTGAAAACCAATTCACTGCCGTC
>DAIRFP010000147.1:9799-11377 GCA_036794995.1 Thermodesulfobacteriota bacterium | reverse complement strand
TCTAGAATCTAAAAAGTTGACAACGGAACTAGAGTCGCCAATGATAGTTCAGCAGTGGAAGACTCGATGATGACGCGACTCATTCCCAAGATCTTCTACAGCAGCCTGGCCGATGGGCTTGATCTTTTCGTCATGTGTCTGGGCTTCAAGGTGGTCTATCAGGACGGCACCTTGGCGGTGATCGAACGGGATGGCGCCAAGGCTTACCTGGTTGAAGATGCGGAATTCGCTGCGAAGGACCGGCCCGAAATCACCATCGAGACGGACAACATCGACGAGCTGTATGATGAAGTCCGTTTACGCAGGCCGGAGATGCTTCATCCCAATTCGAACGCGGTGCAAAAGAAGCCTTGGGGTTCACGAGAGTTCGCGGTTCACGATGAGACGCAAGTTTGCGTGATCTTCCGCCAGTGGTGAGTTCCATGATCCCGAGGGCGAAGACCGAGCCTCATGGAGTTTTGGGGTCGCGATCCATTGCAACGGCGGCTTTATGGTTCCTGCTGGTCGCGTGCGGGAGTGTGGGGACGGAGCCGTTGCCCGGACAACCGCCACATCACGTCGCGGGGGGATTTCGCAATACCGATCCGGATTTCCGCCGGCCATCGAGTTGGACCCGCTGGAGCTTTGTGGTGCGCCGCCTCTTGGCTAGCTCCATGACGCCCAGAACTTTCGATGCTCCGCGGCTCCTCAATGACGGCGCGGCGCTTCGAGCCGGCTCGGTAAACCCGAGCGTCACCTGGATCGGCCACTCGACTCTCTTAGTGCAGTTCGACGGTCTCAACTTCGTGACGGACCCAAATTGGGGCGCGCGAGCAAGCCCGGTGTCCTGGGCCGGACCGAGCCGCTTGAGTCCGCCCGGCTTGGTTTTTGAGGATCTGCCGCGGATTGACGTCGTGATCATATCTCACGACCACTACGACCACCTGGACCTAGGCACGGTAAAGCGCCTTGCCGAAACACACAATCCGCTTTTCATCGTGCCGCTAGGGCTCAAAAAATGGTTTGCCGACAACGGCATCAGCCGGGTCGAAGAGCTGGACTGGTGGCAGCAATACGAATATCGCGCTGTGCGGTTCGTTTGCGTGCCTTCGCAGCACTTCTCCCAGCGGACCCTGTGGGATGGCAACACACGACTATGGGCGACGTGGGCCGTACTGGGTCGGGAACGGCGGTTTTATTTCAGCGGCGACACCGGCTATTTCGCCGGCTTCCGGGAGATCGGCAAACGGCTCGGACCGTTCGACGTGGCGGCTGTGGCTATCGGTGCCTATGAGCCGCCTGAGATCATGAAATCAGTGCACGTCACGCCGGAGGAAGCGGTGCAGACCTTCGTCGATGTCAATGCGCGGCTGCTGATCGGCATCCATTGGGGCACCTTCGATTTGGCGGAAGAGCCGCTGGGCGAGCCCCCCGAGCGCATGCTCGCCGAGGTTCGCCGCCGGGGCATCGATCCCGAGCGCGCCTGGATTCTTAAAATCGGGGAAACGCGCCGGTGGTGAAAATCCCTGGCTCCAACGGCTAACCTGTGAAGACAAAGTCCTTTGGTTTTTCCCCTTCTAGTTTCCCTTTCGCGTGGCC
>DAIRFP010000147.1:0-9699 GCA_036794995.1 Thermodesulfobacteriota bacterium | reverse complement strand
CCACGAACCCTTTTCCTGCTGCCGGTTAGTACCACTCTGTGCACGCAGCCGTATCTTTTAGTTCCCATCAGAAGATCTGTAAACGCTAGCGAGTGAGCCAGAATTTCGGCGCGTGCCGATCAGTCGGCACTTTTCCTTCGTCACTTCCTTATAACCGCCGGGCCTGAAGTCCTCTCTGATTGTTACTAGTGTAGTGTCGCTTTAAATCTGGGCACTAATATGCGCGTCATTCCGGCCAAGCTGGCGATTCCTCCGAAGGCGGATCAGCCTCAGGCTGAAGCTAGCGCGAGCCGGAATCCAGGAATTTTAGGATGTTATGGATTCCCGCTTTCGCGGGAATGACGACTTAGGGCGATCTTGCACAAGGTACAAACAGCGTTAGACACCCCACTAATTAGTTTTGTTTGAGTGTGTTGATTGGGTTGGCATAGCGCTTGCCCTATCACACCGCAAGGACAACGAAGGGTCGGGAGTCTGCGGTGAAGATTGAAATTCCATTCTTGGCAAGCTTGCTTCTAATCGGAGCGAGTCTGATGGCGCGGATGCAGACGCAAGGTGTCGAACAGGCGCTGGCTCTGGCGGCGATTGAGTACGGCACGAACGGCATACGCACTGGTAAAAGACTTTTCCGCGATGCTATGCGATTGGTCTGGTAGGATTGACTCAACTGAATAAGAGGAGACTGGCTTTGACGTTCGTAAATCACACTTGGTTCTATCCTGCAGTCGCTCCGGCGGAGCTGCCAATTGGGCTCCACCACCTGGACTCGGATTTTTGCTGGTGCGATCCGACAATCGAGGTCGATGAGAACGGGCAGGAGACCATAATTCACCGCCAAGTGACGTGGAACTGAACTTCGATCGCCGCTACGGTCATGCTGAGAATCACCATTCAAACTGACGCGATAGGGAAAACGCTTGAGCTTGAAGGGAGATTGACAGGACCCTGGGTGGAAGAGTTGAAAAACTGTTGGGAGGGAGCCCGCAAGGGCGAACAAGAGGTGAGAGTGGTGTTAAAAGCTGTGACGTTCATTGATGGTGCAGGGAAAACCCTCTTGAGGTCGATGCACCGTCATGGAGTGAAGCTCACTGGCGATGGATGCATGACGAAAGCCATCGTTGAAGCGATCACCGGAGGAGAAAACTGAGGCGTGCCACTGTGGAAGAGGTGAACGACGCTCAACCAAGATGAAATCAAGCGCACTCTCGACAAGTATTTCGGGGCGCCGTTGAATTTAGGAGGTCAACATCATGAAGTGGAAAAAAGCTGATTCAGAATACAAAAGTCAACCAACCGCCCCTGACGACAGGATCGCTTCCCTGTTTCAGCCCGATACGCTGCTGTCAACGCAGTATTTCGACAATATGCGTAGAAGGACTCTCTTGGAGCCGGAAAAAAGGCTCATGTTGGCGGTCTTGGAAGACGCGGTTGATTCCTTTCAGGAGAATCTGTCCGCAGAAAGCGGCAGAAGAAAGATGCTTTTCGATGACGCGGAGCAGTGGATCCGCGCAGACGGCGGCGATTGGGTTTTCTCCTTTGACCATGTCTGTGAGGCCTTGGGGTTTAACCCGGACTATGTGCGCCAGGGGTTGCTTCGATGGCAGGAGAAAAATCGGTCCAATCGCTTTAAGGGCGGAGCCTGGGAAGTAAAAAAACGGATGGCAGGCTGAAGGCCCGCAGGATTGTGGCTGCTGATCAAGACTTCGAAAACCCATCGAATCTTTAGGAGGACCGCCATGAGTTCGTGGCAACTGATCTTTCAACAAAGCAAAGTAAACAATGGCGTCTATAACGGAGACCGATTCCCGGCACAGCATTGGGAGTGGCCGCGGGAAACTTGGTTTCAAACGCGTCTAGGTTATCTCCGACAAGTCAACCGCAACCACGCCAAAGCGTTAACTCGGCAGAGCTGGCAATAGCTTTGTCGGCGAGGTGAATATCACATGAAGTGCCAGCGATGCATGAGCGACGAAGAAAGCACCCATCGGGTCTCCAGCGACATCCTGGAGACGAACGTATGTGGAGCTTGCGCTGCTGAGGCGCGGCGACTGCGACTGACCGTCGAAAGACTGGAGCCTGACTATGAGCGCCGCGTCTCTTCGTCGGTGGACGCGGCGCCTAGGCTTTACCGATCAGATCGTCCAGCCGTTTGACCAGTCCGCGAATCTCTTCGAAGCCCTTTTGCCAAAAGTTTGGATCGTGAATGTCGACGCCCAGTGGACGGAGCAGCGCTTCGGGGCTGTCGGACCCGCCGGCTTCAAGCAAGGCGAGGTACTTCGGCACGAAGCTTTTGCCTTCTTCCCGGTACGTCCGATAGAGCGCCAGGACCAAGAGCTGGCCGAAAACGTAGCTGTAGCAGTAAAAACGAGAATGGATGAAATGGGGAATATAGGACCAGCCCCAGCGGTAGCCTTCGGGCATTTCCACTGCATCGCCATAGTACTTGCCGTTGGCCTCGACCCACAGCGCGCCCAACTGCTCGGGTGTGAGCCGTCTTTCTTTCCGTGCAGCGAAGGCGGCCTGTTCGAAGCGCGTGAGCACGTTCTGGCGAAACACCGTGGCGAAAACATCCTCTAGTTTCCCGGCGAGCATGGCGATCTGTACTTGGGGATCGGTTTGGTGTTCCGCCAGATAATCAAAAACCAGCATCTCGCCGAAAACTGAAGCGGTTTCGGCGGTAGTCAGCGGGGTGTCGTAATTGAAGTAGCTTTGCTTGCGGCTGAGACAGCCATGGAGGCCGTGTCCCAATTCGTGGGCCACGGTCATCACATCGCGCAGGTTGTCGGTGTAATTGCACAAGATATACGGGTGCAATCGCGGTGACGGGGAGGCGCAGAAGGCGCCGCCGCGTTTGCCCTTGCGAACTTCTGCGTCGATCCAATGCTTGGCGAAAAACTCCGAAGCAATCTCGCGAAATGTGGGTGTGAAGGCTTCAAAGGCTTGCAAAATGACCTGCTCAGCTTGCTGGTACGAAAACGGCCTGCCCTCCTGCCCTACCGGCGCATACTGGTCGTACAAGGCGAGACCGGGAAGACCAAGCAGCCGGGCTTTGAGCTTGAAGTAGTCGCGCCCGAGGCCGTAGTTCGATTCCGTAGCCTGCATCATCGTATCGACAGCCGCGCCGTCGATTTCATTGAACAGATGGCGTTGGACCATGGGATCGGGGTAATGGCGGAGATTATCCATGGTCAAATGGTCTTGGATAAGAGTGTCGTAGATAAACGTGAGCACCTGACCGTGTTGGGAAAGACCGGCGTAGAGTGTCTCCATCGCCCGTTGCCGCAAAGTGCGGTTGGGCTCGTGCAGCAGGGAAAGCACCTGGCTCAGATTGAGATCTTGTTGTTTGCCGTCCTTGTCCAGCGCAAAAGTCAGCGACGAAGTCATCTCCGAGAAGAGTCGGCCGAAAGCGTTGCGGCCGGTATTGTCTTTTTCGTTGAGAATCTTCTCCTCGGGCTCCGTCAAGGTGTGCGGGCGAAAGCGGCGCAGGCTCTCAAGATAATGACTGTAAGTTTTGAGTGCGGGATCGCCGATCAGCCGATTGGCGATTGTGTCGTCGGCCTTGAGCCATTGGATCTCGAAGAAAAGCAGTAGATTGCGGATCTCCGTGGAGCGCTGCTCCACCCGTTGCTCCAGGTTTTGATAGTCGGGATTAGCGGTATCCGCGGCGTAAAGCAGCCCCGCGTAGCTGCCTACCCGTCCCAGGGCTTCATAAATGATTTCCAACTCTTTGAGCGCATCGAGCAGGGAGTCAGCCGTGAGAGTCTCGGGATGCTCCATTGAAAAGCGCAATCGAGCGCTAAAGGCCTGGGCACGAGTGTGACAGTCGTTGAGCGTCCCCTCGATCCGGGGGTCTTCGTGGGACGAAAATAGATCGGCCAGGTCCCAGCGAATGCCGTCGGCGCTATTGTTTGCCATAAATGATCCGGATGCGTTGATTTTCTTTTAACCATTTCCTCCTTTGCAGGACAAGGGTCGGGGCGGCGCAAGTTGCGATTTTCCGCGTTCACGTTATATGATGCCGAAAATTCAGAGCGGCGAAGGGAGACTGTTTGTGTCGGAGTTAAACGATCTCAAGAAAAAATTGGCCATGTCGGCGCGGATGCTGTTCAACTCGGGACTGGTGGATTACAGCGGACATATCAGCGCGCGCATTCCCGGTTCGGACCATCTTTTGATTCTTCCCCATCCCGTGAGTCGTGCAACGGTGGTGGCGGACGATATGGTCGTGACGGATTTCGAAGGAAAACTAATCGAAGGGAAATACAAAGCACCCTCCGAAGTCTACATGCACGCGCGCGCCTACAAGGCGCGGAGTGACATCCAGAGCGTCGCTCATCTGCATAATCATATGGTCGCGGTGCTCACCATGGTGGATAAGCCGTTTTATCCGGCCTCCTCGAATCCGGGGGCTTTTTTCGGCTCCGGTCCAATGCCTCTCTACATGGATCCGGCGTTGATTCACTCCGTGGAGCAGGGCGACGCGGTCGCTCGGACCCTGGGAAAAGGTGACGCGGTAATGCTGCGTGGCCATGGCTCCATGGTCGTCGGCCAAGCCATCGAATGGGTCTTTGCCGCATGTGTCGATCTCGAGGAAGCCGCGTCGCGGTTCTATAAAGCGTCGCTGCTGGGTCCGGTTCGGGTCTATAGCGAGGACGAAACGCAGCGCACCATCAAGGCTCGCCGTAAAGACTCCGTGGTGCAGAAAATCTGGGATCACAACGTCGCCAAGACCCAATTGGCGGGGCTGATGGAAGGAATCTAAAAGCAAGTTGCAGCTGGACCTCACAGCTGCGGTGCGCTCCACTTTCCGCCGGGCCTTGCTCCGTTCGGCGCCGGTTTCCGCGCTTATCCCTGACCGGCTCAGGATTTTTGGAATCGGAGCTTCGTATTACTTGGGTTCCACTCAGGTTGTTCGGAAATACAGCAATGACGCCTTGTTAGCGGCCTTTGCAGGAACGGTTTTCGATTGCATGGAGGTAGGCTGCGTGATATACAATGCGGTTCAATTAATCTAGGAGTAGCTCTTCAATGTATGATGATTTTCTCGCAAGGATTCTCGAGCCGGATATTTTCCTGCCATCGCAATTTTATGGCAATGGGGGACTATCGCGTCAGCTGGAAGGTGAAAAGAGACTCATGATCGCGATCCTGAAGGACGCGGTAGAGTGCCTCGATAAGTATCGCAGCGCTCGCAGCAGCGCGGCGCATAGCCTTTACCAGAATGCGCTGGAATGGGTGCAGGACAAAAGCACGGACTGGCTTTTTTCTTTTACTAATATCTGCGATCTTTTGGGGTTCGACCCGGACTATCTTCGCGGCGTGTTACTGAAGCGGGAAAATCAGTCGATCAAGCATGTCGCGGGCAAGGTCTATGCCTTCCCCGTCTTGCACGAGCAGGAGTAACGCTACCGTCTTCTCGCCCGCAGAGCCGCTATCTCTTCTTTGATAAGCTGACCCCGCGGAGACTTCTCGCCAAGAATCTTCATTGCCTTGTCAAAATCAGCGATCGCTCTTTGATCGTCATCCAGAAGCAGCAACGACCGGCCGTGATAATAATATGCATCCCCGAGCCGGTCTAATTTTCCGTAAACGACGCTCAAGCGGTAGGTTGGCTTATCCCACAGTGGCGAGAGGTTCAGGGCGTTCAAGTAGGCGCCCGCTGCCGCGCGGAAATCGCCCTCTTTTTCGTTAAGCTCGCCGAGATAAAGATAAGTGAGGGATTCCTTGGGATCCAGTACCAACGCTTGATCGAAAGCCGCGCGGGCCAGGACGAAATCTCCGGTTTGCATGTATAAACGCCCCATATCGCGTTCGAGATCCGGATTCACCGGAATTAGTTTGCGCGCTTTCTCATAGTTTAACTTTGCCTGAGCCAATTGTCCGGTGAGCTGCTGGGCAAATCCGAGTAAGTGGAGCGACTCGGGATCTTCTGGATTTTTGCGGACAGCCTCGTTGTATCGGGCTAACACTGACTCGGAGTCGCGCTGCTCGATTCGTATGATGATCTGAATTTTCTTAAGCGGATCGAACTTTTCGATGTTTAGATCGGTTTTTCCCAAGGTGCGTATGACCAGCTCGGTATTGGCAATGCGCTCTTGAGTAATGGGATGGGTCATCATGTAGGCAGGGATATCGATGGGGTTAAGCGCCCGTTCCTGGTCAAGAATCTTGAGAAAACCGACGGATCCTTTGGGATCAAATCCCGCCGCCGCCATGTAGCGCACCCCGAGAGTATCAGCTTCCATTTCCAATTGACGGCTGTAGGCGATCTGGCGAGTCGCGGCGATGGCCTGCCCCACAGCTCCAGCCGCCGCGCCACCCGATCCTGTACGGGCCAGCAGGAAGGCAGCGAGGAGACCCACAAGAGATATAGCATCGAGTCCCGATTGGCGGGCCATGTGCCGACCTTTGACGTGGACGATTTCGTGGCCGAGAACGCCGGCGACCTCGGAGCTGGTTTTTGCTTTCTCGATGAGTCCGGAAAAAAAGAAAATCGATCCTCCGGGAACGGCAAAGGCATTAAGCTGGTTGTCCTGTATGACAAAAAAACGGTAGTCGAAGGGCTGTGGCCCCATGGTCGACAGTATGCGCTGCCCAAGCCGGTCGATATAGCGTTCGACCTCGGGATTGCCAACGAACTTAAGTTGCTTGCGCGCCTCGCGCCGAAATTCTCGGCTGATCCTAACTTCTTCGTCTTCGCTAGGCCCGCTCACGGAGGGAAGAATGTCTTTGGCAACCTGAGGGGTGGAGCTGCAGCTACTCACCGAGAGACAAACCAATAGGAGCCAGGCGCTAACAACATGCCGGCGACAGAACCGTTTAGTCCGAGGGGTCATTTACGGATTATAGAGACTGGTTCAGGGTGGTTCAATAGCGTATGAATCTTCCGGACGAAGCCGTTGACGACCGGTTTACAAGCCCATATTCTTTGAGGCCATTAACGTCTCGAGGTGATCTTCATGGCAAGCAAGTTTGAAGTTTCGGCGGACAGACTGGCGTGGCGTTGTGAGCTGTCGCTGCTGCCGTTTACCTGCACGACGGACATGACGCCGTTAGAGGATTTCATCGGCCAGGAGCGGGCGATGCGTGCCATTCAATTCGGCCTGGGAGTCGATAAGCCCGGATTCAATATCTTCGTCACCGGACTCACCGGAACCGGCAAGACCAGTATCATTAAAGCCTTCTTAAAAAAAATCACCGCCGGGCGGCTTCCGATGGATGCCGATTCTCCGTTTCCCGAGGACTGGTGTTACGTCTATAATTTCAGTGACCCGGATCGCCCTCAAGTGTTCAAGGTCCACCGCGGCCGGGGCAAGGCGCTCAAGGCGGACATGGAGCGACTGATTCAAAACCTCCAGCGCGACGCCAAGAAGATGTTCGAAAGCGACGAATTCGCCCGCCAGCGACAGGCGATGATCGAGGAGCTGCAGAAGAAACAGCAAGAGATGATGCAAGGTCTGATGGAAGAGGCGAGCACGAACGGCTTCACCTTGAGAATGGCGCCGTCGGGAATGATGCTGCTCCCCACCAAGGATGGAAAACCGATGCAGGAGGCCGATTATCTCGCCCTATCGCCGGCCGAAAAGAAAAACCTGGAAGAGAAACGCGGCGAAATCGAAGAAAAGGTCGAGGCGACGCTGCGCGAGGGAAAAAAGCTCGAGCGGGAAATCACCGAAAAATTGGCCGCGGCTGAAACGCAAGCGGGGGAGTACCTGGTACAAATGCCGCTGGCCGAGCTCAAGGAAAAATACCGGGATCAGCCAAAGATCTTGAGCTATTTGGAGGCGCTGCGGGAGCATATTCTCAAGAATTTGAATCGATTCAAGGGGACCGAGGCCAGCCCCGGTATGACGCCGATGATCCCTATGCCGCTGGGGGAGCCGTCCACAGATCCCTTTCTGCCTTACCGAGTGAATGTCTTCGTCGATAACAGTGAAACTCAGGGGCCGCCGATTGTTGTCGAAACCAATCCCAGCTATCACAATCTCTTCGGCGTGGTCGAGAAAAAGCCCATCCTCGGGGGCTATGTAACGGATTTCACCTTGATCAAAGCCGGTTCCATCAGCCGGGCCAACGGCGGCTATCTGGTGCTCTACGATCGTGAAGTTTTGGCCAACGCGGGGGTTTGGGAAGCGTTGCAGAGAGTCATCAAGAACCGGGAGTTGAGAATCGAAGAGCCGGCTGCATTCTTCGGCTGGGCGCCGCCGCAGGGGCTCAGACCGGAACCGATACCAACCGACACCAAGGTGATCATGATCGGCGACCCTCATCTTTATCGCACACTGGCGACCCTGGATCCGGACTTCCGGGAGACCTTCAAGGTCAAAGCGGATTTTGATTCTAAGATCGACCGGTCACAGGAAAACATCGTCGCCTTTGCCTGCTTCATTAGCGACTACTGCAATCGAGAAAAACTTCGGCACTTTGATTCCAGCGGCGTGGCCAGGATTATCGAGCAGTGCGCTCGAGCGGTGGAAGATCAGGATAAGCTTTCGACCCGTTTCAGCGATGTGGCGGACTTACTGATCGAGTCCGATTATTGGGCCGGTAAAGACAACGCCGAACTGGTATCCGCAAAGCACGTCGAACAAGCCATCGTGGAGAAGACCTTTCGCCTGGACCTCGTCGAGAAGCGTTTGCAGGAGCTCATTGCCGATGGAATCGTGTTGGTGGATGTGGACGGGGCGGTTTTGGGGCAGGTCAATGGCTTGGCGGTTTATCAGATGGGGGATTTCAGCTTTGGCAAGCCTTCGCGGATCACAGCCAAAACATTCATGGGGCGGGGAGGGATCATCAATATCGAGCGGGAGTCGAAGCTCAGCGGTAAAACCCACGACAAGGGCGTGCTCATCTTGAGCGGGTATCTTGGCGCCAAGTACGCGCAGGAACGTCCGCTGTCGCTGGCCGCCAGTATTTGCTTCGAACAGTCCTACGATGGTGTCGATGGCGACAGCGCCTCTTCCACGGAACTGTACGCTATTCTCTCGAGTCTCTCCGAAGTGCCACTCCGTCAGGGTCTCGCTGTCACCGGTTCAGTCAACCAAAACGGTGAGATCCAAGCCATCGGCGGTATCAATCAAAAGATCGAAGGCTTCTATGACGTTTGCCGCCTCAAGGGGATAACCGGAAATCAAGGCGTGCTGATGCCGAAGTCTAATCTGCGCAATCTGATGCTGCGCTCCGATGTCGTCCAGGCCGTCAGGGAGCAGAAGTTTCATATCTACGCCGTGAGCGGCATCGACGAGGGGATAGAGGTTCTAACGGGAGTTCCCGCGGGTGAGCGCGACTCCGAAGGTCATTACCCGGAGGGATCCATCAATGGCCGCGTGGAAAAGAAACTGCGGCAATTCTCGGAACAGCTCAAGCAAGCTGCGGCGAACACCAACCACACGGAGGTGGCGGGAGGAAAGTCAGAATAAGTCGAGGCTACCCCTCGATTTCTTTTGGCGACTCGGGCTTCTTTCCGAGGGGCACGGAAAGTTGCAGAGTTATTCCTTTGCGCAGAATCATCAAGTGGATCACCCTGCCCGCCTCGAGCCCGCCGATCATTCTTAGAATGTCCCGGGGACTGTCCACCCGGGTATCGTTCACCGAGAGGATGATATCTTGCGATTGAATCCCGCCGCGATCCGCCGACTGGCCCGGCAAAACCGAATTGACGAGCACTCCCTTAACCGGAGAAAGACCAAGGCGTTTCGC
>DAIRFP010000146.1:7091-12917 GCA_036794995.1 Thermodesulfobacteriota bacterium | reverse complement strand
CGTGCTAAAACCGACGATCAATCCGACCGCCAGGGAAACGCGGCCCCCATACATGATCCGGACCCAGGTGTCCCGTCCCAACTCATCGGTGCCAAACCAGTGGCTGAGCGACGGCGTATGCATGCGCTCTCCCAAGGAAACTTGATCGAGCTGGTAAGGAACGATATACGGTCCCAAACTCACCAGGAGCAGCAAAAAAACAAAGAAGAAAAACCCGACGTAGGCCACTCTGTGCTGCTTGAAGCGCCGCCAGACGATGCGCCAGTATCCTTCTTGTTGCTCTTTTGGGCTCATGAGCTCAGTTCTGATAACGAATCCGCGGATCGAGCCAGCCATAAAGGATATCGGCCAGCAAGTTAAAGAACACCACCGTCATCGCAATGATCATCACCACAGTCATTGCCACGACGTAGTCGTTACCCATGATCGAGGTAAAAAGCAGCCGGCCCATTCCCGGATAGGCGAAAACCGTTTCCACGACGGCGGAACCCCCGACCACTCGCGGCATGGTAACCGCGATGATGGTCACCACTGGAATGAGAGCATTCTTAAGAGCGTGCCGTCCGATGACCACCCCTTCACTCAGTCCTTTGGCTCGCGCCGTGGTCAGGTAATCCTGGCGCAGTACCTCTAAAAGACTCGAACGCATGAAACGCTGAACCTGGATGATTTCCGATATGGCGAGAACGGCAACGGGCAAGATCAGATGCTTGATCCAGTCGATGACATAGGACCAGGTCCCGGGCGTGAGATCGGCATTGACGATCCCGGATGTGGGCAGCCAACCGAGCCTGACGGAAAAAACGATGATCATCATCAGGCCCAGCCAAAAGGCCGGCACCGAGTAGGCGATGAAGGTCAACCCGGTCAGGAGATAATCACCGATGGAATATTGCCGGACAGCGGAATAAATACCCAGCAGGATGGCCACGAGCTTGCCGATGACCACCGCGGTAATGGTGAGCACAAGAGTGTTCTTCAGAGCCGGCCAGATAATATCCAGGGCAGGCTGGCCGTATTCTCGCGAGTAACCGGGGTTCAACTGGATGAGCTGCCAGAGCCACTTCCAGTATTGGACGTAAACCGGATCGTCGAAACCGTAGAGTTTGCGCAAACGCTCGTAGTCTTCGGCGCGCAGATTAGGGATATCCTGGAGCATCCGATAAAGCGGATCTCCGGGCATCAAATAAAGCAGCAAAAAGATCAGCGCCGATATGAAAATCAGGAGCGGCACGATTTGCAGCATCCGCCGCACAACATAAAAAAGCATGCTGACTATCTCAGTGACTGTTCAAGGCCGAGACCAGGTCATAAGCACGGCAACGCTTTGAACATTTTGAACCATTTGAACGAATGTTTTCTTAAGTCTTGTCCCACTGGTGCATGTTCCAGCTGCTCGAGTTTTGCCCGCCGCTTTCCTGCCGCGGCGTAATTCCGGTCAGCCCTTTCTTGGCCACCAGCACTTCCGGCGAATAGTAGAGCGGCAGATGCGGCAGCGCCTCGCTGAACATTTTGGTAAACTCGAGCTGGAGTTGTTCCGATCGAGCCGGCGTGATGATGGAGCTCAACTCATCGAGGATGGCGTCTTTGCGCGGATCGTTCCAACCGGAAACGTTCTCGAGCGCAAACTTGTTCTCGGCCGATGGGATATTCTTGGTGTGAAACCGCTCCTGCCATTCTTCCACGGTGACATTGTGGGCCCCGATATAAGCGCCGGGCCAACGATTGCGGTTTTCCGCCGCGTTCAGAAGCCGGTTAGGCAAGTTCTTAATATTGGTACGCACCCCGATTTTCTTCCAATAATCGGCGATGATGGCCTCCGCCTGCTCGTGGTCGCGCCGCTCCGCCGTGACGCGAAATTCAAACTCCAGGCGCTCACCCTTCGCGTTGACCAGCACACCGTCTGTTCCCGGCTTCCAGCCCGCTTCCGCCAGAAGCTGCTTGGCTCGCTCGGGATCGTATTTGTAGATCGTGGCCGTCGCCAGGGCTTTCTTATAGGTCTTGCGCACACGGGAGAGCGGCAGATGTGAAACCAGCTTTTCTCCCGCAAACAAATTTTGCCCCATCGCTTCGCGATCGATGGCCAGCAACAGCGCCCGCCGTACTTTCACGTCGCTGAACCACGGATTATCACGGCTCAGGTTGAGCCAAGACCAGGAAGCGGGACTGATATAGATCTTTCCTTTCCCCGGCTTCTCCCACTGCTCCCGCAGGATCATCGCCCCGTCGAAAGAGATCGTGCTGCGCATGCAAAGGTCGACTTCGCCGGCGAGCACGGCAGCAAGGTTTGTGTTGGTATCTTCAACCGTCTTGTAGGTGATGCGCTCGATCTTGGGCCGTCCCAGTGGAAAATCCCTAAACGCTTCGAGCTCCATTCGGGTGCCGGCATCCCACTCCACGACCCGATAAGGACCGGCGCCGACGAAGTTTTTATTCCAGAAGGGCAGATTGGCGAACGCCTTCATATCGCCGGCGGTGAAAGCTTCCTGAAGCAAATGGCGGGGGAACGAACGCACGTGAGTGTACTGAATCGCGTAGGCCTCATTGTAGAGTGCGTTCCAGTGAATGACGATGGTCCGATCATCGGGCGTTTCGATCTTGGAGATCATCTCTGGCACCAGCCGGTCAGGCATGGGAAATTCCGGATGTTTGGCGATCTGCCAACCGAACTCGAAGTCTTTCGAAGTATAAGGCTTGCCGTCGTGCCACGTGAGCCCGGGGCGGAGTTTATACACCGTAATCATGGTCTTTTTTTGCGTGTCGATTTTCCAGGTGCCCTTCTTAACCGAGGGCAGCTCTTCGGCAAGCACGGGGACACGTTCCAGAGTGACCGGATTCTGGGTTACCAGACCGGCGTCAACCATGGACACATGCTCGGTCTCGCGGCGGTTATGATATCCCAGGCTGGTAACCTGTCGTTCGCCGTGGATAACGATCCTTTTCCGCGCCGGCTGAGCGGCAAAAAGCCAACGATTCGGCCAAGAGACAACTCCCGCCGAAGCCACCGATGCGGCTGCCAGCTGCATAAACTGGCGCCGCGTTACGGGGTTCTTCTTCGGGCTACCCTGGGAACTTTTCTTGATATGCGGCATACGGCTCTCCTTTCGCCTTAGCGATTAGGCTGACGGCAAGCCATATAACTAAGGAGCGCCTTGGCTGTCAATCAGATTCGTCGACTGGGAAATCGCCGAGATCCGCAAATCCCTCGCGCGGCTGGAAAAACGCCTTACCAGGCGCCAACTCAATCCTTGCACGTTTCTTGACAGCCTGAATCGCTAAGGTTAGAAGAAAGGCACGGCGATGTAACGCGCCTAACGGAGAACACACTTTAAACCAGTCGGAGGCCAATAATGTCGCTACCCAAATTTGAAGATCACTGCTGGCAGGATATTGTTACACCGGAAATTCTCGAAACTTATACTCCCTATCATCGCGAGACCTACATCGGCCAGCGGCCCGCGCTGCTTGCCATCGACCTCTACAATCTCGCGTACGAAGGCGGCCCCAAGGAACCCCACGAATTGGTCAAGACCCATAAAAGTTCTTGCGGCATTTACGCTCACAATGCAATCAAGCCGACCCAGGAACTCTTCGCCTTGGCGCGCTCGCTCAAGATTCCCGTTTTCTACACCACCACCGAAACCCGCAAGGAAGCGAAACCCGATGCGATTTATGCCACCAATCGCCAGCGGGTGAAAATTGATCCCCAAGCTTTCGAAATCAAGGAGGAGTTCAAACCTGAAGCCGGCGATGTCGTCATCTTCAAAGAACGGGCCAGTGGTTTTTTCGGCACCCCGCTGGTGGCTCATCTTACGCAATTGGGCATCGACAGCTTGATCGTCTGCGGCGAGAGCACCAGCGGCTGCGTGCGCGCCAGTTGCGTCGACGCCTACTCCTTGGGCTATCACGTGTCCATCGCTGAAGAATGCGTCTTCGACCGCAGCCCGCTGTCGCACAAGGTCAATCTGTTCGACATGCACCATAAGTATACCGACGTCATGAAACTCGACGAGGTGAAGGAAAGTCTCAAACAGGAACGGCCGCGAAAAGCCGGCTGAAGAATGTTTAGGCGGATCACCCCGTTCAAGCGTTCAAATCCATCAACCAGGTTCAGCGAGGTCTCAACGGATTGAACATTTTGAACGGCTTGAACGGTTTGAACGCAGCTAAGCAAGCATGCCCTACAGCACCGCCAACGGCATCAAGATCTATTACGAAGTTTCCGGCGAAGGTTTGCCTTTCGTAATGATCCACGCCAACCCCTTTGACCACAATCTCTGGATGTATCAGATCGCTCATTTCTCGACCTACTTCAGAGTCATCGCTGTCGACATTCGCGGCTACGGCCGGTCTGACAAGCCCACGACCCCATTCAGCCTCAAGGACATGGCCGACGATGTTCTGGGAATTTGCCGCGACGAAGGAGTCAAGGAGGCGATTCTCGGCGGCGTCAGCGTCGGTTCGGGCATGGCGCTTTTGCTGGGCCTCGATCATCCCGCGATGTTCAAGGCGTTGATCCTCGTCGGCGGCAACAGCGGTGGAGCCGGAAGTATCGAAGATCGAATTCATGGTTACACCAAGATCGGTATAGAGAAGTATCATATACAACACCTCAAGGAGCTGGTTGCGCCGGATTTTGCTGAAACCAAACTGGGAAAGTATCTGCTCAACACGTTCGTCGAAAGGGATCCCTGGCTCAGCGGAGAATCGATTGCGCAGATCTTTCGCGCCCGCGGCGGCACCGATATGACGTCCCGACTCGGCTCCATGAAGGTGCCAACCTTGGTTATCAACGGCGAATACGACAACTCGTTGGCCGCCGGCGGGAGGACCGCGTCATTGATTCCGGGCGCGGTACACAAAATTCTGGCCAAAACCGGCCACGCCTGCTGCATCGAAGACCCCGCCGGCTTCGATTCGTTCGTCCTCGAATTTCTGCGCGCTCACGACCTCATGCCTGGGTCGCCGAGTTGAGCAGCCGGTCTCTACCGGCTCGTCCAAGGAAAGGAGCAACTTTCATGGCGGTGAATATCGGGAAGCTGAAAAGCATGACTCCGCCGCAGGGCATGGATTTTCATATTGCCAAGCTCGGTCATATCGTGTTGCAAGTGAGCGACCTGGAAGAATCCACTGCCTTTTACACCCAAGTTCTCGGCTTCAAAGTATCCGACGTCTACCCCGAAGAGATGATGCCCGGCGGCATGGTTTTTCTGCGCTGCAACACCGATCATCACTGTCTGGCCCTGGTGGGCGCGGCGGAAGGACACGCGGGCAACAAGGAACTCCATCACGTTGCCTTCGAAGTACCGACCCTGGCCGAGGTTGTCCACGCGCGCGATCGCCTGCGCGCCCACAACGTCAAGATCGATTTCGACGGACGCCGTCGCGCCGGCTGCCAGATTGCCGTGGAATTTCGCGACCCGGATAACCATTCCGTGGAAATCTATTGGGGCGTCGATCAGGTGGGTAGCGATGGCCGCGTCCGGCCGTCAAACGAATGGCATGGCGTTAAATCCTTGGAAGAGGCGATTGCCAATCCGGTGCCGGGACAGGACACTCACCTGCTCCGATGAGTTCTTCTTCCTCACCATCACTGGAAGATCTGATCCGCGCCTCGTCCCGCGCCCTCGTCATCGGCGTGGGCGGCGGCGGTGACGTTGTCGGCGCGTTGGCAGCGTCGCGGTTTTTGGAATTCTGCGGTCTGGAATTCGTCCTCGGCGGCCTCTCGTGGGAACGTTCGGTACTGGATCCGATCCCGGGGCCGCGCATGCTCAGCGAAGTCGAAAACGTGCGCGTTCTCCATCCTCGCATCTGGATGGCAAACCC
>DAIRFP010000146.1:0-7081 GCA_036794995.1 Thermodesulfobacteriota bacterium | reverse complement strand
CCCACACACCCAAACCAAGACCGGCGTCTTCTTCGCGGAGTCGAAGATGGCAGCAGTCCACGGCAAAGAAGTTTTGCTGGTCGATATCAATGGCGGCGTGGCGGGCGTGGTGGAAGGGCTGCAAGTGGCCATGAAGGAGTTTAAGACCGACCTTCTGGTGGGTCTCGATGTCGGCGGCGACTCTCTGGCCCAAGGCCACGAACCCGGCCTGCGCAGCCCCCTGGCGGATTCCATCATGCTGGCGGCCTACGCAGAGTTGGAGCAAAGGGGATACCGCACGCTCTGGGCCGTATTTGGCTACGGCAGCGACGGTGAATTGACTGTAGATGAAATCGAAATCGCGCTGGGTAGATTAGCCGCAGCCGGCGGCTTGCTCGGGGCGTGGTCGCTGACACCAAAAATTGCCGCCGAACTGGAAGAAGTCATCAAGCAAGTTCCAACCGAGGCCAGCGCCATCCCGGTCGAATGCTTCCGCGGCGCCTGGGGCGAGACTAAGATCCGCAGCGGCCAGAGAAGCGTAAAGCTAACGCCGCTCACCGCCCTCACCTTCTTCATGTCGGCGGCGAAGTTGTTCCAGACTCTGTCACGACCCGCTCGAGCCTTGAGCGCAAGCGCGTCTGTCGAAGCGGCCAACGATGCGCTGCACGCCGTGGGCATCAGGACGGAGCTCGATCTGGAACGGGAAAAGTATCTCGCGGCGAAGAACGGCTGACAACCGAATATGTTTAAAGACTTGCAGCGGGACATCGTCATCTTGATGGCATCCCGCGGGGTAAGAGCCTTCGCCTTCTCGTATCTCAGCGTGATCTTCGCCATTTATCTGAATCAGCTTGGCTACAGCACGGTAACTATCGGTTTGGTGTTTACCACCGCCTATGCCAGTGGAGCGGTGCTCACGGCGCTTTGGGGGTTCCTATCGGATCGCTACGGACGGAGAAAGATCCTGATGCTCCTGGCGGGGCTCACCGTCGTTGCTAATCTAATTTTTCTTTTTTTCAGCCATCTCATTTTCATTCTTTCGGCGGTCATCATCGCCAACGTCGGCGCAAGCTCCGGCGCCGGAGGACAAGGAGGCGGCCCGTTCAATCCGGTGGAGCAGGCGTTGCTGGCCGAAAAATGCAGTCCGGAAAACCGGAACCGCATCTTCGCCACCAACGCCTTCGTCGGCTCTATGATGGGATCCCTCGGCGCGCTGGTGAGCGGCCTGCCGCAATACCTGCAGGAACGATGGGGTTGGACGGCTGTCTTGTCCTATAAACCCCTGTTCGCTTTAACCATTGTCTTCAGCATCGGCCTCATCTTCGCCTACGCCAGCATCAACGAACATCACGTGCCGCAGAAGCGTGAGCGCAAGATCTCGAAACAGGGTGGCCGTTTCATCACTAAAATGTCGCTCTTGAGTGTGGTTGACAATTTAGGCGCAGGACTAGTGGGCCCCTTGATGGCCTATTGGTTTTTTCTCCGCTTCGGCGTGGAATTGAAATCCCTCGGCTTCATGTTTTTTCTCTCGTATCTCTTAGCGGCCCTTTCTTTTCTCGCAGCCCCGGTTATCGCCCGCCACATCGGCGTGGTCAAAACCATGGCGTTTTCTCACGGCGCTGCGTCGCTGCTCAACATCCTGCTCCCCTTTTCACCGACCTTCGCAGTGGCTGCCGCGATAACCGTGGTTCGTTCCTTTCTCGCCTACATGGACAACCCTTTGCGAAACTCATTCATCATGGGCGTCGTGAAACCGCAGGAAAGGGGTTCCGCTGCCGGGATTACCACCTTGTCCCGTCAGGTTCCGGTGGCCGTGAGCCCGACCCTGTCGGCTTATCTGATGCAGTCCTTTTCGCTCAACGTACCGATTTTCTTGGGCGGCTTCCTGCAGCTGATCAACGACTGCGCCTTCTACTATGTCTTTCGCAACGTAAAACCGCCGGAGGAACAAGCAGCCCGCGTCCAACCAGCGACCCGGTAGTGGCAACCATGTTTCGCGACCTCCATCATGACGCCAAACTGCTGATGGCCTCGCGTGGGATTCGCTCTTTTGCTTTTTCATATCTAAACGTCGTCTTCGCCATCTATTTGGATCAACTGGGCTACTCGACGGTAACCATCGGCATTATCTTTTCAGTCGCTTACTTGAGCGGTGCGTTGCTGACGGCGGTTTGGGGCTACCTGTCGGACCGCATTGGCCGCAGAACGATCCTGATGCTGCTTGCCGTGCTTACCATTATTTCCAACGCGATCCTGATCTATTTTAGCGGTCTTTTCTTCATTTTGCTGGCGGTCATTATCGCCAATGTCGGAGCCGGCGGCTCAGGAGGAGGAGGTTCAGGAGGGGGCCCTTTCAATCCTGTAGAGGAAGCGCTGCTGGCGGAGAAATGCACCCCTGAGACCAGGAACACGATTTTCTCCATCAATTCTTTCGTCGGCTCGGTCATGGGGTCCCTGGGCGCTCTGGGGAGCGGCTTGCCGCAATACCTCCAAGAAAGTTGGGGATGGGACCCAATCACCTCCTACAAACCCTTATTCCTCTTGACCATACTATTCAGTATCGCCCTATGGTTCGTCTACCGCGCCATCAGCGAACAACATCAGCCCCGCAAAGAGGAAAAGAAAATGTCCAAAACAACCGGCGTCTTTGTCACCAAGATGTCGCTGCTAGGAATGATCGACAATATGGGTGCTGGCCTGGCCGGATCGCTGGTCTCGTACTGGTTCTTTTTGCGTTTTGGTGTTGAACTCAAAACCCTCGGACTATTGTTTTTTCTCTCCTATTTCCTAGCTGCCCTTTCCTTTCTGAGCGCGCCGATCATCGCACGCTACATTGGCGTCGTCCGGACCATGGCCTTTTCCCATGGGCTCGCATCACTCATCTACTTGATCATTCCCTTCGCCCCGAGTTTCGTCCTCGCAGCTGCGCTGCTCGTGATCCGATCTTATTTCGCCTACATGGACAATCCGCTGCGGGCATCTTTTACCATGGCCATGGTCAAGTCGAGCGAGCGCGGCTCAGCCGCCGGTGTCACCAGCCTGGCACGCACGATACCCTTCGGCATCAGCCCAACCATCTCGACCTATCTGATGCAGAGCGTGTCGCTGACGCTTCCCTTGTTCCTCGGCGGTGGGCTACAATTGGCTAACGACATTGCCTTTTATTTGATGTTTCGTCACGTGAGACCCCCGGAAGAGATCAAGGAGCCCGTCGCGCAAGGGAGTTCGGTTTGAGTTATTTTTGGCGCATTGCCGAAGAGCGGATTCGCGAAGCGCAACGGGCCGGCGCCTTCGACAACCTCCCCGGCAAAGGAAAACCGCTGGAGCTGGAGGACTTGAGCTGGGTGCCGGAAGATCTCCGCATCGGTTATCACGTGCTCAAGAACGCCCACGTGCTCCCGCCCGAAGCCGAACTGCTCAAGGATATCCACACCCTCGAGGACTTGCTTAAGCATGTTGAGGACGAAGGCGCGCGACGCGCGCTGGCGAAGAGTATTCAATGGAAAATGATCCGGCTCGATCTTGTAAAGCGGCGCTCCATGTCAGCGACTTCCGTCAGGGACTATAGCCGAAAATTGCTCGACAAGTTCCGTTTGAAATAGACGAATTCGATTTTACGGCCACCGAAACGAACAGCTGCAATATTTTCCGGTCTTTCAGCTCAATTTTTGTATTCGATGACGTCGAGGCCGCGCTGCTTGTCGGTCACCCACAGCAAGCCGCGTTGGTCCTTGAAGACGTCGTTGGTCTGCGGCGCCGCCAGCCCGTCCCCCGGTTTCGGAATGAAATAACCAGGCTCCTGGGGGTTCGCCGGATCACTGATGTCGATGATGCGGAGCCCGCCGGCGAACCATGTGACGTAAACCAGATTGTCTTGCTCCACCGTCTCGCGCAGCTGATGCGTGCCGAAGCGAACTTTACCGGCGGGGTAAGGCGTCGCTGACTCCGACAGGTAGTACGAGTAGAGCAGCTTCGGCTGGGTCGGATCGCTGACGTCCCAGGTGCGGAGCGGCGCATGCGGCTTACCGGCATCAGGGCCCCGTTGCGTGCGTTCCTCCTCCGTCGATACCGCGATCTGCTTGCCTCCGATCCGGTGCGGCACCTTGAGAAAGGTGTGGGTCGGCTCCGGGCAGGGCGGGTCATACTCGTAGCGGGAGAGCGTGCGCGGCGCGTTGATGTCGCTCACGTCGATGATCGAAATGCCCGACATCCAGCAACCGGCATACATCTCGGTGCCGCAGCGCATCGCATGGTGCAGGCGGTGCTGGGCCCGCTTCGGGTGCGGCTCGTCGCCCCCCGCCACGTGCTGTCGCTCCATCGACCAGCGCGAGACCTCCACCGGCTTCGACGGATTGCGGATATCGTAGATCACCAGGATGTTGCCGACGAAGCCCTCCATTTCGGTCGATATATAGGCGTAGTTCTCATCCATATCGAAACGATGCACGCCCTTGCCGTGGGTCTTCACGAAGGTCACGAGCTTCGGCTTGGTCCTGTCCTTGATGTCGTAGATGCGGAAGCCCCCGTCGGGATATTCCTCCCGCCGAGCGCCGGCGCCACCCTCGAACTCCGAGTTGACGATCATGAGGTCGCCGGCAATCCGCACCTTGTGCGAGTGCGACCATGGGTGGTTGGGTTTGAGGGTACTGAGAACCTTCGGCTTGCGCGGGTCGGCAATGTCGAGGATCGTCGTTCCCTCCGGCCGGTGTTGGTGGCCGATGTAAGCGTAATGGCCATCCATTACAATCTGGCCTCCACCTTCTATCTCCATCCGGCAGAGATGGCGAATATTCGACGACCCGCGCGGCGCCGTGCCGCTATCGCTTTCAGCCGTGGGCAAAATTTCGTTCATGTCGCACCTCCCATCGAACTTGCCGGCGCCTGCGACCGGCGGTGTTTAATTTCCACTGTTAGGGTCAGATCTAGGAACGTAGCACAAGGTCGATCATTTTTATTTCTTTGAGCCAGCAACGCCCCTTCGCCACCCTGCGCGTGTATCGCTTACGTGGGATAGGCCGCCGTTTTTTCCATAGCAAAAGCTTTCGCCAGCAGTTCGTAGGAGCGATGGCGCGGCGCGGGATCGTAAGTCCATGTGACTACGACCAGCTCGTCAAGTTCTAAACTTTTTGCGAGTTCTTTCAGTCGCGCGGCCACCTGCTCAGCAGAGCCGACGATCGCCTTGCGGCGCAACTTCTCGGCGGTAGCCATTTCCGCCGAAGAATACAGGCGTTCTGCTTCCTCGGGCGGCATGAGCGGCAGACGAATGCCTTGTCGGCGATCGATGATCGCGCGTTCGCGCGATTTAAACTGGTGCAGCGCCTCTTGTTCGGTATCGGCCGCCAGCGCCCACACACAAATCGTCGCGATCGGCTTGGGATTTGTTTCGCTGGGGCGATAGTTCTCGCGGTAAAGCTCCAGCGCCTGTTCCACACCGGTACCTTCGCTGAAAAAATAGGCGAACGCGTAGGGCAAGCCGAAATACGCCGCGAGTTGAGCGCCGTAGTCCGAGCTGCCAAGAATCCATAGCGCCGGACTGCTTGGCCCCGTCGGCTGGGCAATGACTTTACTGAACGGGTGGCCCTCGGGCAGCGGAGTTCCCGAAACCCACTGTCGCAGCTCCTGTACTTGCCGGGGAAATTGGTCAATCACGTTCTGGGGATTCGGATTGAGGGCATAGGACGTCATCTGGTCTGATCCGGGCGCACGTCCAATTCCCAGGTCGATGCGGCCCGGGGCAATGGCCTCCAGGACGCGGAACTGCTCGGCAACCTTCAAGGACGAATAGTGCGGCAGCATGACGCCCGCGCTGCCGACGCGGATACGAGGCGTGGTGGCCGCGATCGCAGACATGAGTATCTCGGGCGCCGTGCCGACGATACTGCCGGAGTTGTGGTGCTCCGAGACCCAGTAGCGATGGTAACCCAGGGCGTCGCAATGGCGGGCGAGTTCAAGCGTCTCACGGATCGCAGCGTCCTGCGCTCTACCCTTGGAAGCCGTCGATTGATCGAGTACTGACAATCTCATGGGTGCCTGCTTTCGGAGAGCTTATTGTTCTCTACCAGGGCTAAACTAGCCCTGGCAATGGCTGATAGCCAGGAAAGTCATCGGCGCGAGATGACAAGCAGGCTTTCTAGATTTCTTACCCTCGCTTCAGCCTCGGCAGAAAGTTTGCGCTCCGAAAAGCGGCGAGCGTCAGCGTATCCGCGTAGCGCGCTATAAGGCTGCTCATGGCGTAAGCCAGGTCTTCCATGAAGACCTGCCGTTTGCTGGCATCAGTGCGTAGGGTTGACTCGATCTCGGTCTGGATTGCGTCTACGCCGTCCGCCTTAGAACTCCCGTAGGTTTCCAGGGTGAAATCGCCGCGTAGTGTTTCGGGAATCTTAGCTGACACGACATAGCCAGCCTCTCGCAACAAGCCGGGCAGACTGCGCCTGCGCGACATGGCTAGCGAGTCACGGCTCAACAAGCTGGCGATCGCCTGTCCGTTGAGTGTGCCTAAGTACACATCGGCTGGATCGTTGGCTATTTGTGTGGTCCCATGAATGTCAAAAAGCAGCCCCAGTCCGCCATTATCGGTCCTAATCTCATCAACGAAGTTGCGTACGGTGTTGTGATACTCTTCGTAGAATGGCTTGGCGTTCTGATCCTCGAATGCACACTCTTCGCGGCGGTTGGCGTCGATGAAGGCGCGATCGAAGTTAGCGATGACAACGTATGGAGCTTCTCCGAAGACATCAAATAGGACCTGGGCTACTCCCCTGGTGATCGTGCGAGTGAAACGGTCGGTGTTTGTTTCAAACCGGCAGTCGGGGGGCAGCTCCACCCCTGTGCGGCTGTTGGGGACCCCGGGCGGTTGCTTATCGCCGCCGTGAGGGCAGGTGAGGATCACCGGCATTGCGCCCTGGTAACGAGAAACGAGAAGATTTTCGGCATAAGCGATGTTCCGCATGGTTTGCCTGGCTATGGCGAAGATGAAGGGGCTAGTTTTCCATCCTCGACATCTTCTGGGTGAGAGATTAAAGCTCGTTGGGGGTGAGACGCTGTTGACTAAACAGACGAGTAATTCCGTCCAGTCAACAACGTCGGTTCTATCTAAGAGCGG
>DAIRFP010000390.1:0-3164 GCA_036794995.1 Thermodesulfobacteriota bacterium | reverse complement strand
GCTCTCACAGACAGCCGGAACCTACCATTTACTTTCACCCAAGCCATGCGTCCGTCGGAAAATCACCCGTCGAATCCCGGAAAAACCGATTCTGGCTTTCCCATCGGTGTGGAGTCGAGATGTGGCGCGGTGAGTTAGGTCAAGCCTACCCGTTTGCCGCCTCTTTCGTCTGGCGGTGTCTCAATAGCTCAGCCATGTTCCGTTTCCACATCCCGCTCATCGAACCGGACAGGCGGTTTTCCCGCATCCGGCTCTCGGAGAAAGGCTCACGGTTTCGCCCACGGAAAGGTGTGTGTTTTCTTGGTGAGGTAAACCAAGCCCAAGACACTATGCAAGGCCTCATCTGGATACTGCTTTGCCGAGGGCCATGGCAGCTTGTGCTTGGCACACAGCCACTGACGAAGCCTCCTGCGAGCATGGCGTTCCACCGCTCGATAGGCTTTGCTGACAGGACCGAGACAGAAGTAGTTAGCCCAACCCACCATAATCCGATTGAGCTTCGCCACGACTGCGACTTCATCCAGCAGGGTTTTGTTCTGGCCGGTCTCTGCGCTGATTGCCGCGCAGACACGTTGCACTCGCTTCTTGGCGGGAACCGTGCCCATGTAGGACCGGCCCGTTTCCGGCGAATAGCAGCGACCGAATGTGTACCCCAGAAAGTCAAACTTCTCTTCCGGCAATCGGCAAACCCGCGTCTTGGCCTCATTCACCGTTAGCTTCAACCTGGACATCAGATCCTGCATGACGGCCCTTGCTTCGGCAGCGCGAGCCTTGCAGCAGATCACCAGATCATCGGCATAGTTCACGATCGTGGCGCGCAGACGCTTCTCGTACCCCAATGTTTTCCATCCGAGCACGAACCGGCGCATATAAAGGTTACTGAGCAACGGACTGATTGGCGCCCCCTGCGGAGTACCTCTCCCCGTATCCCGATTGCGCGTGCTCCGATGCGTGTGCCCCCGCTCATCGGTTTCTTCAACGGGAGTTTCCAACCACATCTTGATCAGATGCAGCAGGGCTCCGTCGGAAACACGGCGAGCCACCGACTTCATCAGTTCGGCGTGAGGAATGCTATCGAAGTAGCCGCTTAAATCGGCGTCAACAACTTCTCTATGACCTGTGTTGAGCAGCTTGTGGACCTGTTTGACTGCATCCAATGCGCTGCGGTCTGGACGATAGGCATATTGTTCCGGCTGCAGATCGGCTTCGAATATCGGCTCCAGCACCAGAACAGCTGCTGTTTGCGCGACTCGATCCTTCAGCGCCGGTATCCCTAATGGCCGTTGCTTGCCGTCCGGCTTGGGAATGTAAACGCGCCGTACGGGTTGTGGTCGATACGTTCGGCTTTTCAGCTCTCGCGTCAGTTCATCCAACCACCGCTTAACACCGTATTCCTCGATGTCCTTGAACGTCTGGCCGTCCACTCCCGCTGCTCCGCCATTGGCTTTGCAACAGTCGAAAGCAAACGCCAGAACATCTTCCCGGCACACCTTGTCGTACAGCGCATAGAAACGAAAGTCAGGTGATCCCTTCGCTTTGCCGTGTAACGCCGTCTGCAACTTCTGAACGCTTGGTGGGGTTGCTAGACTCATCGTCAATCCCTCGGTCCTTTGCTGCTTCTTGCGTTTCCCTTCAACTGAGGCCCCTTCCCTCCATCGGCGTTACCCGACTTCACCGGTACTGCGGGCCTCTCCGCCACCCCAAACGGCCCGGCCTGTCTCTCGCGAGTTGCCGGTTGACTGAAGCACCGCTGGGGCTTCCCGTGTTGCGTCTGATCCCCTTTGCTTGCATGCCGTCGCGAATACCCCGGCAGATCCGATGGAACTCTTTCGCTCGTATTCTTCCATCGTCGTCGGCCTTCCCTCGATTCTCGACAGGTCGGCTTCTGCATCACCCGTTTCGGGGCCTGCTCCGCGTTCACTTAGGTTACGGCCTACACGCTCGCCAAGTCGCCAAAGCGACCCTCTACACCAAAGGCTCCGACGGCTTCATTACTTTCACCGCCGCTTCGGTTGCTACCGGGCGGAGCGAACCAGTTCCCGGGTGGGTTTATCTTCCACTCCCACTGTGGACCAGCGCCTTTTCACGGCGCACGAGAAATTGCGGTTAGCCCGCTTCCCAGTCCGGGGAGATCAAAGACTACTCCTCCATTACCGGAGTCAATTTATTGAGAACCGAAGCGTTCGCGCTGGTGATGAAAGACATCGTTGAAATCCACACGGCTAATAGAAAGGGAAGATCCCCTATGAACAGTATTTTGTGGACGTCTGAGCCCAGAAGGCGCATTAGACGCACGTACACTTTCGCAGCAAAATTCTGAAGAACGTTTTCTTCGGAAAGTCGTAGTGGTTTGCGACAGGCGTCAATTGCCTCGCGGTCTTGAACGGAAAGTTTTCCCTGAAGATAGCAGGCAAAAGCTTCGTCTAGAACAGCACCTTCCAAAAACGTCTCTCGGACCAGGTCGCTTTCGTGCTTCCTGAGGGAGTTAAGCATTGAAAGTCGATAGGAATTACCGGCTGGCTTCTGGAGGTGCCTCGCGGCGTGAAGACTCGCCAAACAGAAATATGCGCGAAAGAGTTCCTTGAGCACGGCATCGGCTTCTCGGGTGTCGGGTAGATGCCCATCCTTTTTGAGCGAATCTATTAATTGATACGCGAGACGTATTGATGTGGAGGCCATCGTTTCGGGGCCTACATTTACCTTACGTTCAAACAAGTCACGTAATTGGCGAAGAATTCGCAATGGCAACCTCTCGTTGAAAAGCGGCCTGCGCCACGCACAGGGTGAGTTGCTGCTCTGATTAAAACCTTCTTGCTTTCATGTCTTTCCTGGCGACCTCAACGATCTTGTCGAGAGCATCACGGTAGAACTCATAGTCTTGGCCATAGACCTCCCACGGTGGATTTTTATCCCATTCCAATTCGGGACGGTCTCTCAACTCCCTGAGGATTGCCGCGGCGTCAGAGGACAAAACAAACCCTGCAAGAGCTGTCGCCTTTTTTACTTCCCAGTAGGCTCGATTGTATTTTTCCGCCAACTCCTTCAGTTTGTCGTCCGCGTAGCCTGCGCCATCGCCGTAATCTGCCTTCTTGATCTCACAATACTGTAAAAGATCGTAGAGGGCTTCAATGAGTTGGGTATACATGTTTGCTTTGCGTTCCCAC
>DAIRFP010000389.1:0-3167 GCA_036794995.1 Thermodesulfobacteriota bacterium | reverse complement strand
GGCACAGAGACGAAAAGCTCAATGCCGTTTTTGGCATTGGTTCAATGTTCACATCGCTCCCAGGTGATCGCTCCAGACGTCCAGTTTGCGGGCCGCGCCAAGACACAGGCCCATTTCCGCCAGAGGCGGATCAGCCTCAGGCTGAGCCCTCGCTCCGGAGGGCTCGCGCCTCGATCGCTGCCAGGCGTGAATGATCCGGGCTAGAGCTCGAACTCACGGATGTGTCCTCGGGTCAAATTTCTGGTTCTGTTCGCCGCGGCAGCGCTTTTGCTTTTCCTCCCTGCCGCTTATTTACTGGGAGAGAAGCGGCATTCCGCGAATGACGACCCCGTCGGTGTCCTCACCCATTATCTTAGGGCCATTTACTCCCGCGATTTCCGGCTGGCCTACCGGTTTATTTCTGTGCCGGATCAGCGTCTCAAAAATGAAAAGGTCTACGTCCGGGAGCGCGGCCCGTTTACCGGTTTTACGCTCGCAGCTGCCCGCAAGCTTTCTCAATTGATTGAATTCACCCCGGCTCAGATCAGGCGGGAAAACGATGGCCGCGCGCAGATCACCTTGGCCTTCAGGGCTCCGGACATGAACGGCTTGGGGACTTTGCTACTGGATTGGGACGAGGAACGGCTCAACGCGTTGCCACCGAACGAACAAAAGAAAATTTTGACCGCTATCGACAACTTGAAGCGAAGCGGTGGTCTGGAAATGATCGAAGGACACGAAGAGTTTGCCCTCGTCAGAGAAGGTGGCAACTGGCGCATGTTTCTCGATTGGGCCTCTGGAGTGAAAGTGGGATTTGCGACGTTAGTGCCGCAAGACGGTCTGCTCGAAGTGAAACCAACGATCAAAGAAACCGTCACCCGGCCGAACGAGTTATTCACCATCGCCTACCGGGTCAAGAACCTCACGGACAAAGATCTCTATACACGGATCAGCCACCGGGTCGAGCCCGCCGCTCTCGCCGAGCATCTGGACCTTGTCGAATGTGCCTTGCTTTTACCGGTAAAAATACTCGCCGGGGAAGAACAGACCTTTTCCAGCACCTACGTGGTTCGCGACGATATCCCTGACGGTACGAAGCGTATCGACGTTACCTATGAATTCAAAATTGAGCATTGACCGGCTGCTCGCATCCACTGTGCTTTTCCTGAGTCTCTCGGCCGCTCCGGCCTTGCCCCATTTCCCGATTCCGCCGAAGAAGCCCGAGATCGGCCGCCAGGCCGTTCAAACCAAGGTGCCGGACTTCACGTTAGTCGATCAGAACGGCAAGCCCTTCCGCTTTGTCAATGCCAGAGGAAAGATCGTGCTGGCGACTTTCATTTTCACAACCTGCCCGGATGTCTGCCCGCTGCTGACGGCGAAGTTCGCCGCCATCCAACGCACCCTCCGGGAAAAACACTTCGACGACTTTCTGTTGCTAAGCATCACCACGGATCCGGAGAGGGATACTCCCGCGGTCTTAAAAAGCTACGCCGAACGGTTCAAAGCCGATTCCAATGATTGGCTCTTTCTCACCGGATCCGAAAAAGAGCTGGCCAAGGTTTGGCAGGGATTCGGTGTCTCCGTGAGAAAGACACCGGATGGCCAAATCCAGCATACCGCGCTGACGACGCTTATCGACCGGCGCGGCATTCGCAGGGTCGACTACTACACCGACAAATGGCAGGAGAAAGAGATTCTCCGGGACATCGCGTCACTCAATTCGAAAAAATGAGTAGCATCTATGACTGGGGTTCTAGCCTCGTTCTCGCGCTCTGTCTCGCCATGCCGGCCACGGCAGCACAGCCGAGCCAGGGAATGCTGGAAGTTCGCCTCAAGGATCACCGCGAGGCCATCGGCGACTTTGCGAAGCTCACCGTCACGGTCGGCGAGCTCTTGGTCAGTCCAAGGCCGGGACTCAAATTTTGGCAGAGAGGCTGGAAGAGTTTGGGCGGCGCCCCTGAAACGGTCGATCTGACACAGTACATCGGCAAGAGCAGCGCGCGGATTTTTCGCGGCAGTGTCAATGCAGGGGCCTTCGACGCCATCCACCTGAAACTCAAGGACGTCAGCGGCATCCTCAAAAAGGGCCAGCGCGGCGCGCCGATCAGAAACACCGTCGGTCCCATCAAATTTCCCTTCGAGATTCGCGCCCAAGGCGAGACCCTGATTGTTCTCGATCTGGTCGTCATGGACATGTCCGACCATCCGCCCCAGGGCTACGAGCTTGGCGTTAGAGGTTACGAGCTCTACGCCGACGGCAAACTAGTCGACAAAGTCCCGCCGGGGCCATGAGTTCATCCCTGATCGGTGCAAGCAAACTAAGGCAAAGGCCTGAGTCTGGATTCTGAGTTGGCACCCTGGAACGCAGCGTTCGGGCTACTAACGCTTCTCAGCGTAGATCGCGGTTCTCTTCATACTCTCTATACAAACGGCTTATCATCGATGGATCCCGCTTGAGGCGGTTCCCTATAAGCAAAGATCCTATTGCGGCTCGAATAGCATTGGGACAGTTGCATTAGAAACTCTTGACTACATTTAAGCGGTAATGTACATTTCAGACATAGGAGGGGCTAAACGGCTATGGGACAGGTTAACACGGTACAGGCGCGGGCTCAGTTTTCGGAGATCATCAACCGGGCGGCTTTCGGTAAGGAGCGCGTGACGCTCACCCGGCGCGGAAAAGAGATCGTTGCTGTTGTGCCGATCGAGGACGTGAAATTGCTGGAAGCCTTGGAAGACAAGATCGATCTTGAGGAAGCACGGTCGGCGCTGGCTGAAGCGAAGAAAAAAGGAACGGTTTCCTGGGACAAGATCAAGAAAGACTTGGGGCTTTAGTTGGCATATCGCATTGAGTTCACGCCGAGGGCCGATAGCCAGTTTAGAGACTTGGACAAATCGGTGCAGAAGCGGCTTGGCCAGCGTATCGACTCGCTAGCGGACAATCCGCGACCCCAAGGTGTAAAGAAGCTGGCAGGCGAAGGTGACTTTTACCGCGCGCGCGTGGGCGACTATCGAATCGTCTATCAAATACGTGACAAAAGTCTGCTGGTCGTGATCGTGCGCCTAGGTCACCGGTCGGAAGTTTATCGCGGCCTTTGAGGAAAGCATCCTTGCGAGGGCCGCGGCTATGAGCCGAAGGCTGGGCGCCGCAGAACAGACCTAAGTTCGGCAAGATTGACTTCTCCCGT
>DAIRFP010000388.1:0-3178 GCA_036794995.1 Thermodesulfobacteriota bacterium | reverse complement strand
CGCCGATACCCATCACGGTGCATGATTTTCGACGGTGGGTATCGCTTCGCTCCACCCAGCCTACGCCTAGCTTCGATTTTTTCACAGCTTCAGGGGGGATCAAGGGGGATTTGAAAGTGAACTTCGGCTCTGTCACACAGCGGAATTTTAAGTGAACTTCTGAGACAAGAGGCTAGGTTGACGGATCGGGTGTTGAGGCATCGGCCTCCTTGGCCTGGGCCAACTGTCGCGGGCTGGCACCGGCGCTCTGGGCGATGCCCGCCAGGGTGCGCCGGGAAACCGCCGAGCGCGGCTTGGCCGCGATAATATCGATGGTTGAAGCGGCTTTGTCGCGGTGCTTGATCAACAGCCATTGTCGCTGCCGCATTCGCACGAGCACCCAGGAGCCACGGAGCTTTTGGCCGTGAAGCGTGAACTTGAGATCGCCCTTCGCCAAGGCCCGATCGACGTCATCCACTTCGGGCTCCCAGGTGCCGCGATCCCAGATCATGACGGTCCCGCCGCCATACTCTCCTTCCGGTATGACCCCTTCGAATTGATTGTACTCGATGGGATGGTCCTCGGTCTGCATGGCGAAACGTTTGTTTGCGGGATCCAGCGATGGCCCCTTCGGCACCGCCCAGGAGAGCATGACGCCGTCGTGCTCCAGGCGAAAATCGTAGTGGAGGCTGCTCGCGCGGTGCTTTTGGATGACAAACTCCAGGGCTTCGCTCCGGGCGCGCCCCGCTCTGGGCGCGGGCTCCGGAGTTACGTCGAAGCGCCGCCGTCGATTGTACTCGGCGAGTTTGCCGAACTTGCTCAGGCCGGGAGATTGTGAACGGGATTTTTTTTCTGCACGTGACCGCGTCGGGTTTGATGCTTGCGGTTTTTTCGGGGCCGCCATGGGACCACGTCTTTAATTCACGTCGAAGACTGCCACCACGGGCGCGTGATCGCTGGTTCCAGTCTCACGATAGACCGCGCACTCCGCTGCCTTGGAGGCTAAAGCCTGGCTTGCCAGGACGTAATCCAGCCGCCAACCGATATTGCGTTGGCGCATGTTTCGCCAGGGCGCCCACCAGGTGAAAAGATTCTCATTGTCGGGATCCAGCGCGCGCCCCACGTCCACCAACCCCTGCGCCAGAATGCGCTCGAGCATCGCTCTCTCCTCCGGCCGCTGCCCCACCAGGGCCGGATTGCGCTCCTTCGGATGGACGTCACGTTCGGTGCGGGTAATGTTGAGGTCGCCGCAGAGGACGAGCCGCCCGCCGCCGGCGTGGATTTCGCCAACGTAGCGTTCCATTTCGGACAGGAACTGCATTTTGGCCGGAAAATCCTTGCCGCCGTTGGGAACATAAACCGACACGAAATTCAGGTCGCCCATCTGGGCGGTGACGATGCGGGTTTCAAAATCAAAGGTCGGATGGAAGAATCGCGGCTCTCCCAGAGGCGAGTCCTGCCGGATATGCAGACCGACACCCGAATAGGCCCGGGCGCCGTGCCAATAGCAGCGATATCCCTGCAGCTCACACAGCGAGGCCGGCACCTGCGCCACGGTCGACTTGAGCTCCTGCAGGCAGACGACATCAGGCCGCTCGCGCTGAACCCATTCGAGAACCTGCGTCTCCCGCGCGCGGATTCCGTTGACGTTCCATGTTGCGATCTTCAGGGCAGGCATCTGTTTTCTTTACGCTCCATCCAATAAAAAGTATAGAAAGAGCGTGGTCAATGTTCAACCAGCATGTAGGTTGTTGGACCCAAAACAATGGCAGGCTTCGACCGGCTCAGACTGAGCTTAGCATGAAGGAGAAAATGTCCAATGACGTTCCGCGGGAGAGAACATGCCCAAACCGAGGTTCGTACGGGAATGCCGAGCGTCCAATTGACGAAAGAGGAATTCTCCAAACGTTTTCGGGAACGATTCTATTATTTATGATGCGACCCCGCCGCTCCGGAAATCGACAGAGCCATGGCCGTGGCGTGGCAGAATTACACCCACAGAAGCCCGCGCAAGCGGCGCGCAGGCGAGCTCGCTAAAGCTCATGGTCGACTGCTTGGTGTGCGCCGCCGAAAGTTCAAGCAACCCGGCGCGGGGTTGGCCGAGCCCCGCCGCCCGAAGTAGAGACCTTCCAGCTGTCCGGAAAGGTTGAGTTGCTCCTAGCTGGCGGATTCGGCGAAAAACTTGCCCGGCGCCTCGATGGGAGGCAGACTCTTGTTCTCAACCGAATCGCCCAAGATTTCCCTGCCATCGGGACGCACTCGCTTGGCTTCGCCGGCTGCGGGTTTATTACGAACCCCGGCGCCGATACGCAGGACGACTAAATTACCTGAGCCGGTATTGAGGTAACGATAAAAGGCACCCTTGGGAATCATGACTCCCTGATATTGGTTGAGCTTCATCTCGTTGCCGTTTTCATCGAATACGCTCATCTCGCCTTCCAAAACGATGAAGGAATGGTCTTCGGCAAGGTGGGTGTGAATCTCATTTTCACCGCCCTCTGCATTGATCTTTGTATGGATCCGCATATTCGGGGTTTCCGCCACCAGTTGCGTCACCCGGCCCTGTTGCATGTACGGCGTCTTTAGGGAAAACACATAAGCTTTGGGTTTCTCCTCGATCTTTCCTGCAGCTCCAGTTGCGCTCATAGTTCAACTCCTTTCAGCATTTATGCATTAACTCCGTCAATTTTGAGATCGTAAAGTTTAATCACGTTTTCGCGCACGACTTTTCGCAACACATCTTTGGGCAAGTGACCCAACTCCTCGGCGATGACTTTGCGGGAGTGGGGCCAGGTCGACGCCGCATGGGGGTAATCATTGGACCACATAAAAGTGTCCTGGCCAAACCGGTTCATGAGCTGCCCGCCCGCTGGATCACTGAAAAAGGTGGCATACACTTGTTCGCTGACGTATTCGCCAGGCAGCTTTTTCATAAACGGGAGCGGCACTTTGGTGCGGAAGCGCGTGTAGTACTTGTCCCATTCATGGACGAAGAATGGCAGCCACGCCACTTCATTCTCCACGTAGACGAACTTGAGCCTGGGGAACCGCGCCATCACGCCGCTGAACACGAGATCGAACAATGTGTTGGCGGCATCGGTGAGCTTCGTGTTGACCGCGGTGCGATAGGTATCGAGACCCTTGCGGTCGAAGCGGCTGTAGTTAAAGCCGGTGAGAATGTGCAGGTTCACCGGCATGT
>DAIRFP010000145.1:0-13026 GCA_036794995.1 Thermodesulfobacteriota bacterium | reverse complement strand
TAGAGCCATCACAGCGCTCTGGACCCGCCGATTCGGTTCTTTGAAATTTGCATCCCGCTAATCCGAGGTTTCTTTCCTGATCATTCGATAAAATAAAAGATAAAAGGACAACATGGAATAATTGTAAAAGAAATCTTCCAAGGGAATAGTGCCCAAACGAACCCCCCAAATTGCCGCGCTATCATACTCGACGACGGGCAACGCCGTCAGCACCGAATTGAAGATCATAAAAGGTATATAGCAGACCGCGATCCACAGCCAGTATTGCTTGCTTCTTATGAGAGACCGATCAAACAACAATGCCGCCGCAAGAAAAACCGCACACGAGGCCAATGCCTTCATCGTATATCCCTGGCGATGGAACGCGATGCTCGCGGCCGTCAACACAACGATCACCGCGATGACAACACTGTTCGGGATTTTGAAGCAGCGGTTTTTGGTCGCGTACAAAAAGCCCTCATAAATAAACAGGCAGCTATACGGAACCGTGATAAAGAACAGAATTTCTTCCAGAGGGAGGTTAAGAATCTCTATGCCGGTCAAATATCTGCTGTTGAAGCTCCACTCGCCCCGGGCGGTGACGAAAATATCCCAAATCAGGTAGCAGGAACCGACCACTAGGATCGAAAAGCCCACGGCGGGTAACCGGCGATAATAGCCAATCCGCTTGTCCGGCGTGTACCACAACGGCACGGAGATGATGGCGAGGTTGATCAGCAGATAGGTCGGTGACATTTCTTACTCTTACCCGCCGAAATCTACCCGCCTGGATTATTCACGGAAAGGCGACCGAGGAGCGAGCCTCTCCGGTCGCGGGCAAACTACAGTTTCGAGTTCCGGGTTCTAACTCGAAACGCGAGACTCGAAACCCGAAACTCGCTAGTCGGCACTCACGCCTCGATCGCCAGTGTGTCTTGCGCCTTGGCTAGGCGAAGAGTCCCCGGATCGGCACCGACCGAACGGGCTCCTCTTGAAGACCCTTTTTCGCCAGGATGGAGTTGGCGCACAAGAGTCCTGACGTATAGGCTCCCTCCATCAACATCGCCGGGGTGCCGGTCTTGACCCAGTCGCCCGCCAAATAGAAATTCGGGATAGCCGTTTTGTACTCGGGTCTCGTCTTGTTCAGGTTAGTATAAAGGGCGCTGAAGTCATGCCTCACTTGCAGATGCTCGTGAACTATTCTGGCGCCGCGAATTTCCGGAAAATACGAAAAGAATTCCGCTAGGAACGCGGCTTTCACGTCCGCGTCGGCCAATCCCTCTGAAGGGAGCACGTAACAGTGCAACTCGTAGACACCGCCGCCACAGCCGCGCGCCCAGCTTGCGGCGGACTTATCGAACCGGTCGTAGAAGGTCACGGAGTCGAGGACATCGACTCTCTCGGTGACGATAAACACGGGGAATTCATGACGGAGAGGTTTATCCAGCCAGATTCTATACACCGCATAGCCGTCGGAAGCCTTCAAGGACATCAGCTCCGAGTATGTTTCCTCCGATAGCTGCCTGATCCAGGAAGATTTGGCGCAGATGTTTTTTGTTCCGACGACATCGGCGGCGAGAATCAGATAATCAAACTCCTCCAAGCCGACCCTAAATCGGTCGTTCTCACGGCGCGTGGCTTCCACCGTATGGCCGAGGCTTATCGATACCTGGTGCTGAAGCAGATATCGACTGATGGGTTCGAGAAGGGCCTGCTGATAGTCCGTATCGAAGTAATCGTAGAGCAGCCCATGATCGTGGCTCAGATAAAAAAAATGAAAACTCTTCATCAGCTCGGCGGTGCTCAATTTATCCGCGGGGGCAAAAAAAGCCCTGGCAAAGGTGTTGAAGACGAATTTCAACGACGCCGGTAGGTTGGCCTGAGTCGCGAAATCCTCGAAACTGACGGAGTCATACTTGGCGAACGTTTGGCTTTCATCATACTCCAAAAACTCGACCATCTTCCAGCTCGAAGGATTGAACAACAGATCGCGAAATCTGAAGAACTTGTTCCAGCCCAGGGACAATATGTTGAGCCCAGGAGTGGTCGCGACCTTCTTGAAGCTAAAAGTTTTGCCGTTTTTGGCAAAGACCAGGTAATCGTCGATGGTTCTCAGGCATCTGGTCGCGCCGATCTTTTCCATGAACGAGCGCAAATTATAATAGTGCCTGAAAAAGGCGTGAAAACCGTGATCTATTTTGGTGCTAAGACCGTTCCCGAGGGAGAAGTTCCAGCAGCCGACTTTGCCGCCGAGGTAGAGATTCCGCTCGAACAGGGTTACCCTGAATCCCCGCTCGGCAAGTAGAGAAGCGGCCGCGATGCCCGCCAATCCCGCTCCGACGACAGCGACTTTCTCGGCCGTCTCAATGTTCTTGGGTTGGTTCGGATCGACTCTATTGACGACTCCGTCATAACGATTGAGTCTCTTGCTTATCCGCGACTCCAAGAAGCGCCGAAGGAGGGCCATCAAATCGTCCAAGGATGAATCCAAAAAAACTGTCAGAGGAGCCGCTCTTCGGCGGCCTGTCGGCGCATTAACTGCTGTACACGGTGAATCGTGAGATTGACTTCGAATGGCTGCCTCAGGGGACTCTCATCAAACGCGCGTTGCTCGTCCTCGATCATCAAGACATCTTGGCGGACTAGATTGGTCAGCAGTTTCTGGGCCACGTTGTTGAGGGCGCGCCTTAGCAGCCGGCGCGCGGCCGTCGGCAGGTGGTTCATCGCTCTGAACTTGCCAATGGAAGTGTAGTGAATGAGATACGCTTCGGTTAAGCGTTCGTTGACCGGGCAAATCACGCAATAAATTTTGAAGTCATCCCCTAACCTGGCTTTCCAGTTGGGATAGTCATACGTAACGGTGAGCGGCGCCGAGTGAAGCTTCCGTAGCGACGGGATAGCCAGCTGAAAAATCGACCAAAGGCTCTTTACCCGGTAGTAAGTCGTCGCTTGATAAGTCGCCGTCACCTGATTCTCGGATTGCAGCACTCCTTGTAGCGCTTGCGCGGTCCATACTTGATATTGCGCGTGTAAGCTGCCGTGATACATGTCCATCAAGTTTTCAACTAAGTAGGAAAAATGAGCCCGGCACGTCAGTTTGGCGACACTGGGAATCTCGCTTATATCGTCCCATTCCTTCATCTCCATCGGCGCCACGGTATGGGACAATTGCGGATCGCCCGGAAAGATCCACACGAACCCGTGCTTTTCCACGAGCGGGAACGATCTGACCCGGCAGTTCGGCAGGCTCGGCTTGGCTGACAGGGTGGGAATATAGACACACTGACCTGCGCCGTTGAACTGCCAGCCATGATAGGCGCATTCGATTCGGTCCTGGATCACTCGCCCAAAGCTCAAGCTCACGAACCGATGAGCGCACCGGTCTTCCAGCGCATGGAGTTCTCCCTTCGCGGTTCTGAACAGCACGACGGATTGGCGCCATATCTCGCGCTTGACCGGCTGCTGCCCGACTTCCGAGGATTTGGCTATCATGTACCAACAATTGGGATTGATGCCGGTGCGCCGGATGTGAACATTTGAGTTAGGTTTGCCGGTATCGCAGGCGGGGATCGCGGATTCCATAGGTGGTTTAGAATGATAAAAAGGTCGTGATTCGATCCGCACGAGCTCTGGCAGCGGCTCGGGGAAAACTCTCGTCGTCCCGACTCAATGACCGATCCTGAAGGTGAAGATAAGCCGAAAAAGTCCTCTCTACAAGTCTAAGACGTTGAAAAGGTGCACTCAGTTTCTCGCGGTCATAGACGTTAGAGTTTCTCTAGGATTGATCGGCCATGAAGCTAACCCGGAATCCGCGTGCCGGAGAGGCCCTCGATATCTTGCCGCCCATCGCCGCTGACTTATCAAAATCTCCTTCAATCTAGCCATGAGTCAAGGACCCCAACCCAGGCGCGGTTTGCCCTTCCGGCAGATAATCCTGCCAGACGTGGTTCGGCTTGAAGCCCAGCAGCCGCCGTGCCTTTGCCGAATCGGCGCAGCTCCAGTGTGTGCCGGAGACTTTTTTTATTCTCGCGCCCTTCGGGAGATACTTCTTGACGAGTTCCAGGGTCGGTTGTGTCATACAGTTATTCGGCGCCGACACGATAAAAACCTCGTGTCCAAGAAACGCGGCCTTTAGTGCTAGCCGACAAGTCATCGCCGCGTCCCGCGCGTCGATATAGGTCCAGAAGCCATTGGCCCGGGTCGCCGGGTTGCGCCAGCGCTCCCTAAAGCTCTCGTAGGACAGATCGAAGTTCACTCCCGGAAAGCGCAGGCTGCTGATCGTCATCTCCTTGTGCACGGTCGCTATGGAACCGGCGATTTGTTCACCGAGCACCTTGGATAGCCCGTAGGAGTCCTGCGGCGTCGAAGGATGACCTTCGTCGAGCGGCAAATAATCGGGCGCCCAGAGTTTTTTCGCGTAGATAAAACCGAAGGCCGCCGTGCTCGACGCGATGACGACTTTCTTCACTCCTAAATCGGCGGCGGCCCTCAAAACGTTGTAGGTCGAAGTCACGTTGTTTCCGAAGGTCTCGGCGTCCGGCGCGAGGTTGGGCGCCTGATAGGCGCCGAGATGGATAATGCCCTGAGCGTCTTTGAGAGCCTCGAAGAGATCGCCGGAATGGCGCAGATCGGCAACCCAGCTCGGGCACAGCTTCGCCCGCGGCGGGACTCTGTCGAGGCTGAGAACTGCATAACGGTGCGCGAGCAGCTCGCGAATCACAAACTGTCCCAGTCTGCCGCTGCCACCGGTAACGACGACTTTTTTCATCTTAATGCTCTTTCTTCCTTGGCGTCCTTTGCGCCTTTGCGCGATATCATTGTTCTCTGATCATCTTTTCATCGCGCCAAGACGCCAAGACCGCAAAGTAGTTGTCATAACCCAGTGGTCTCTAGCGCTTCGGTATGAGAAGCCCCTTCAATTTATCTACGAGCGCGGGATTCAGTTCATACAAACCGGCAAAGGTCTTTGCCGTGGTCATCCCATCGACGGGGTCAACTTCCAACTGGGCCTTCTTGGCCTCCGCCGCCAGCTCCGGATCGCGCAAGGTTTTGACGAAAGCCTGCTGGAGAATCTGCAGGCGTTCCGAAGGCGTGCCGGGCGCGACCGAATAGGGAAACTGGTAGACATGCACGCTGTCAGCGACCTTGAGGAGGGTGCGCGCCTCGTCGGTCTTGGCGTAATTGTTAGCCAGCGGAACGTCTTTCAAGTCGGGATGGGACTTCAAGGTTGCCTGGAGCACGACGCGAATCTTTCCCGACTCCATTTGACTGCGCCAGGATACCTTGGTCGCCTGCCACGAGGCGCAAAGTCCATCGACTTCGCCGTTCTCAACCGCCAACCGGGCCTCTGCTCCGCCCTTGTATCCTTCGACGATTTCCAGCGGTAATCCGAGGGACGCCTTCAGCAGCTTCGGTACGTCCGACAAACTCGTCCCTGGACCAATGGAGGAAATTTTCACCGCCCGTTTGGCGGCAAACCATTCCTCCACTGTTTTGATGCCGCTCTCCCGGCTGAAATGGCAGGCCGTATCGTAAGGACCCGGTATGCCGACCCAGCCGACTTTGCGGCCGTCAAACTTCGTCGCCTCGTTGCCCATGATGTGCTGCAGGATCAACGGCGCGGCCCATGCCCCCACGGTGAGTCCATCCGCTTTCGTCCGATTGTAGAGATGGTTGGCGGCGATGATCCCGCCGGCTCCGGGCATGTTCTCGACAATGGCCGTGGGAGTGCCTGGAATATACTTGCCGATGTGCCGGGCGATCAACCGAGTGTACTGGTCATAGGTGCCGCCCGGCGAATAGCCGACGATGAACGTGATCATTTTGTCCTTGTAGAATTCCTGGGCGGGCGCCGCCGATCCCAAACCGATAACGATCAACGTCACCAAAACCATGAACAACTTTCTCGCATGTCCGATCATGAGATTCTCCTCACTCCAAAGTGAGTCTCTAATGTTTTCCGGTATCACTCGATATAGCGGATTTACTCGATCCGCGATTCCCAACTGAAACCTGACACCTGCTCTCTGGTGATCCCTTGGGCCTTATCCCCGTAAAACAGCCGAACTCGATGGTTTTGCCCGCCTCCTCGTCGGTGAAAACCCCTTTGGGTCGTCCACCTTTTAGGGTTGTCTCGATCGCTTCCCGAACCATCCGGCGTAACATTATGACGCCGCGATCCGCGTAACCAAGCTGCTCGCGACGCTCCCCCAACATGCCTTGAGTCTCCTGGGTGACGATATCTTCCTGGGCGATGCTGCCCTTGAAAGACTTATACTTGCGTCGATCGTATTCCTTGGGCGCTTCTTTCCTGGCCGGTCCGTAACGTCGCGCCAAGATCTTATCAAAAAAGTCCGGATCCAGGCCGGTGTAGTAGTCGATGGAAAAGAGCGTGAAGTGATCGTCATCACTGGGCGTGAGAAAGATCGTATGCTCATTGTCCGGCTCTTCGCTGCCGGTGCTGTTCACGCTGCCGAGATCGAGGATGCCGGGAAGAAATGCGCCCAGCTCGTGGACATATTCCGTGTCCGGCTTCGGGCCGGGTTTGCGCGACACCGCCTTCACGCCAAACTCCGTCTCGACGGGTTCGAAGGGCGGAATATTGTGATAATCGAAAAAGTTGTTGCCCCAGGTTTGTTTCCCGTAGCCGCTGTGTCGATGCAGTATCGACAGGTGGGTCACGTCCGGCGCGTTCTCGAAAAAATTAAACCAATTGTAATCGTAGGTGCGCGGCGCTTCGAGAAAAAGCTTGCCGTCGTTTCTGACCAGCGGCGCATATCGAGGCAGGGGCGGCGGCGATGTCTTGTTGGGACCGAGGTAGGCGAAGATGAGCCCGCCAAGCTCCTTCACCGGATACCAGAGATGTCTGATCTTGAGATGAAATTGGCTGTCCTTGGGCTCCGCGGGCTGTTCGAGACAGCGGCCTTCGACGTCGTAGAGCCAACCATGATAAGGGCAGCGGAGGCCGCCGCACTCGATGTCGCCGTATTCCAAAGACGAGCCGCGATGGGCGCAGTGCAACCCGAGCAGCCCCAGCCTGCCCTGATCGTCACGGAAAAGCACCAGTTCTTCGCCGAGGATCTTGAGTCCCAGCGGAATATCTTTGAGATCTTCGGCACGAGAGATAACCAACCAATAACGGCGCAGCCATTCGCCCCCCGGGGTACCCGGCCCCACGCGCGCCAGATCGGCATCTTTGACTTTCGGGTTTTTTCTCACGGCCATGATACCCCTCCTTCTCGAGCCTAGCTGCGGGAATCACCCTTCTACCCGCAAAAACCTACACCATTCATTTCTTCGGTGCCACTACTGAGATGCGTCCGTGAGGTCACGCCTTGTTTCGATCTATCAGAGGTCGCTGGAGTCACAGCCAAACGAAGCTGGAAATATCAGCGGCCTGAAATCAACAGCAGAAAAGAACGTTGCGGCGTGTGGCTCGGTCAACGGCGAGCCGCCGATGTTAGCCGGCCTTGGCGTTGGAGCCGCGATAACGCCAGCGCAGGAGCCGGCGTTCAACGCTTTCGGCGCCGGCAAACAGCAGCATGACAAACGCCATGATAAGAAATATGAGCCCCAGTGTCAGCGCCGCATTGTAGGTGCTCTGGGCGAACTGTAACAGATAACCGAGTCCCCTAGTGGCGGCAACAAATTCACCGACGCAGGCACCGGTAAAGGCAAACCCCACTGCAACCTTGAGGCTACCAAGCACCCAGGCCGTCACCGAAGGAATATAGACTTCTCGCAACAGCACCATGCGCCCGCCGCCGAGGGTCCGCACGCGGTCGACCAAAAGTTGATTGACATCCTTGATGCCATTGTAGACGGCGAAAAATATTAGGACGGCAACCAGCACCACCGCGAGGGCGATCTTGGAAGGAAGTTCGATACCGAGCCAGATCACAAATAGCGGCGCGAGGATGACACGGGGAATGGCATTGAGCAGCATCATGACGGGCTCGAGCAGCTCGGCAACCAGAGGGATGAGCGCGGCAGCAAAACCAAAAACGATCCCTAGCGCCAGACCGATCACCAGTCCGGCGACGGCGGCGGTGAAAGTCGCTTCCAAATGAGTGAGAATCCGTCCTTCGGAGAATAATGAGACGATGACCCGCAAGACTTCGCTGGGGGGCGGCGCATAAAACGGATCGATGGTTCCCCGGCGGGAAAGCCATTCCCAGACAAGCGCGAGAAAGAGTAGCGACAGGGATCTTCGCACCCACAGTTTTTTTAGAAACAGTTTCATTTCAGTGGCGCCTGTTGCGGCGGGCCAACTTCCGCGAACATATCCTTCCAGAGCTGCTCTAGCAGCGGGGCAAAACTAGGATGTCGACGGGTGGCAAGAACATCGCGCGGCCGGGGAATCGATACCGTATAGGCGTTTCGCATTCGCGCCCGGGGTCCCTGGGAAAGCAGATAGACAGTGTCGGAAACGGTCAACGCCTCTTCGAGATCATGGGTTACCAGAAGCACGCTCAGATGCTCCTCCTCGACCCAGGTCAGCAGTTCCTGGGTAAGACGGGTGCGGACAATCGCATCAAGGGAAGCAAAGGGCTCGTCCATCAGCAGCAATTTCGGCTTCAAGACAAGCACCTGGGCAATGGCAACCCGTTTTCTTTGCCCGCCCGATAACTCGTGAGGAAAGCGCCCGCCAAAACCCTCAAGGCCGAGCCGATTCAACCAGGCGTCGGCTGCGCTGAGCGCGCTGCTTTTCGACGCCTTGCGAATGCGCAGGCCGAGGGCGACATTTTCCCGGGCGGTACGCCAGGGTAAGAGCGCATCGTCCTGAAACAAAAACCCGGATGACTCCCCGCTGCCATTCAATTCCACGCGGCCCGCGCGCGGCGTAAGTAGACCGGTTATCGCCCGCAGGATGCTCGACTTGCCGGACCCTGACGGGCCCACGAGACTGACGAACTTACCTCCGGGAACTTCAAGGTCCACTCCGTCCACGACCGGCTCTTCATCGTAACCCAGGACGAGATCTGAAACGCGAAGCACTTAGTTCTCAACCACGGACAGATCGAGCAATGCTTTGTAGTCGACGGATGAAGCCATCAGGCCGGCGGTCTTGTGCGCCTCGGCAACGCGGTCCGCCGCGGCAGGGTCGATCCTAACGTTGTCGGGATAAAGCGATCGCCGGTAGCGCTCGAGAATCCCTACGAGCCGGTCCCGATTGGCGCCGGTGATGAGCTCTTTGGGCAGCGCCGCGACAGCTTCGGCAGTCGGAATGTTGCGGGTGTCCCGCAATCCCCTGGCGAGAGCGCGCGCGACCCGCCTCATCTCGTCCCGCCGCTTGTCCCGTTCCTCCAAGCGCACCGACACACCCATGAACTCGTAGGGCCCGCCGAGATAGCGGTTCGCTTCGTCGATGTCCATGGCGTTGACGATCACTCCACCACCCGCGCCGGTGATCAAAGTCAACGCCGGCTCCTGCACCATACCCGCATCCACCTGTCCAAGTCGAAGCGGCTCGTAAAGGTTGGTACCGAGGGTCGCGAAGCGCACCCGGTCGGGATTCGCCCCAGCGCGCTTCATGAGGTAAATCAGTAAGACATGCTCGGCATTGCCTAGAGCCGAGATCCCCACCGTCCGGTTTTCCAGGTCTTTTAGGTTCCGGATCTCCTTCGCCGCTTTCGGAGCCGTGGCGAGAGCAAAAAGCGGCAACCTTCCGGTGGAGGCAAAACGAGAGATCTTGGCGCCGCGCGCATAGGCTTGCAGAGCTACGTCGAAAGAGGTGCCGGCGTAATCCACCGCGCCCCCAATCAATGCCTGCATGGCGACGCTGCCGCCTCGGGTGTAGACCAGCCTGACGTCAAGCCCTTCATCCGCGAAATGACCGCGCGCTCTTGCCACCTCGTAGGGAACGACGCAAAGAAGCTGGCCGCAGAAGGCGAGCAGCACTCGACGGCCTTGAGCATGGGCATTCGGTTTGGAGACGAACATGATGCCGCTGGCCAAACCTGCCAACCGCTTCAGGGCGATTCGCCGGCCGATTATTTTTTTATCACCGGTCGATTCAGGCTCGCCGCTAAAATCCGGCGTCAAATTTTGGCAGCAATCCATAATGGTCTCCGGCGGGGGTTTAAAGTTTGACATCGCAACCACCTCAAACTAAACAAGACAACATGAATCACCTATATCGCAGGTTCAATAGTGAGTAAAACCACTCTATCATAACCGCGCACACGTTCTTATTGCGGTGGAGAGTTTTCAGTTATAGAATCCGTTACTCGTAAGAATCACTCAAGCACCATAGACCGAGCCACCATCCTGTGATTTGTCCTTAATTATGGAGCCGTAATGCGCAACTATAAAAATTTGGCCGATGACTTGATGCGTTGTTTGGATCTCGCGCTCCCGCCCATCGCTGTTTCCTTTTGTGACTCCATCCCCGCGGGCGTCACCGAATTCGACGGCGTGGTGCCGGCGGGATGCGTCTTTTGGCAGTTGGCGGCAACCCGCACGTTCGCTACATCGGCGAAGGATCACGAGCTCTGCTCCATCGGCGTGCATACGCATCATATGGCACAGCCCGCAGCGACCCATCCGGCCGAGCTCAAGCAAGCCCTCGAGGCCATGAGCGGGCTCGACTACGTGCGCGCAGAGGAAGTTGCGGCGATCCCGGTGCTGCAGCGCGAAGTGAAGCATGTGATCTATGGTCCCCTCGCCGACTCGCCGGTGGATCCCGAAGTGGTTCTTTTGTTCGCTAACTCCCAGCAAGGTCTTGTGCTCAGCGAAGCGGCGGGACGAGTCGATAAAGGCGTACCGCCGGCGATGGGACGGCCCGCCTGCGCGGTGGTCCCTCAAGTGATCAATCACGGATACGCGGCCATGAGCCTGGGATGTTGCGGCGCCCGCGCCTATCTTGACGCGTTGTCCGATAGCGTCTCCATGTGGGCGTTTCCAGGAAACAAGCTCGAGCAATATGTTGAGCAAATCGTTGTCCTCGCGCGCGCCAACAAGACCCTCACGGCGTTTCACATGTGCCGGCGCGAGGATGTCGAATCAGGCCGGCGCCCAACGGTGCAGCAATCGCTGGAACGGCTTTCGTCATTCTCGAGGAAGTCTGACTGAAGATTGCGCCGGACGACCAACCCGAAAGGATCCGCCATGCGCAGAACCTCTATCCGGCTCCGGCTCTTGCGTGGTTTGTCGCTGCTCGATTCACAACCCGCCGCCTTTCTGCCGTTCAAAAAATGACACGAGCCGATCCAAGGCTTGACAGCTACCACGGTGGTCGGATAGCTGACGCGTAGCCGCCTAAGACAAGGAGGAAGAGGTCCGTGCCCAAAGATATACGAACCTACCTGAAGGATCTCGAGCACAAATGTCCCAACCATATCAAAGTCGTCGATGCCGAAATCGACCGGAAATGGGAGATTACGGCGATCGTCGAGAAAATGAGACACGACAGTCGTTATCCTGAATTTCCCGCGGTCCTATTTACCAACGTTAGAGGTTCGAAATTGCCCGTCCTCGTCAACCTTTGCGCGAGCTACGAAAGGTTGGCGTTGAGCATCGACGCAACGGTGAAGACCATGGTGCCGGACTACGCTAAACTAGAGAGTAACGCGATCTCACCGGCAGAAGGAATCGCCAGCGGAGCCCCGGTGAAAGAAGTTATCTTGCAGGGCCCCGAAATTGACCTTCATAAGCTGCCCGTCGTCTGGCACAACGAGCTTGACTCCGGTTACTACATCGATTCAGGGGTCTCACTGCTCAAGGACCCGGAAAGCGGGAAACTGAACGCGGGAATTTACCGCCACGAAGTTCAAAGCCGCACGGAGTTGGGCTTCATGACGAACCCCGGCCGCCATGCCAGCCGTATCCTGAGCCGCATGCGCCAACTCGGCAAGTCCCTGGAGGTCGCCATCGTAGTCGGCCATCATCCCGCTTTGCTGATGGCCGCGGTTTCCCAGCCGGGCGGGATAGGCGGTGAATTGGACGCCTGCGGTGGCTTGCTTGGCGAACCTCTGGAGATGGTGCGCGCCGAGACGGTGGATCTGATGGTCCCGGCGCGAGCCGAGATCGTCATCGAAGGGGTGATCGACACCGATCCCAAAGCGCTTCGGAGCGAAGGGCCTTTCGGCGAGTATCCGCGTTATTACACCGGTGTCGGGCCGGCGCCCTATGTTAAAGTTACCGCCATTACAATGCGCAAGGACGCGATCTATCAAACGCTTTTCAGCGGTCACATCGAACACACATGCCTGGGTGCGCTGCCACGCATGGGCAATCTCTACCGTCGCCTGCGCGAGATCGCACCATGCGTAACCATGGTGAACCTGCCAGTTTCAGGAATGGGCCGTGCCCACGCTTATATTTCAGTCAAAAAAACCCGGGAGGGCGAGCCCAAGCAAGTCGCATTTACCGCCCTCGCGCTCGACTCGCTCATCAAGCACGTCTTCATCGTGGACGATGACGTGGACGTTTTCGACGAGGTGGAGGTTCTTTGGTGCATGTGCACGCGTTTTCAAGCGGATCGCGACTTAGCGATCATCCCCTACGCTCTGGGAAATCGCCTCACACCGAAATCCTATGACATAAACCGCAACGAGCATGAAGAGGATCGAAACAAGAAGGTGTTGGAGACGAAAATGATTTTCGATATGACCAAACCAGCACTGCCCGCCAGCTTTCCGCCGCGCTGCGCCGTGCCAGCCGACGTTGTCGAGCGGATGAATTTGGACGTACTGCACGATTACAACGGGTTGCCAGCGGCGCTAAAAAAATAGCCGCGAGGTTCGAGCATCAGAGTTTTGCAGCGACTCAAGATCGGCGTTTCGCAACAAAGGAACTACTAGTCTAGTCCCCTCTTAAATTGAGGCACTTATTCTTCACGTAACACTTTGGAATCGGAGAATGAACTTTCTTGCGAAGCGTCCTAAATCCCAAGGCACACTGCGAGTGATTATCCCGCTGGTGTGCCTCACATCCGCCCGCATGATGGATCTCTTTGGTGCTCAACTAAGGTTATTCTATTTACCACGAAGCACACGAAGGACACGAAGAACGGACAACTGGGTTAGAAAAAGCAACCGGATTTCA
>DAIRFP010000144.1:0-13107 GCA_036794995.1 Thermodesulfobacteriota bacterium | reverse complement strand
AGACCCATCAGCATCAGCGAGAAATACTCCGCGGAACTGAACTTCAGCGCAAACTCGCCAAGCGGCGGGGCGAACAGCGCGATCAACAAGGTGCAGACGGTGCCGGCGAAAAACGAGCCGATGGCCGCGATCGCAAGAGCCGCTCCGGCGCGCCCCTGCCGCGCCATCTGGTAGCCGTCGATGCAGGTAACCACGGCGGCGGTCTCGCCCGGGAGGTTGACCAGGATCGAAGTCGTCGAGCCGCCGTACATGGCGCCGTAGTAGATGCCGGCGAGCATGATCATAGCCGCAACCGGCGGCACGTTGAAGGTGAGCGGCAGCAGCATCGCGATGGTCGCCAACGGCCCGATGCCCGGCAGCACGCCGATCAAGGTGCCTACCAGTACGCCGATGAAGCAGTAGAGCAGGTTCTGCAGCGACAGCGCCACGCTGAACCCAAAGATCAGATGGTTGAAAAGTTCCATGGCGATGGTGTCAGAATCCTTTGATCAACGGGTACGGCAACCCGAGGCCCCAGATGAATATGGCGACCGAGAGCGCGGTCAGGATAACAGTAAGCAGCAAAACTTCGACGAATTTGAAATGCCGCCCCGCGGATGCCGACCCGAAGATGAGCACCGCCAGCGCCGGTATGAAACCCACATATGTCATCAAAACCCCGAACGCGATCAGTGAGAGGGGCAGCACAATCAACGCCCGAGTCGAGCAGTGAACCGTGATCTTCTCGCCCCTGCGCAGTCCGATGATCATGACGTAGATGCCGAACAGGGCGAGGATCCCGCCGAGCATGCTCGGGAAGTAGCCGGGCCCCATCCGCATCGTGCCGCCGAACGGGTAATCGCGGGCGATGAAGATCGACGCGGCACCGGTCGCGATCAACATGATGCCGGCCCAGAAATCTTTGTTGCTGCGCAACTCGATTTTCAATTGAAGTTTCCGTTAGGGCCGCCCGCAAAACAGTCCTTTGCGGTTAAATTCCCGTCATACCGATCCGCACCCCCATCTGAATCTTCCCCCGTCGAGGGGGAAGAGACCCGAGGGCAACATCGTGCACCTTTCTTATTCTATGTGGTCTTTGTGCTCTTTGCGGTTGAATGTCTTCTTTCTCTTTTTACGGCTTTGCGCGAGTCGTCTTCCTCCGAGATCAGAACTTCTACTCCGCTTTGATGTTCGCTTCTTTTATGACCTTTCCCCATTTAGCCGTTTCGGCAACGATGTAGGGGCCGAACTCGACCGGTCCCAATTTATCCACTTCCGCGCCCTGGTCCCCGAACACCTTTTGTGTTTCCGCCGAGCTCAGGATAGCCGAGATTTCTTTGTACAGCCGGTCAGTGACCGGCCGCGGCGTGCCGGCTGGCGCAAGGATGCCCCACCAGTTGTTCGCTTCGTAGCCGGGTACGCCGGCCTCGGCGATCGTCGGCACATCGGGCAGGGAGACACTGCGCTTCGCTCCGCCGGTGCCCAGCGCCTTAACCTTGCCGGACTTGATATGGGGCATAAACTGAATGAGCGAGCCGAGCGCGGCATGGGTGTGGCCTCCAATCACGTCGATCATCGCGGGGCCGCCCCCTTTGAACTGGACGATGCCGACGTCGACTCCGGTCATTGACTTGAAAAGCTCGCTGCCGAGATGCTGAAAGCTACCGACGCCCGCCGCCGCGAAATTGAGCTGGCCGGGTTTTTCCTTGGCGAGCGCGATGAACTCTTTGACGGAGTTGACCGGAACGCCCGGATAGACGGCGAAAACGTTCGGACCGGTTCCGACCTTGGCGATCGGGGTGAAGGCCTTGACCGGATCGTAGGGCAGTTTGTAGAGCGAGGTATTGATCGCGTACGCCGAAGAGATGATGAGCAGGGTGTAACCGTCGGGCTCCGATTTTGCCGCCGCCTCCGTGCCTATGACGCCCCCTGCCCCGCCGCGGTTGTCCGCGACGACTTGCTTGCCGAGCCTTTCAGTCAGCTTCGTAGCGATGAAACGCCCGACGATGTCGTTGCTCCCACCGGGCGGAAAGGGAATGATGAGGCGCACCGGCTTGGTCGGGTAGCCCTGCGCCGTTGCGATCTCGGCATATAGCCCCAGCGTAAAAAGCAGCGTTATTGCGGAGAAGCTTCTTGCTTTGCATATCATTTTGCGTTCCTCCTTATTTATTCTCCAGTAAGGTTCCAAACGTTCAAGCTGTTCAATCGCTTCGCTCCGTTCAACTCCTCCTCCTTTGTCCTCCCCCGCGGTCGCGGGGGAGGAATGAGGTGGGGGTTTGAACGGCTTGAACGATTTGAACGGTTTGAACGTCGATATCCTCTCGCGAAGCATCCCGTGGAACGGTTGCATTCTATATCCAATGCAACCTAGCCGGTCAAACTTCGTAGCATCCGAAGAGTTATGCCTTAGGTTGCACGGCGGGCAGATTATCAGTAGTTTTGTCGCTTACGACCGGAGGTCCCGGCTCTTGTGTCTGGGGTTTCGGGTTGGGACTCGCGACTCGAAACTTGGAACTCGAAACTGCGTACGCGAGTGCTATCCATGAAGATTGCCGTGATCGATGACTATCAGGACGCGTTTCGCAGGCTTCGCTGCTATCCGAAACTCGAAGGGCACGAGGTTCTGGTCTACAACGACACGGAAAAGGATCCGGCGCGTCTCGCTGAGCGCCTCAAGGGGGCCGAAGCCGTCATTCTGACTCAGGCACGCTCGCCATTTCCGCGCGCGCTGATCGAGCGGCTGCCCAAGCTCAGACTCATCAGCCAGACCGGGCGCAGCACGGGCCATATCGACATCGACGCCTGCACCGAGCACGGCGTGGTGGTCTCGGCGGCGGGCTTCGCCACCCCGCACCCCACCGCGGAGCTTACCTGGGGGCTTATTCTCGCCGCGCTGCGGCACATCCCATACGAAGCGCAGCGGCTGAGAGAGGGATACTGGCAATCGACGGTTGGCGTTGCCGTGAAGGGAAAAACGCTCGGCATCTACGCGTATGGCCGCATCGGCAGCCTGGTGGCGAATGTGGGGCGGGCGTTCGGCGCGCGGGTAGTCTGCTGGGGTCGCGAGGGATCGCTGGGGCGCGCGAGAGCGGCCGGATACGAGGCCGCGGCAAGCCGAAGCGCCTTTTTCGGCGAAAGCGACATCCTGAGCCTCCATCTCCCACTCAACAGCGAAACACTCGGCGTCGTCACCGCTGAGGACCTCGCCCGCATGAAACCGGCCGCGCTTATCATTAACACCAGCCGCGCCGGGATCATCGCCGGAGGCGCGTTGGTCGAGGCTTTAAGGGCCGGTCGCCCGGGCTCAGCGGCAGTAGATGTCTTTGAAGACGAACCGGTGCTTGGCGCAGCTCACCCGCTGCTCAACATGGATAACGTGATAGCCACCCCGCACCTGGGCTACGTCGAAAGGGAAAACTATGAGCTTTACTATGGACTCGTGGTCGAGCAGATTCTCGCCTACGCGGCGGGTAACCCCGTCAACGTGCTCAACCCCGAGGCGGTGGAGAGGAAGTTTACGCAGGCCAATGGTAATCAATAAGCCATCGACGCGGAGGCCGGTGCAATCAGCAGGCATGAATTTTTTTGGCTGGCGCCGCGCAGTTACTCGTATCTAAGCGCGTCGATGGGATCGAGATTGGCTGCTTTCTGAGCTGGATAGAAACCAAAGAAGACGCCGACGGCCCCGGAGAACAGGAAGGCGATGGCAACAATGGTGGGGCTCACCAAGGTCGGCCACTGGGCCCAGAATTTTAGCAACTCCGAGCTGCCGATGCCGAGCAAGATCCCGATGCAGCCACCGGTGGCGGCCATCACTACCGCTTCCACGAGGAACTGCAACCTGATGTCTCGGCTGCGCGCACCCACCGCCATCCGGATACCGATTTCACGAGTGCGTTCCGTGACCGAAACCAACATGATGTTCATGATCCCGATGCCTCCCACCAACAGCGAGATGGAAGCCACCGTGCCTAACAACACAGCCATGACCCGCGCGCTGCCGGCAGCGGCTTCGGAGATGTCCGAAAGATTGCGAATGAAAAAGTCGTCTTCGCGGTCCGGCTGGATTCGATGACGTTGGCGCAGCAACAGACTTACTTGCTCTTGCGCCTCCGGCACGCGATCGGCGCTCACGGCCGAAGCAATAATGGACTGGACGTGGGTGATGCGCATCAATCGCGTGCGCATGGTGGTATAGGGAATGAGAACGGTATCGTCCTGGTCGGCTCCCTGGCTGCTCTGTCCTTTCGTTCCCAGCACTCCCACCACCCGGAAAGGAATGTTGCGAATCCGAATCACGCTTTCAAGCGGATCATCATTACCAAACAAATTTCTGGCTACCGTTTCCCCAAGCACAGCCACTTTGGCGTCATTCTCGACATCCCCATCATGAAGGAAGCGTCCTTCGGCTAATTGCCAGTCCCGGATATGTTGAAACTCGGGGCCGACACCCTGGACCAGGGTACCCCAATTGAGATTGCCCGCAACCACCTGCTCCCCACGGCGCAAAACGGGGGATACAAACGCAACGGTCCGGATCTCTGCCCTGATGGCCTTGGCGTCGCCGTCCGTGAGGGTATTGACGCTGCCAAAACCTGCTCTGACACCTCCCTGAGTCGTCGTTCCCGGCAGAATGATCAAGACGTTGGTCCCGAGACTGGCGATCTGGGATCGGATCGTCGCCTTAGCGCCCTCGCCAATGGCCACCATCGCAATCACGGCGCCGACACCGATGATGATTCCGAGCATCGTCAGAAAGGATCGGAGTTTGTTTCGTGCCAGCGCGCGCAGTGCGATTCTAAAGGTCATGAACCACATACAATTGTATAGTGACGGTTCACCCTAACCCTCTCCCACAAGGAGAGGGAACCTAAGAAGTATCCCCTCCCTTGACGGGAGGGGATTAAGGGGAGGGTGATTTATGTCAACACAGTTATTGCTGTCACTGTAGATCCGACTCCGAAGCAATCATCCAGATGTCTTTGCTTCGTTTGGCCCACTCCAACGCTCCGGCTGCTTTAATCTCTCAGCCTTTCGTTCGTCCGAGACGATCACGCCGTCACGAAACAGGACTCGCCGCTGGGCAAAATCGGCGATGTCCTGTTCGTGCGTAACGAGAACCACGGTGATACCCTGATCCGAATTCAATCGTTGAAACAAGCTCATGATATCGGCACTGGTCGCAGAGTCTAGATTTCCCGTAGGCTCGTCCGCAAGAATCAAAGAGGGACCGTTAACCAGAGCCCGCGCGATGGCCACTCGCTGTTGCTGCCCGCCGGAAAGCTGATTGGGCGTGTGGTCGAGGCGGTCGTCGAGTCCCACCAACGAAAGCACTTCCTTAGCCCGATCGTGCCGCTGCTTGCCCGCGAAGCCGTTATACATCATGGGCAGCTCAACGTTTTCGAGCGCGGTGGTTCGCGACAAAAGGTTAAAGCCCTGAAACACGAAACCAATCCGTTTATTACGGATATGAGCCCAGGCATCGCGTGACAGAGCCCCGACTTCCTCCCCCTCCAGAAAGTACCTCCCTGCGGTGGGTTGATCGAGGCAACCGAGAATGTTCATGAAAGTCGACTTCCCCGAACCGGAGGAGCCCATCGCGGCGACAAACTCCCCGCGATCAATAGTGAGGTTAATACCGCGTAGCGCCAGCACCTCCACATCCCCCATGCGGTAGGTCTTATGCAGATTTTCAACCCGAATAACTTCGCTCATCGAAAACCAAAGCCGCGCTGTTGAGTTGGTTGAAAGGGGTTCACAACCCCGCTTTGATTCTGCGTTCCGGTACTTCCCATACCAATGACCACCGCGTCGTTTTCCCTAAGCTCACCCTCCCTCACCTCGGTTTTCGAGCCGTCGGTGATGCCGAGCTGTATCTCGACCGGCTCAGCCTGCACACCTCTGAGGACATAGATTAAACTGCGCCGCCCGCCCCGGCCCGCGCCGCCGCCGACCCCTGGAGCACGGCTCGTTCGCCGGGCACCGAGGGTGGGCGCGGTCCTGCCCTGCTCCTGGCGCAAGAGCGCCTGCGCTTCATTCTTCTGATCCGGCGGCTTGAACCGCAGGGCCATGTTCGGAATGGTGAGAACATCCTCGCTTCGGCTGACCAAGAATTGCACATTCGCGGTCATACCGGGTTTCAGCAATAGTTCCTTGTTATCGATCCGAACGACGGCATCGTAGGTGACCACGTTCTGCACGACCACCGGCGCATTGCGCACCTGGTGCACTCGACCCTTAAAGCGCCGTGCCGGAAAAGCGTCGACGGTAAAGCTCACCTCCTGGCCCTCGCTCACGTTGCCGACGTCGGCCTCGTCGACGTTGGTATGCACCTCCATTTTGGCGAGGTCGTTCGCAATAGTAAAAAGTGTCGGTGCCTGAAGGGACGCGGCAACGGTTTGGCCAACGTCGACACTGCGCGAGATCACGATGCCGTCCACCGGCGAGCGAATGACGGTGTTGTTGAGATCCACCATCGCTTGATTCAAGGCGGCCTGGGCTTGGGTCGTCTGTGCTCGATTAACCTCCACCTGGGCCAGCGCGGCATCATAAGCGGTCTGAGCCGCGTCGAGTTCGCTCTGGGCCATCAAATCGCGCTTGCGCAGCTCCCGGTTTCGCTCCAAAGTTCGTTGCGCATCGATGACGCTAACTTTGGCCTTCGCCAGACTGGATTCCGCGGCGAGGACATTGGCGCGGGCTTGATCGACAGAGGCCTTAAATTTGTCCTGGTTCAGCTGGGCCACCACCTGCCCCGCCTTCACTTTCGTATTGAAGTCGGCGAACAGCTTATCGATCGTGCCGGAAATTTGGCTGCCGACCAAGACGGTTACGACGGCCTGAAGTGTTCCAGTCGAAGAGACGACCTGAGTGACATTCCCTCGTTGTACCGGCACCGTCACATAGGGAGATGCTTTGGGAGCGCTGCCCCATTGCCAAAAACCATACCCGGTGCCCGCCAGCACCAGGATGGCAGCGATCAGCAAGAAGATTTTTTTACCTCTCATGGCTCGCCGCGCAGTCGGTTAAAAACTTCTACCGCGTGATCGGTGGTGGCCCGCGCGGTCCGGCGCCTATAAGTCAGACCACTCGTGATCTCCGCGTTAGGCTCTTGATCTTCCAAGAGCTGTTCTACAGTGATACGAAACCGGGACTGTAACGGGATGCCCGGTATCTCTGGCTGGAGCTCTTTGACGCTGCCTTTGAGATAGTAATTGGTATTTTTGTCGGTGATTAGAAGAGTGATTTTCCCCGTTTGTCGCAGGTTTATTGCAGTGGAACTGTTCTTCCAAAGGGCAATATCGAGCGTGGTCGAGTTCTTGGCGACCACTTCATAATACGATAACAACGCAGGATGCGGCCAGCCTGGTTCATCGAGCGTCAGAATCGGAATGATCTTGCCTTCATGGGCCTCGATGGCTTGTCCATTGAGTCGCTGCAAGAGTGCTGCGGTCAGTTCTTTTCCCAGCAGTTGTGACATAGTTAGTCCTTAATCGTTAGACGACTTGCCTGCTTATTCGATCTACGGATCAATAGCAAGCTCTTGCCGTTTGCCAAAACCCTGCTCATTGTCGATAAAGAAAAGCTTCTGAGGGACCACGCAGTAGAATTTGACCTTAAGAAAAGCCTTATAAAACAAGCCACTAGCCGGATTGGTGAAAAGTCGAATGACGTCCGGATACTTGCGTGCGTAGATCGCCATTGCCTTGGTCTTGGCCGCGACAGAATCGACCAGCGCTACACTCCCCTCCAACTGGATGCCTTTGATCTTCCGCCAATCGTGATAGTCCTCCTGGATGGTCACCGCCACGCGCGGGTTGGCGGCTAAATTCTGACAATGGCGCGAATCCGGCGCCGAAAAAAAATAGAGACGCAAGTCATCACTGGCATAAAAGACCGTGGCCGCCCATGGAACGTCGCCCGAACAGGTTCCCAAGGTCATGGTGTTGTGCGCTTTCAGATAGCTTAGAACCTGCTGCTTCAATTCATCTGCCATAGCCAAAACTCAGGCCTGCAAAGTCAGGTAGAACGACGGACTAGAGGTATTTTCCTGAGAGCTTCCAGATTCTTTGCGCCGACGCAAAGCATGGTGATCTTGATCTCTTGAATGATCGCGCCGATAAATTGCACCACCTTCTCCGGCGACTCCAAAGCCGCGGCCAACAGCGGCTGACCGAAGGCGCCCATATCGGCTCCCAACGCAATACATTTGGCAATGTCTAAACCGCTGCGAATGCCGCCGGAGGCGACCATCTGCATGTCAGGCACCGCTTGCCGTGTGGCGACCAGCGCCTCCTCGGTTGGGATACCCCAGTCCGCGAAGGTCGTTTCAGCCGGTTTTCCTCCCTTGGCCGCTCTCCGCGCTTCCACCGCGTACCACGAGGTTCCGCCCCTTCCAGCAACATCGATGGCCTTGACACCGGCGCCCTTAAGTCTCAACGCCACTTCAGCGGAGATACCGCTGCCGACTTCTTTCGCCACCACTGGAACTTTCAGTTCCCGGCATATTCCTGCGATTTTTGCGCCCAGCCCGCTGAAGTTACGATTACCCTCCGGCTGCACGGCTTCCTGCAAAACGTTAAGATGCAGAATCAGCCCATCAGCGCCGATCATATCAACGGCTCTGCGGCAGTGCTCGACGGTATATCCGTAGTTGAGCTGCACAGCGCCGAGATTGCCGAGCAACAGAATATTCGGAGCCACGTCCCGAACCCGGAACGAGTCGGCAACCGACGGCTCTTCGAGGGCAACCCGCTGAGAGCCGACGCCCATGGCTAGACCCAGACGTTGAGCCGCCGCGGCCAAGTTACGATTCACCTGCCGCGCGAGCTCAAACCCACCGGTCATTGAGGAGATCAGGATCGGCGCTTGGAGTTGTTTCCCGAGGAAGTTCGTGCTGACGTCGATCTCGTCAATATCGAGCTCCGGGAGGGCGTTATGGACAAAGCTATAGCGATCCAGCCCGGTGCCGAAACGGCCGGTAACGCTTGTCGGGTCAAGGCAGAGTTCGAGATGTTCTTTCTTGCGTTGCTGGGTCTTGGTAAGCGCTTTTTTGACCCTGCGGTGTGGCATGAGTTGGCAGCGAGACGGCTTTCAACGTTGCTTTTTAATTTGCTGGCGCTCTTTGGCGGCGGCGAGTGGGGTGGTCTTTCCCGCATCCGGGTGGCGGCTCATCCCTTCGTCGTCCCAGCGGTGGAATAATTTCACATCGATATCGAACTGATCCAAAATGCGTGTAACGGTTTGATTGATAACTTCATCCAGGGTTTTCGGTCGATGATAGAAAGCGGGCACCGGAGGAAAAACCACCGCGCCCATACGCGTGAGTGACACCATGGCCTCAAGATGTCCCAAGTGAAGCGGAGTTTCGCGGACGACGAGAACGAGCCTCTTGCGCTCCTTCAATACGACGTCTGCCGCACGTATTAACAAATCACCTCCAATGGAGTGAGCAATACTGCCCATGGACTTCATCGAACAAGGGGCAATGACCATGCCCTCAGTGCGAAATGAACCGCTGGAGATACTCGCGCCGACATTGTTAACGTCATGAACGACGTCAGCCATAGCCTCGACGTCTTTGACTGAGTACGGAGTCTCAACCTGAATGGTCATCTTGCCCGCTTTGGTCAAGACCAGATGGGTTTCAATGCCTTCAAGCCTTGCCAGGATCTCGAGGATGCGAACTCCATAAATCGCTCCCGTGGCCCCGGAAATACCAACGATCAGTTTTTTGTTACTCAATTGCCAAACTCCAATGTTAGCGGGTCTCCGTCTTTCACCCCCAACGCCTCTTTCAACCGAATCGGCGCTATGATTTCGATTTTGTCCTTTGGATAATCCTTAACGTCGGGCAACAATACGGCGCCCATGAATTTGTCGCCGGAATCTTCCGGTCGATGGATCCGCACTCGATAGAGCCGCGCGCTACAGAACCCGCCATTTGACGACGGCAGCGAAATGCTGCCGGACATGTTCTGAACCGCCTCCCAAGTTCGGGTATCATCCCGCGCCCTAGGCCGCAAGTTGAGTGTCGCCGGGAAAGGTGCGAACCCCAAGCTCTTCTGCAGGGCTTCCTGCACCCAAGCCAACGCCATAAACGACGCGGCTTGACCCAGATCAGAGAATATGACACCCGTAAGTTTCTGCGAAGCTTCCACCTTTTAGTCTCGCGTACCCTGCCGAGGGCAAGAACTAGTTATGGCCGGAAAGGGACGCCGCCTTGCCGCCGCGGCGCACCTTGGTGACTTCGGCCAAAATCGACAAGGCAATTTCCGCCGGAGTCTCGGTCGCAATGTCAAGCCCGATAGGAGCGTAAACTCGGTCGATAATTTCCTCGGCAATTTTTTCTTCGTCGCGAAATCGTTGGAAACAAGCCTTAATCCGTCGCCTGCTGCCGATCATACCGATATATTTCGCCTGGCTGTGAATGATCTCGCGTAAACACGGCTCGTCGTATTTATGCCCGCGGGTAATCAGAATGATATAGGTCGATGGCGTAATCGACATGTCCTTGAGCATCTGCGCCATATCCCCCACCAAAACTTCGTCCGCGCCGGGGAAGCGCTCGCGATTGGCATAAGCCAGCCGATCATCGGTCACAACTACATAGAAATCCAAAATCTTGGCGAGCTGTACCAAAGGCACGGCGATATGGCCAGCACCGACCACCACCAGTTTCGGTGGAGCCGGCATAACCTCGAAGAATACTTCGAGCTTGCCGCCGCTTTGGGGGTTCAGCGAAACGAGCTTCGACTTCTCGTCTCGAAGATGCTGCTGGCTTTCAGCGAGAATCGCTTCGACGGTGGTACTGTCGCCGATCGTTTCCGCTTGGACTTGGCCGTCGCGAATCAGGCATTTGGCGCCGGCTTCTACGCGGTCATTGCCTTCGACCTCGATCACTGTAGCCAGAACGGCTGCAACGCCTTGCTCCGTGACCCGAACGAGCTCTTCAGACAGTGAACTCATTTGCGAATGGATGCCTCCTCATCGCGCTCTTTCCACCACGGATCGATGAACACATTCATGATCCCGCCGCACACCGCGGGACTATCCGACGAAATCTCATCCAACAGATCCACCCGAACCGTCCGGGGCTTGCGCGTGCGAATCACTTCAATGGCCTCCCGCTTTACGTCCGCCTCACCACATCCACCGCCAATGGTCCCGAGGATCTCCCCCCAGGCGGTGACCACCATCTTGGCGCCCACTTCTCGCGGCGTCGAGCCCTTGGCAGACACGATAGTCGCCACCGCCAGCGTTTCTCCTTTGTCGAGAAATTCTTTCACCTGGTGATAAACGGATTCTTTTTTCTTGGCCGCCGAATTGGTTTCTTCAAAACACGGTCCTTGACCTGGCATGGTTCACCTCCGGCTAGAGACAAATTCCTGTTCGTTATGCCACCATCTTCTGCAATGTGCGCCCCAGCGTGATCAGACTGTTGACGTTATGTACTGATAAGAATAGGTCCAGGTAAGGGAGGGCCGCCTGCATCCCCTTGCAAAGAGGCTCGTAGTTCTCGCTCGCCAGCAACGGATTGAGCCAGATGATCTTCTTGCATCTGCGTTTCAAGTCCTGCATCTCCTGCTCGAGCAGACTCACATCGCCGCGGTCCCAGCCGTCGCTGATGACGACTACGACGGTTCGATGCGTAACCAGGCTGGGGGCAAAGTTACGATTGAACGTGTGCAGGGAGCGACCGATGTTGGTACCCCCCGACCAGCCGAGAATGCTGCCGGAAATCTTTTCCAGCGCATTAGCGATGTCCTTGGTACGAATGAGATGGGTGATGCGGCTCAGAGATGTGCTGAAGACAAAGGTTTCGACCCCCCAGAGCTCGTTTTGCAGGCCATACATGAACTGAATTAGAAACCGGCTATAACAGTCCATAGAGCCGCTCACATCGCAAAGCAGCACGACCCGGGTTTTCTTGATTCGCCGTTTTCGATTCACCAGGTCGATGATCTCGCCACCGTACTTCATATTCTTGCGCATGGTCCAGCGCGGATCGACCACATTGCCCTTTCGCCCAAGTTTCTTACGCCGACTAATCTGCGTCGCGATCTTGGTGGCGATGAGCAAAATGGCCCGCGCGATGGCGCGGCTTTCCTCAACCCCCATTTCGCTGAAGTCTTTCCGGTTGAGCAGCTCTTGCGGACTATAGGTGGGGATGGAAAACTCATCGAGGTTTTCCAAGGGGACATTCTCCCTGGCAGCGGTCTCCGCGCTGGCCTCTTCCAGTCCCTCCTCATCGCCTCCCTCTTGGGCTCCGGACTCAGTCGGCGTCCCCTGAATTTCCAGGGTCTCCATCGGCACCCGCTCGTAACTTTGCTCACGCCAAAAACAGTCGAATAGCATATCGAAGGCTGGAAAGTCCTCTTTTTGGAGAACCAAATTGGAGCGCAGGAGCGCACGGAAATCCGTCCTGTCCGCGATATCGACAAATTCAACCGAGCGCGAGGCATCGATCACCTGGCTCAAACTCACCTTGACCCCGAGCTGTTTCAAAGCTCGGCCGAACGCCAGAAGATTCGGCAGAGTTCCTTGACCTCGAACCGAGGAAAAGTTACCGACCGCAGCCGCTACTGCTTCGGGGGTGAGTTCCATCGCGTTAACTCACCAACTCAGGGGACATCCTGAGCAAAGCCTCCAGATTAAGTTGCTTCCCCTCAACCTGCTCGCGCAGATGATGGAGGTCCTCACGATATTTGAAAACACAGCCCATCGTCTCCACTACACTCTTATCGTCCAATTCCCGGCGGTTGAGAGCAATCAGCGCCGACGCCCAATCCAGGGTTTCCGCCACGCCGGGCCGCTTATAGAAATTCATCTGCCGAACCCGCTGCATAAAAGCGCAGATCTGCTTCGCCATATTGGTCTCGACCTCGGGAAACTTGGTGGTAATAATCTCGTATTCCTTTTCGAAGCTCGGGTATTCGATCCAGTGATAAAGGCAGCGGCGCTTCAGCGCGTCATGAATCTCGCGAGTTCGATTTGAGGTCAAAAAAACATAGGGCCGGTGTTTCGCCGCCACCGTGCCGATTTCAGGGATGGTAATCTGAAAGTCCGAAAGCACCTCTAGCAAGAACGCTTCGAATTCCATATCGGCGCGATCGATCTCATCGATGAGCA
>DAIRFP010000012.1:26309-46674 GCA_036794995.1 Thermodesulfobacteriota bacterium | reverse complement strand
ATCGCAGCTGAGCGACAGCGCAGGGAAGAGCTGGAACGGCTTAAAGACTAAAATGGCAGCGAGGGCGTCTCTCTTTCTTTCTGCGCTTGTATTCTGGTGTTGGAGTCTTTCCGTTCCGTCGTGGCTCTTGGCCGCAGAAAAGACAGCGGTCCGTTTTCAGGAATTGTGCACGGTCTGCCATGGGGTTGGTGGAAAGGGAGACGGTCCGAGCGCGCAGGGGCTGGAGCCAAAGCCGGCGGATTTTACCAATTGTAAGACGATGGCAAAGGATTCCGATGAGGTTCTTTTGAAGATCATCAGGGGAGGAGGGCAGAGCGTAGGGCGCTCCACTGTGATGCCGGCGTGGGGGGATGCCCTGAGCGAGCAACAGATCCGCGAGCTGGTCAAATTTATCCGAGGATTGTGTAAGAAGTAAGATAAAGAATCGTTACCCAAGGAGGATTTCGTCATGAAGCACGAAACGCTTACTAGGGAAGAAGGCTATTTCCGGTCTCGCGCCGACGAGTACATCTGGCGGCGTGCCAAGGAGATTGGTGTCTCGCGGCGCCGTTTTCTTCAGACCTTGGCGGCAGGAAGTGCGGTGGCCGCGCTAAGTGGTCGGTCGATCCCAAAGGCTCGAGCTCAAGCAGCTCCCACGCCAGTTATCAAGCCCACACCCAAGGAGCTGTTCAATGATTTTGGCAGCAACAAGGAGATGCGCTGGGAGAACATGTATGAGCGGGGCTATCTTGTCCCCAATGAGCTCTTCTTTGTGCGTAACCACACGAGGAGCCCCGTGGTGGATGTAAAAAAGTGGCGGCTTAAATTGGAAGGGTCCGGGCTTCAGAAACCCATGGAGCTGACTTACGACGAGCTTCTTTCTCTGCCGTCGGTGTCAGTGATCCGCTATGTCGAATGTGCCGGAAACGGGCGTAGTTTCTTTGAAGCAGCTTATGGCAAGAAAGCGGATGGCACCCAGTGGAAACTCGGGGCGATCGGAGTGGCGGAATGGACCGGGGTACCTCTCGCCGAGATTCTCGATCGGGCTGGAATCAAAAAGAGTGCGACCGACGTGATGCCTGAGGGACTGGATGATCTAAAAGTCAGGCGGCCACTCTCAGTAGCCAAGGCAACGGAAGCAGACACGTTGCTTGTATATGCGATGAATGGACAGCCGCTGCCTCCCGATCATGGGTTTCCTGCGCGGATGCTTGTCCCGGGATGGATCGGGATTGCCAACATCAAATGGGTGGGACGCATGGAAGTCTCCGAGAAGCCCCTTTTTTCCAACTGGAATACCGACACCTACGTTCTCATCGGCCCGGACTACAAGCCCGAACCTCCTGCCAAGGGACCCATCCTTTCTAACCAGAATATAAAAAGTGCTTTGGAGCTTCCGTGGGGCGGGGAAGTCAGTACCGCGCGCCGTTTGGTTCGCGGCCGGACCTGGTCTCCTTTTGGGAAGATCACGAAAGCGGAATACAGCCTGAGCCAAGGCAAGAACTGGCAGACGGCCAGGCTCCGAGAGCCCAACGTCGCTGCCGCTTGGGTCCGCTGGGATTTTGACTGGGAGCCCAAGCCCGGGAAACATACCATCCGTGTCCGCGCGACGGACGAAAAGGGGAATACGCAGCCCGACGGAGTTCCCTTCAACCAGCAAGGTTACTTGTACAATCCGGTGGTGGATCACCCGCTAACGGCAACTTAGCCGTTATTCACTGCGACAGTCATCGAGGGGCAAGCTCCATATCAAGTGTGGGGGTTTTTGAGTTCAAGGTTTAAAGTTCAATGTTCAAAGTCCGAAACGAATAAAAACATTGACCCTGGAATATTGAACCTTGAACATCCCTGCGCCTTCACTCTTCCGAGCTCGCCCCTCGATGACCGACTGTCGCACATTCCCTCTGAATAAATCGGGCTAGCAAGATAGGCCAGGGGAGTTACGTAATGATCGATCCTATTTGCGGCATGGAGGTGGAGCCGAGCAAAGCCGCCGGAAGTCATATTTACAACGGGCAAAGCTATTATTTTTGCAGCCATCACTGTCTGGCGAAGTTCAAAGCAGACCCTGAAAAATTCCTGAAGTCGCCGGCGAGCGGGCAGGCTGCGCACGACCACGGTAATGCGCACGAATATGTGTATGCGCGCAGTCCCCGATTAGATAAAACCGAGCACCAAACCTATGTCTGTCCGATGGATCCCGAGGTTCGCGAATCGAAACCGGGTGCGTGCCCCAAATGCGGTATGGCTTTGGAATCCGAAGCGCCGTTCGCTCCAACCGTAAAGACCGAGTACGTCTGCCCTATGCATCCCGAAATCGTGCGCCCCGAGCCGGGTTCCTGTCCCATCTGCGGCATGGCGCTGGAGGCGAGAACCGTTACTCTGGAAGAGGAAGAAAACCCAGAACTCGTCGACATGACCCGGCGGTTCTGGATCAGCGCCGCCCTTTCCCTTCCGCTTTTCATTGTTGCCATGTCTGACATGCTGCCGGGGCAACTGGTGCAGCATTTATTCTCTCCGCGTTTACTCACGTGGTTTCAGTTCGCCCTCGCTACACCGGTCGTGCTTTGGGGCGGTTGGCCCTTCTTTGAACGCGGTTGGCACTCCATCGTCAATCGAAGTTTAAACATGTTTACACTGATCGCTATCGGCGTGGGCGCGGCTTATTTGTATAGCGTAGTTGCGACTATTTTCCCCGATATTTTCCCCGAGTCGTTCTATGGTTATAGTGGGACTGTCGCAGTAGCAGGCCGAAGGCCGGATCGTGGGGATGGCAGGCGATGGCGTAAACGACGCTCCGGCGCTGGCGCAAGCTCACGTCGGGATCGCAATGGGCACCGGCACCGACGTGGCAATTGAGAGCGCCCACATAACGCTGGTGAAAGGCGATCTCCGCGGCATCGCCAAGGCGCGCCGCCTGAGCCGGGCGACCATGCGTAATATCCGGCAGAATCTCTTTTTTGCATTCGTATACAACGTCATGGGTGTTCCCATAGCGGCAGGGGTTCTATACCCCTTCTTTGGTATTCTTCTAAGTCCGATCATCGCCAGCGCGGCTATGACGTTTAGCTCTGTTTCAGTCATTGCTAATGCCCTAAGGCTTCGTAGAATCACACTTTAAGTTAGCACCAATGATGATGGACGGAATGGACATTATAAGTTAGCGAGTCTTTGATTTCCTTCTTAATGGGTGATGCCCCGGATCGATTCGATCTAGTTGGTGGTTCGATAAGTTTGTTCAGCGTCCTCGTCATCATGTACTGGCCGAGATAACGGCCAGCTACAATTGCTTTTACCTGTACCCCTTTTTGTCCTCCCCGCAGCTCCGGCAGTGAACCTACTTGCTTTTAAACCCTGCAATTTCATTGGCTTAAGAGACTGTGGAAACGCTCCTTTCCAGTCTCTCGACTGGTAAACTTTCCGCGCAGGGTCACGTCTAATCTCAAAGAATGGCGCGCATGGCCCAAAAAAAGCTACCGGCGGAGCTGCAAACGCGATATCAGAGACACTAAAGCAAATAAATCAGGCGCTATTCTCGGCTCTTTAGGTGCTGCGTCCTGTTATCGCGGCACCGTCTCTCGGCCTTCGCACGTGGTATAATTATGCCTCATGAGTCGGAGTCCAGCTGTGCAGCCCGGAGATGAAGAGCTCGTCGCTTTGGCCCGCAACGGGGACCACAACGCGTTCGAGGAACTGGTGGAGCGGCACAAACAGAAAGCGTACCGTATCGCATTCGATTTCGCGCGCGACCGCGAAGAGGCGAAGGATCTCTCTCAAGAAGCCTTCTTGCGCGCCTACATGCATCTGGGCAATTTCGACGGCCGGTCGGGTTTCTACACTTGGTTCTACCGAATCCTCGTGAATGTTTGCCTGGACTACAAGCGGCGCGCCAAGCGCACCGCTGCCGAGGAATTTAACGAAGCGGTGGAAAACCAGGTCGAGCCCAGCCAGGTATCGCAAAAGCCTGCTTCGCCGGATCAACAGGTGTTCGCCGGGCAGCTGTCGCGCAAAGTGAGCATCGCGCTGGAGGCGCTGCCGCCCCGGCAGAGAACTGCATTCATTCTAAAAAACAACCAGGGGCTTTCCATTAAAGAGATCGCGGCCATGATGCAGACCGCAGAAGGCACGGTCAAAGTTCATCTCCATCGCGCGGTGACAGCGCTCCGGCAAAGCCTGGCGGAATTCGCCTAGGAGGTCATTATGATCCAGCATGATAAATCGCCCGCCGTGGCTTGCGAACAGTTCGAAGAAGATCTGGTGCTTTACTACTACGGCGAGTTGGCGGTCAGCGAGCGCAGCACGGTGACAGATCACGTGCAGAGCTGTGAACCTTGTCGGCTTTACTTGAAAGAGATGGAGTCCATACTCCCTTTGACGGTCAAGCCTGACGAGCCACCGCAAGCCTTTTGGGACGATTACAGTCAGGAGATGCGACGCAAGCTCACCGCAGCCGGAGCAGGAGAATCGTGGTGGCAAAGCCTGATATCATTTCTGCAGCCCTGGGCAATCCCCGCCTATGCCACGGCGGCTGTGGCCGTCTTGGCGATAACTCTGACTATCGGAAAGGGCTTTTGGAGCTCCAAGGAAGTCCCGCAGGAGGACGAAGCCTTTATGGAGATCCTACCGGCAGCGGAGAACTTGGACTTTTTTAAGACTATGGAGGTTCTCGATGCCATGGATGTTCTCGAAGAAATGGGGACTCCGGCCAAAGGCTCGGTCTAAAGACCTCAAAGTTTATGCGCAAAATGAAATTTCTTATAAAACTGCTGCCGCATCTTATGGTTTCGGCCGTCTTACTTTTCCCCATGGAGACACGGAGCCAGACCGTGCCTCGGGGGGAACCGCCTAGCCCAAGCGAGCGCGATGCGCTGGACCGTTGGCAGAAACCGACTCCGTCTGAGAAACAAGAGCTACATCAACGCTGGAAGTCTTTGCCTCCGGAAGAAAAGGCCGACCTGCAAAAGCGATTTGACAGGTGGCAGCGGCTATCGCCCGATGAAAAGGCGACGGTTCGCAAGAACTACGAGCAGTGGCAGCACCTTTCCCCTGACCAGCAGGAAAGGCTCCGGCAGCGCTGGCGAGAGTGGCGGGAGCTTCCGCCGGAGCAGCGAGAGGCGCTAAAAAAGCGCTTTGAGCGCTTTCGTGATCTGCCTCCCGAGGAACGGCGCGCTCTACGTGAACAATTCAAGGAAAGATTCCAGAAACTCTCTCCAGAAGAGAAACAGCAATTACGAGAGAAGTTCCGCGAACGCGGTGAACGGCTCCCGCCGGACGAAAAAAAGGCGTTGCGCCAGCAGTTCAGGGACAAATCTAACGGGCCAAACAGAGATAAGGATTAAACCATGAGCACGCCGTTGACCCAAGAGCAAAAAGTCATCCATTTCTTAAATCGAACCAGCTTCGGACCGACCCGAGAGGACATTCAAACGGCAAACCGGCTTGGGATCCAGGTCTACCTTGAGCAACAGCTTCGCCCTGAAACAATTGCCGACACCGTGGTAGAGGAAAAACTCGCCCATCTCAAAACCATGCGGCTCAGCAGCCGCGAATTGATCGAGCTCTACCCGTTGCCTAAACAACCAGCCGGGCAGGAGATGATGGGCCAGCAAATGCAGGGACCACGGGTCGTGATTTTGGAACTTCAACAAGCGCGACTGCTGCGTGCCGTGTACAGCCAGCGGCAATTGTACGAAGTGATGGTCGACTTCTGGAGCAATCATTTCAATATTTTCGCCGCCAAAGGAGCGGATCGCTGGTTGACTACCTCCTACGACCGCGACGCCATCCGGCCCCATGCGCTGGGCCGTTTCAAAGACCTCCTGCTGGCCACCGCCCAAAGTCCGGCCATGCTTTTCTATCTGGATAACTGGCTCAGCGCCAGCCCTAACGCCGCGGTTAAATTCGCACCCAACAATCGCCGGCGCGGCATCAATGAGAACTACGCCCGGGAGCTCATGGAGCTTCATACGTTGGGCGTCGACGGCGGTTACAGCCAGAAGGATGTGCAGGAAGTCGCCCGCTGCTTCACCGGCTGGACCATCCGCCAGCCCCGCGGCGAGGGTGGTTTCTATTTCGAGCCGCGGATCCACGATAGTGGCGAGAAGATCCTCCTCGGCACGCGCATCCCGGCGGGCGGAGGCATGGAAGACGGCCTCCGGGTCATCGATCTCTTGGCCCGGCATCCCTCGACGGCCCGTTTTGTTTCTTTAAAACTGGCGCGCCGATTCATCACCGATGATCCGCCACCGTCCCTGGTAAACAAAGCAGCCGAAGCGTTTCTCCGCACCGGGGGCGATATTCCGACGGTCCTCAGAACACTCATTGAGTCGCCGGAATTTTTCTCGCCGGAAACCTTTCGCGCCAAAGTGAAGAAACCCTTGGAATTCGTCGCCAGCGCGCTGCGCGTAACTGGGGCCGAAGTCGAGCTGTCGCACCAACTCTTGCGTTATCTGGGTCGCATGGGAGAACCGCTCTTCCTCGCTCAACCACCCACCGGTTACCCCGACAGCGGCCCTTCCTGGACCAGCCCTGACATGCTGCTCACGAGAATGAACTTTGCCACTGACTTGGTTGCCAACCGGATTCCCGGCTCGCGCGTAAAAGTTGATGCGCTCGGCGACAAAGCTTCATTTGCACGTTTGATCGCTCCCGACGCGCTCGCCCAAGCGACGCGCTCGGCTCTCGCCGAAACCGAGGGTAGCCAAGCCGTCGCCCTGCTGCTGGCGGCACCGGAATTTCAAAGGAGGTAAACATGAACCCGTCTCGTCGCCATTTTCTGAAGTCAACCGGTTTAGGCTTTCTGGCCCTGGGGCTTCCCCCAGCTTTTCTTGTCCGCGCCGCGGAAGCGCAGCAAGCGGGCCGCGGCAAGGTCATGGTCGTCGTCTTCCAGCGCGGCGCCATGGACGGTCTGAATGCGGTCATCCCGTTCAAAGATCCCGTTTATTACAGCCTGCGGCAATCCATCGCCATTGCCGAGCCGGCCTCCGGTGAGGAACGCGCCATTGATCTCGACGGTTTCTATGGACTCCATCCGGCGCTGGCGCCGCTCAAAAGTATCTACGACAAGGGCCATCTCGCTATCGTTCACGCGGCTGGATCACCCGATAACTCGCGCTCTCATTTTGATGCCCAGGACTATATGGAAATCGGCACGCCGGGCATCAAGAACACGCCGGACGGCTGGCTGAATCGCACCTTGAGCGACTTGAGCGAGATGAAGAAAGGCCCATCGCCCTTCCGCGGCGTCGCATTGACGGCGCAACTGCCGCGCATACTCGCCGGCGCAGCCCCCGCTCTGACCCTGTCCTCCATTGATGAATTTCGTCTGCGTAGTGAAGCCATGGCTGCCACCCTTCAAAAGCTGTACACCGGCACTTCGGATTCACTATTTCGTTTCGGCGGCGAGAGTCTTTTTGCAGCGATGGCCAAACTTAGACAAGTCGAATCCAAGATTCCGGTCTCCGCGGAGCGTTACCCCGCCGGCCGCTTCGGGACCAGCCTCGCCCAGATCGCCCGTCTCATCAAAGCCAACGTCGGCTTAGAAATCGCTTTTACCGAGATCCAAGGCTGGGACACCCACGTGAATCAAGGCGGCGCTAAAGGACAAATGGCCAATCGCTTGAAGGATTTGGCCGAGGGTTTGGCGACCTTTTATCGTGACCTTGGAGACCGGATCGGCGACGTCGTTGTGATCACCCTGTCGGAGTTCGGCCGCACGGCGCGGGAGAACGGCAATCGGGGCACGGACCACGGCCACGGCAATGTCATGTTCGCTCTCGGCGGCCCGGTGCGCGGCGGCAAAGTCTATGGCCGCTGGCCGGGTTTGGCACCGGAGCTGCTCTATGAGGGGCGGGATCTCGATCTGACCACCGATTTTCGTACGGTGTGCAGCGAAGTGATTTCGGCGCACCTGGGACAGAAAGAACTCGCCAAGATTTTCCCGAACTTCCGGCCCGCTTCGCAAGCTCTGGGATTAATCGGTTAACCCGCCGGCTGCGAGAGAGCGCGAGCCTTCTTCGGTTAACCCATCACTCCAGCGCTCCGGTTCTCTGCTTCGCCGTTCTGGAATCGGTACTGTAGTTCGTAAAGCCGCGCGTACAAACCGCCTTGCGCAAGCAGTTTTTGGTGGGTTCCCTGCTCCCAGATTTCACCCTTGTGAATCACGAGAATTCTATCAGCGTTTCTGATCGTGGAGAGCCGGTGTGCGATGATCAGCGCCGTTCGATTTTTTAACAGTTCCTCCAGCGCGTCCTGAATCAACATCTCGGTCTCGGTGTCGACGGAGCTGGTGGCCTCGTCGAGCACGAGGATTTTTGGATCAAACGCCAGCGCCCTTGCAAAAGACAGCAACTGGCGTTGCCCCTGGGATAGGGTCGAACCCCGTTCCTGGACTTCGGCGTGATAACCGTCAGGCAGGTGCTCGACAAAGGCCGCGATATGCACCCGGCGCGCTGCTTCCATCATTTGTGGTTCACTGATGCGCGCGTCCCCCAGGGTGATGTTCGCCGCGATATCGCCGGAAAAAAGAAACACATCCTGTAACACCAGGCCGATATGGCGCCGCAGCCGTTGCTTATCCCATTCCCGGACATCGATGCCGTCCACCCGGATGGCTCCGCGTTCGACGTCATAGAACCGGCATAGCGCTGAGATGATCGATGTTTTGCCGCCTCCCGTCGCTCCCACCAAAGCCACTTTTTCTCCGGGCCGAACCCGGAACGAAACTCCCTTCAGTACCGGTTCGCCGGCGTTGTAAGCCAGCCAGACGTCTTTGAACTCGATTTCCCCTTGAAATTGCCGCGGCGCCTTGGGTTCCGAGCAATTCTCGATCGTCGCCGGAGTATCGAGCAGGCCAAAAATCCGCTCCGACGAAGCCATGGCCGCCTGCATGATGTTGTATTTCTCCGCCAAGTCGCGGATCGGTTGATACATGCGTTGAATGTATTGGATGAAGGCGACGATAACCCCGGGCTGGATCGCCTGTTGCAAGATCAATCCTCCCCCGTACCAGAGCAGCAGACCGATGGTCAACGCGCTAAACAGCTCGATGATCGGAAAAAACACGGCATTGTAACCGACGCTGCGCAGCAAGACGTTGCGATAGCCGCAGTTGATTTGTTGGAAACGGCCATACATCTTCGCTTGTTGGCCGAAGGCCTGAATCGTTCCGATGCCGGAGATGTTCTCTTGCAGCTCCGCATTGAGCCGCGCCAGCACCAGCCGGCTTTCGCGATAAACCTCCCGCGCGCGGCGGCGATAAAAGCGGCTGATATAAAGAATCAGCGGAAACGCGGCGAGACAGACCAGTCCCAGCTTCCAGTCGAGCCAAAGCATCACCGCCGCAATCCCGACGACGGTAAACAAATTCCCCAACAGACCGACGACCCCGGTGCTGAAAAGCTCGTTGAGGGTTTCGACATCGTTAACGGTCCGGGTCATCAGACGTCCCACCGGATTGCGGTCGAAGTAAGCCATGTCTTGTCTTTGCAGATGACCAAAGATCTCCAGGCGCAGATCGTGCATGGCCCGTTGGCCGGTGTATTCGGTGGTGTAAGTCTGGATGAACAGAAATATGAATCCCAAGAACACCACACCGAGATAGGCCGCCGCCATCAGATCCAGGCCGTGGACATCGCGGTTCACAATGTAGCGATCGATGGCGATCTTGGTAATGTAAGGACCCAGCAACTGCGTGCCGGTGTACAGCAGAAGAAAAGTAAAGGCGACCGCCAGGGACTTCCGATAAGGACGCAAATAGCGCAGGATCCGCGCCATCAAGCGGGCATCGTAAGCCTTGCCCAGGATCTCTTCTTCTCCGTGAAGGTCCGTGGTCACGCTCTTTCCTCTTGCTGATGATGCATGGACTCCATTTCACGCGCCAACCGCTGTCGTTGATAAAGCTCGAAGTACGCTCCGCGGCATGCCAGCAGCTCATCATGGGTGCCGACCTCGAGGATTTTGCCGCCTCTCAGGCAAACGATGATATCGGCATCCCGAACGGTGGAAATGCGATGGGAGATGAGCAATGTGGTCCGCCCCTTGGTGAATCCCTTCAGCTCCCGCAGAATCTCCTCTTCGGTCTCCACGTCGACGCTGGAAAAGGCATCATCGAGGATTAGAATCGGCGGATTCTTGATGATTGCGCGCGCTAGCGCGGTCCTTTGCTTCTGCCCGCCGGACAGGCGAACGCCGCGTTCGCCGATGACGGTTTGGAATTGATGGCTGAATGATTCGATGGTCGGCAACAGCTGCGCAACGCGAGCCGCTTCTTGGGTCTTGGTGGCATCGCCGTTGTTAAGGCCAAAGACGATATTGTCATGCAGGGTGCCGGAAAAGAGAAAAATATCCTGGGAGACAAAGCCCAGGGCAGCTTCCACTTCGGCAATCGGCAAGCGTTTGAGATCACAACCATCGACGAAAACTGTCCCGTCGGGCGGTTCGAAGAGCCGGAGCAGCAAACTGACCAGGGTGGTCTTGCCGGAACCGGTTTCCCCCACGATGCCGCAGATTTGTCCGGCAGAAATCTTGAGACTGATGTTTTCCAGCACCGGCGCCTGATCCGGGCCGTAGGCGAAGGTCAGATTACGGAATTCGATGGCGCCGGAAGTCATTGCCGGCGTGGCGGGGACTGCCGTCGACTGATAACGAGGCGAAGCGGGAGTGTCCAGGACTTCAAAAATCCGGGTCAGCGCAGCGGTGCCCCGTTGGTACTGGTTGACAACGTAACCCACCGCCATGAGCGGCCAGGTCAGCATCGCGAGATAGCCGTTGAAAGCGACGAACTCTCCGAGAGTCATAGTGCCTTGCAAGACTTGGCGCCCCCCCAACCAGAGAACAATTGTCGCCGCGATCCCCGCCAAAACCTGCATCAGCGGCCAGAAGATTCCCCAGAGCGTCGCCAGCCACATGGTATTGTATCGGTAACTGCTGCTGATGGCGTCAAATCCTTTGATTTGATTTTGTTCCTGAGCATAGGCCTGGACGACCCGCATCCCCGCTAGATTCTCCTGCACATAGGCGCTCATGGCACTCAGTTGCTCCTGGGTGTTGCGCGACCAGCGAAAGATATGCCGGCCGAAAAAGCGCACGACCATCGGAATCAGCGGCATGGCCAGCATCGACCACAGGGTCAGCCAAGGATCGATGGTAATCATGAGAGTAAGACTGAAAATGATCACGACCAGGGCATCGACGATGGCGAGGGAGCCAAACCCCATGAGTTCGCGCACCGCCTGAATGTCATTGGTCATGCGCGACATCAGATCGCCGGTTTTGGTGTGGTGGAAGTAACTCAGCGGCAGTTTCTGTAGATGAACAAAGACGCGATCTCGCAAATCCGCCTCGCAGCGTCGCGAGAACCCATGAATATTGATCCGCCAACAATAACGGAAAAACCCTTGCAGCGCCGCCGCGCCAAGAATCAGCAAAGGGTAACGAAGCAAAGAAACCGAACCGTCGGCTTTATGAAGGGTCGTATCGATGGCGTCCTTGATGAGCCAAGGCAGCGCCATGCCGGCAAAGTCCGTGGCGATCAGGGAAAGAATCCCAAAAACCAGGAGACGGCGATAGCGATCAATAAGAAACTTGACGCGGTAGTAATGACGAAGAATCTGTGCTTCCTCTTACTAGTTGTCCCAACCAGGATCATTCACCGGCAAGCAATGCAACGATGTTCCGGGTTCAAAGTTTCAGTTTCGGACCTTGAACATTGAACGTTGAACTCACGTTCTCTTGATGCCGTACTCTTGCGCCACCTCGCCCCACTTCCCTGCCATTAGTTGCTCGATGATGGGCTTCAGCGACGCCATCGAAACCCGAACCTGCTCCATGGTATTGCGATCGCGAATGGTAACTTTTTCATCCGCCGGCGCTTTTTCGTCACCGACGGTCTGAACGTCCACGGTGACACAAAAGGGCGTACCGACTTCGTCCTGGCGGCGATAGAGGCGGCCGATGGATGCCGTATCGTCGTAGACGGTGTACCAGCGCTGACGCAGGTCAGCGGTGATTTTCCTTGCGGTTTCGACGATGCGATCGTTCTTCTTAAGCAGCGGCAGCACCGCTACTTTGACGGGCGCGAGGTCGGCATGAAATTTCAGTACGACCCGCTTTTCCCCTCGGACCTCCTCTTCGTGATAGGCGTCGACGAGAAACGCGAGGGTGGATCGATCCGCTCCGGCGGACGGTTCGACGACGTAGGGAACGATCTTTTGTTTGGTCTCCTCATCGAAATACTCGAGCGCCTTGCCGCTGTATTGGGAATGTTGTTTCAGGTCATAGTCGGTGCGATTGGCGATTCCCTCCAGCTCGCTCCAGCCCATGGGGAAAAGATACTCGATGTCGACGCAGCCTTTGGCATAGTGTGCCAGCTCGTCCGGGTCATGCTTGCGCTGGCGAATGTTTTCCTCGCGTATGCCGTAGCGCCGGTACCAGCTAAAGCGCTCGTCGACCCACTTTTGATGCCATTCATCATCCGTCCCCGGCAGACAGAAAAATTCGATCTCCATCTGCTCGAACTCGCGCGTGCGAAAAGTGAAATTGCCGGGCGTGATTTCGTTGCGAAACGCCTTACCGATCTGGGCAATGCCGAAGGGCAATTTCTTCCGCGAAGCCTGCAGCACGTTGTCGAAATTGACAAAGATACCCTGGGCGGTCTCGGGCCGAAGATAAACTTTGATCGCCGTTTCTTGCACCGGACCGAGAAGGGTTTCGAGCATCAGGCCAGCCGGTCTCGGCTCGGAAAGTTTGCCACCGCAGCTTGGGCAAATCGATTCCGACCCACCAACCTCTTTGAGGAATTCACTCTCTGAGAGTTGATGCGGTCCGGAATAACGAGAGAAATCTCTCGCGGGAAATTCTTCCTGCTTAACCGAGGCCAAGTTGGGGGCGAGTTTTTTACCATCCCCTTTGACCCAGTTAATGACTGAGGCCCATGTTCCTTTGGCTCGAGCTTCCGTCAACTTTTGCCACCATTTGCTGTTTTTCCTCGCCTCCTCGACGTGATCCGCGCGGTAGTGCCTGCCGCAATCAAGACAACCCGTAAACGGATCGGCAAAACTAGCGACATGCCCGCTCGCTTCCCAGACTTTCGGATGCATCGTAATCGCCGCATCCAGTCCGACCATGTCGTCTCGCTGGTGAACATTATCGCGCCACCAGAGCCGTTTCACATTGTTCTTGAGCTCAACGCCCAAAGGCCCGTAGTCCCAGGCAGAACCGAGCCCACCATAAATCTCACTCGACTGAAAAATAAACCCGCGCCGCTTGCTCAGCGACACGATCTTGTCCATGTCAACCATTAATTAAGCCGCCTTGGTGATCAAGAATGTATTTTAATCTAATAGTTAATGGAGAACGAGTCAAAAAGTGAAGTCTCCGGTCGATAACGTCCCGGGACCTTGCGCCAACGTGCGGGGTCAACTATGCCAAACCCAACACATCCTGCATGCCATAGAGGCCCGGTTTCTGCGTGGCAAGCCACCGGGCGGCGCGGATGGCGCCGCGGGCGAAGGTGTCGCGGCTATGGGCGCGATGAATAAATTCCAAGCGCTCGCCGATGCCTCCGAAGATAACGGTGTGCTCGCCGACGATGTCGCCGGCGCGCACCGAAAGCAGCGCGATCTCTTTCTTGGAACGTTCCCCGACGAGTCCCCTACGGCCATAGACGGCCACTTTGTCAAGGTCACGTTTGAGCGCCTGCGCCACCGCACGGCCCAGCGCCAGCGCCGTACCGCTCGGGGCGTCCTTCTTGAAGCGATGGTGGGTCTCGACGATCTCGACGTCATAGTCTTCGCCGAGCATCTTCGCGGCCTTACCCAGGAGAAAAACTAGAACATTTAGCCCCAGGCTCGTGTTGGCCGACAGGAGAATCGGCGTGCGCCAGGAGCGGCGCTTGATCTCTGCCAGCTGCCTTGAACTGAATCCGGTGGTGGCGATAACCATGGGCACCGCCTTTTTCGCCGCGGCACGCAAATAACTTAACGCGGCCTCCGGGTTCGTAAAGTCGATAATAACCGTTGTTGGCTTGAGATAAGACTCGATTCTGTCGTTGACCGCGACGCCTAGATGTCCCGCGCCTGAAATCTCACCGGCATCTTTTCCCACCCGTTCGCTTCCGGGTTTATCGATCGCCGCAGACAGCGACACCCCGTTCGTCTGCTTGACGGCGCGGACGACGGCGCCGCCCATGCGCCCGCCAACGCCACAAACGATCAAACCCAATGCCATCAGCTTTACAACAAACCGAATTCGGCCACGGTTCGGCTGAGTTTCTTCAGATTGCCCTCTGACATCGGGGTCAGCGGCAAACGCAGCTCGCCGGTGCACTTGCCCATGAGCGCGAGGGCGGTTTTAATGGGGATCGGATTGGTCTCGAGAAAAACGCTCCGAATTAATGGAATCAGTCTCAACTGGAGTTTGCGCCCGCTCTCCCAATCTTCCTTCAAACACGCCGCTGTCAACTGCGACATCTCCTTAGGCGCGATATTCGCGACGGTGGAGATCACACCTTTGCCGCCCAGTGCCATCAAGGAGAAGGTCAGGGAGTCCTCGCCGGAATAGACCGCCAGATTGTCACCGCAAAGACGAATCACGTCGATGGCCTGATCCACGGAGCCGGTGGCTTCTTTGACCCCGGCAATGTTTGTGATCTCCGCCAAGCGCGCCAACGTTTCCGGTTCGATCTTCGATCCGGTTCGCCCGGGGATGTTGTAAACGATGATCGGGATACCGACTGCGGACGCGACTTTTCTGTAGTGTTGGAAAATTCCTTCCTGCGTCGGGCGGTTATAGTACGGCGAGATCATCAGCGCGCCATCGGCGCCGGACTTCTCGGCTTCGCGAGTGAGCCGCACGGCTTCGTCCGTCGAGTTCGAGCCGGTGCCGGCGATGACCGGCACCCGTTGGTTAACCGCCTTGATCACCGACTTGATGACGGCGTCGTGTTCTTGATGACTCAGCGTCGCGGATTCCCCCGTGGTGCCGCAGGGAACCATGCCGTTGCTGCCATGGCTGATGTGAAATTCCACCAGCGCTTCGAGGCTCTCCCAGTCCACCTCTCCGTCTTTAAAAGGCGTTACCAACGCGACCATTGAACCGGCAAACATAGTTACTCTCTCCTAAGAAACTTTGATCGTGCCGTGAAAAACTTCTTCGGCAGCCCCCGTCATGTACACGCGGTTGTCCTCCCGCCATTCGATCAACAAGTCGCCGCCCTTCAAGCGGATCGTCACTTCCCGCTCCGTCCGCCCGGTCAGCACCCCGGCAACGCCCACCGCCGATGCACCCGTGCCGCACGCCCAGGTTTCGCCGGCGCCGCGCTCCCACACCCGCATCTTGACCTCGTTAGGAGCCCGCACTTTGACAAACTCGGTGTTCACCCGGCGGGGGAAAAACGGATGATGCTCGAAGCCTGGCCCGATTTTTTCCAAGTCGAGGGTATCGATGTCATCCAGGTAGAGCACGCAATGAGGATTGCCCATGGAGACGCAGGTGACCGGATAGGTCGCGCCTTCCACCGTCAACGGTCGATTGATGATCTGCCCATCGGCGTCGACGGGAATTTTCCGTCCCTCGAGGACGGGCGCGCCCATGTCCACTTCGACTAATTCACCGACGATCTTTGGGCGAATGATGCCCGCGAGCGTTTCGACCTCCAGCTCCCGCTTTTGGGTAATGCCGTGATCGTAGACATACTTCGCGAAACAGCGAATCCCGTTGCCGCACATTTCCACCTGGCTTCCGTCGGCATTGTAGATCTCCATCTTGAAGTCGGCGACTTTTGAAGGATGGACCGTCAGTAGTTGATCGGCGCCGATGCCGAAGCGACGATCGCACAGCCGTTTGGCGATCGCCTCGAGATTCTTGATGTCCTTCTTGAGGCAATCGAGGAAAACGAAGTCGTTACCGCAGCCGTGCATCTTGGTAAACGCGATTTCCATCTGGCTTACTTTTTCGAGTTCCGAAATCCCCCGGCCTTCGGCCTGCCCGCTTTGCAAAGGGGGCTAATGGGAGCTTTTGCCCCACTGATCTTTAACTTCCGACTGCTTACCTCTGTTCATTGCAACGCCGCCGGGATCGTTTCTCCCCGGATGAGATCCTCCAGGGTTTCACGGGCGCGGATGACGTAGTATTTGTCGCCGTCCGCCAAAACTTCCGGCGGCTTGGGATGGGAATTGTAATTCGACGCCATGGTAAAACCATAGGCTCCCGCGCTCATCACCGCCAGCAAATCACCGCGCTCGGGCCGGGCGATCTCCCGGTCTTTAGCGAAGAAATCTCCGCTCTCGCAGATCGGGCCGACGACGTCCGCGACGATTGTCTCACCGTCTTTTTGCATCACCGGTTGAATCGCTTGGTAGGAACCGTAGAGTGCCGGCCGAATCAGATCATTCATGCCGCCGTCGACGATGACAAATTTCTTTTCATCGGTCTCCTTGAGGTACTGAACTTCGGTGACGAGAACCCCCGCGTTACCCACGATGACCCGACCGGGCTCGAGGATGAGGGTGATGTCGAGCCCGGCCAAACCCTGTAGGATCGCGCTGGCATAGGCTTCCGGATGCGGCGGCATTTCATCCTTGTAAGTGATCCCCAACCCGCCGCCCAGATCCAGATAACGGATTCGCGCGCCCTCCTTTAGCAGCGATCCCACCAGCACGCGGTCCAAATACTCGCGCACACGGGCCAGCGCGTCGACGAAGGGAGAAACCGACGTGAGCTGCGAACCGATATGGCAATCTACGCCGACCACCTCCAGGTTGGGTAGCGATGCAGCCTTCTTGTAAGCCTCCACCGATCGCTTGATATCGACGCCGAACTTGGCCTTCTTCATCCCCGTGGAAATGTAGGGATGCGTTTGCGGATCGACGTCGGGATTGATGCGCAAGCTGATGGGCGCCTTCTGCTTTAGGCCGCCGGCGATTTCGTTCAATGCCAGCAATTCGTGCTCGGATTCGACGTTAAACATCAGAATGCCGGATTGAAGAGCGTATTCGATTTCTTCGCGCTTCTTGCCGACTCCCGAAAAGACGATTTTCTTGGGGTCGGCGCCGGCTTTAAGCGCGCGGAACAGCTCGCCGGCGGAGACGATGTCGAATCCGCCGCCCTCTTTGGCGAAGGCCCGCAGCAGCGCAATGTTGGAATTGGCTTTGACGGAGAAACAAACCAGATGCGGCACGGATGAAAAAGCTTGGTCGAAAACCCGGAATTGCTGTCTCAGCGCCCCCAGGCTGTAGATATAAACCGGCGTGCCGACTTCCTTGGCGATTTTCTTGATCGGCACCGCTTCGGCAAACATCTCGCCGTTGCGGTAATCAAAAGGATTCATCAGGGACCTCGCGTAATTTCGACTTCATTGGATGGCTCGCCCAGCGAACCATCTTTTAACTGGGACGACACTCGATAGCGATAGGTCATCTTTTGCTGAGTCGTCTCATCGACGTACCGGTATTGTTTTTGTTTGACAAATTTTTCTCGATCTTCGACGTCCACCGTCGTCAACGGTTTATAGGCGACAGGACAGTCTAAGCAAGTGGGCAAAATATCCTTCCGAAAAATCGCGAAACCCGTCAAATCCTTCAGGTCGCTGCCGTCGACATATTCTGTGGGCCGGGTCCAGGTGAGCGCCACGCCTTTGGGGCCAGCGGTCGCCTGCAGATTTTCGATGACACGAGGCGTCGCCAACTCCGGCGCCCGGGGATCTCCCTTTTTACCGCAGCCCGAGAAAAGCAGCACCGGCATCAGCGCAAGAGTGAGGAAGATTCTCATCTAAGCCCTCAATTCCTTCAGCTGCCGAATGACATTGCCCCGGGCCGTGCCTCCTAAAGCGCGTCGACGACTGATCACCGCCTCCGGAGACAGAAATTCGTAGACGTCTTTCTCGATTTTCTTTGAGAAGCCTTTCAGCTCCGACAACGAAAGGTCTTCAATCCGGCAACCCTTTGCGACACAGTGCCGAACGATCCTCCCCGAGATCGCATGGGCCTCACGAAAAGGAACACTTCGCTCCGCCAGATAATCAGCCAGGTCGGTGGCATTCATGAAACCGTCCTGCGCCGCCGCCAGCATGCGCTCCTGCCGAACCTTCAGGCCCTGTATCAGCTCAGCCATGATGCTCACGCTCGTCTTGACGGTATCCACCGTGTCGAAAAGCGGAACCTTATCCTCCTGCAGATCCCGGTTGTAGGCCAACGGCAAGCCTTTCATGATCGTCAGCAGGGCCTGCAGGTGGCCAAAGACTCGCCCGGCTTTGCCGCGCACCAGCTCCGGCACGTCAGGATTCTTCTTCTGCGGCATCATCGAGCTGCCCGTACAATAGCGATCCGGCAATTCAATGAAGCCAAATTCCTGACTCGACCACAAGATCAACTCCTCTGCCATTCGACTCAGATGAACGAACAGGATCGCGGCCGCCGCAACAAACTCCAAAACGAAGTCCCGATCGCTGACGGTATCGATGCTGTTCTTCGAAACCCGCGGAAAGTTAAGCAGCTTGGCAACGTAGTTTCGATCGATGGGAAAGCTCGTCCCCGCCAGAGCGCCGGCTCCCAGCGGCAACACGTTGATGCGTTCAAGGCAGCCCGAGAATCGCTCGCGGTCACGCTCGAACATCTCGAAATAAGCCAGCAGATGATGGGAGAGCAACACCGGTTGCGCCCGTTGCAAGTGCGTGTAGCCAGGCATAATCACGGCCAAATTCTTTTTGGCTAGAGCGGTGAGCGAGCGCTGGAGCACTTTCAGCTCCGCGATGATAAGGGCAACCTCTTCCCGCAAAAAAAGACGCATGCCGAGGGCGACTTGATCGTTGCGGCTCCGCGCCGTGTGAAGTTTTCCTCCGGCGGCGCCGATTTTCTCCGTCAAGCGCCGTTCGATGTTCATATGGATATCTTCGTCCATCTGCGAAAAGCTAAAGGCACCCCGGGCGATTTCCTGTTCGATGGCTTTCAAGCCGCGAATAATTCTTTGCGCATCACGGCTCGGAATGATCCGTTGCCGCGCCAACATCTTGGCATGGGCGATGCTCCCGGCGATGTCGTGACGGTAAAGCCGTGCATCGACATCGATGGAGGCCGTGAAGGCTTCTACCGAATCCGCGGTTTTGGCGGCGAACCGTCCGCCCCAAAGCTTTTCCTGCCTGGGCCTGGCCACCCGTGCTCCCCTCCCGATTTTCGATTTTGGATTGGACCCTAAAGCCGTTTCAATCGTCGCAGTCGAAGTCGCAAGGCGTTCAGTCGGATAAAACCGTCGGCATCCCCCTGGTTATAAACATCGTCTTCCTCGAATGTTGCCACCTTGGGATCATAGAGCGATGCATCCGACTGCCGTCCGGCCACGATGACGTTGCCCTTATAGAGTTTGAGCCGAACCCGCCCGCTCACGTTCACCTGAGCGGCATCGACGGTTCTTTGCAGAACCTCGCGCTCCGGCGCAAACCAATAGCCATAGTAGATCATCTCCGCATAGCGCGGGATCAGCCCATCCCGCAGTCGCAGCACCTCGCGGTCCATGGTAATCGATTCCAGCGCGCGGTGCGCCGCATGGAGAATCGTGCCCCCCGGGGTTTCATAGACGCCCCGGGATTTCATCCCCACATAACGGTTCTCCACCATGTCCACCCGCCCGATGCCGTGTCTCGCGCCGGTGTCGTTCAGCTTGGCCAACAACCGGGCCGGCGAAAGTGACTTGCCGTTCACCGCCATCGGATCACCGCGTAGATAGTCGATCTCGACGTACTCCGGCCGGTTCGGAGCTTTCTCCACCGGCCGGCACCAGACGAACATATCCGCCGGCGGCTCTTTCCAAGGATCTTCCAGGATGCCACCTTCGTAGCTGATGTGAAAGAGATTGCGATCGGTGCTGTAGGGTCGCGCTTTCGTCACCGGAACGGGTATCCCATGCCTACGCGCATAGGCGATCAAGGCGGTGCGCGAGTTCAGGTCCCAGACGCGCCACGGGGCGATTACTTTGATACCGGGCTTCAGAGCGTAATAGGTCAACTCAAAGCGCACCTGATCGTTGCCCTTGCCGGTGGCGCCGTGGGCCACTGTATCGGCGCGCTCTTTGGTGGCGACATCGATCTGCGCCTTGGCGATCAGCGGCCGCGCGATGGATGTGCCCAACAAGTAAGATCCCTCGTAAACCGCATTGGCGCGCAGCATGGGAAAAACGTAATCTTTGACAAACACTTCCCGTAGATCGCCGACCACGGCCTTGGTCGCGCCGGTTTTGATGGCTTTGCGGCGGACCGCCTGCAGATCCTCGCCTTGACCGAGGTCCGCGCAAAAAGCCACCACCTCGCAGCCGTACTGTTCCATCAGCCAACGGAGAATCACCGAAGTGTCGAGTCCCCCGGAATACGCTAGCACAACCTTGCTCGCCTTCATCTCTT
>DAIRFP010000012.1:0-26209 GCA_036794995.1 Thermodesulfobacteriota bacterium | reverse complement strand
GAAGTGTCGAGTCCCCCGGAATACGCTAGCACAACCTTGCTCGCCTTCATCTCTTGCCTATCAATCCTTTAGAATAGAAAAGCAGGCTGCTCAAGAACTCTCTCGGAGTGCTTCGACGATCTCAGTGCCTGCACTGAGTGCATCGAAGTGACGAACGGAAGAAATCTAAAATGATTAAGCAAATTCCGTTCATGCAGGTTCTCGAAGCATTCCGTAGCTTTTTTCAGCAACCTTACGTCGCAAGCCACGGGTCGTTGTCCAGATCTTTAAAGCTCCTGAGCAGCCACACCATGATTGCCTTCTGCACGTGCAACCGGTTCTCCGCTTGATCGAAGGCGATGGATTGGGGTCCTTCCAGCACTTCGTGGGTTATTTCCTGACCCCGGTGGGCCGGGAGGCAGTGCATCACCACCGCATCTTTTTTTGCCATCGCCACGACCCGTTCATTCACCTGGTAGTCGCGAAAGGCTTTGAGCCGCTTGGCGGCTTCCTCTTCCTGCCCCATACTGGCCCAAACATCCGTATAAACCGCGTCCGCGCCCGTGACGGCCTCTTCGACGGAGTGGGTGACCGTCATGCGCGCGCCGTTCTGTCGCGCGCGCTCTTCGATTTCTTTGTTTGGTTCGTACCCTTTGGGGCAGGCCACGGCGAAGGAAATCGGTAATTTCTCCGCCGCTTCCATCCAGGAGTGGACCATATTGTTGCCGTCCCCGACGAAAGCCACCTTCAGTCCTTCCAGTTCCCCTTTGTGCTCCATGAGGGTGAGGCAATCCGCCAACACCTGGCAGGGATGGGACAGATCCGTGAGTGCGTTAATCACCGGCACCGAGGCGTAGGCAGCCATCTCTTCGAGGATCGCTTGGGAAAAAGTTCGTACCGTAATCAAGTCCACCCAGCGGCTAAGACTGCGCGCGCAGTCGGCCGGTGTCTCCCGCACCCCGAGTTGCACTTCGTTGGGGCCCAGGAACACCGCATGGCCGCCGAGTTGCACCATCCCCGCCTCGAAGGTAACGCGGGTGCGCAAGCTGGGCTTCTCGAAGATCATCGCCAGACATTTACGAGCTAACAGCGGATGCGGGATCTCCTGTTTTTGTTTCCGTTTGAGCCCCGAGGCCAACGCAAAAATTCTCACCAACTCGTCACGGCTGAGATCTCTGAAATTCAATAGATCGCGTTTGCTCATGATGCGAAACGAACGCTACTGGCGTTCGAGCACTTGCTCCAAAATCCCCAGGCCGTGATCGATTTCTTTCTGCTTGATGGTCAGCGGCGGCACAAAGCGCAGAATTTTGTAGGCCGTGCAGTTGATCAGCAGCCCTTCCTGCATACAGGCTTCGACGATCTTCGTGCCTTCCATTTCCAGTTCCAGTCCGAGCATCAGTCCCTTGCCGCGAATTGCCTTAACAAATGAGAAGCGGTCCCTGAGTCTGCCCAGACCTTCCACGAAAACTGTTGCCATCTTGACACAGTTCTTAAGCACGCCGCCTTGCAACAGGGTCTGGATCACCGCCAGACCGGCGCTGCAAGCCAGCGGGTTGCCGCCAAAAGTAGACGCATGGCTGCCGGGGATAAAACTCTTCGCCACTGCTTCGCGGGCCAGCATCGCGCCCAAAGGCAAACCACCGCCCAAAGCTTTGGCGAGGGTCATGATATCCGGCGTTACGCCAAAGTGTTCATAGCCGAAAAGTTTTCCGGTCCGTCCCATGCCGGTTTGTACTTCGTCGAATAGGAGGAGCAAGCCGCGCCGGTCGCAGAGCTCCCGAAGACCGCGCAAATAACCTTCGTCGGGAACGACGATGCCACCCTCGCCCTGGATGGGTTCCACGAGAATGCCCACCGTTTTCTGTTCATCGATCGCCGCTTCGGCCGCTCCCAGATCATTGAAGGGAATCTGGCGAAAGCCCGGCGGCAAGGGATCGTACCCTGCCCGCACCTTTTCCTGACCAGTGGCGGTTAACGTCGCGAGCGTGCGCCCGTGAAAAGAATTGTGGGCGGACAGGATCTCGTATTTACCGCCGAGATGCGCCCCGCCGTGCCGCCGCGCCAATTTGATCGCTGCTTCATTGGCTTCTGCGCCGCTGTTACAAAAAAAAACGCGGTCCGCGAACGAATGGCGGCAGAGCTCCCGGGCCAGCTCCGACTGAGGCAGAATGTGATAGAGATTGGAAACGTGCAGCAGTTTGCGCGACTGCTGCTGGATCGCGCGGACGACGGCCGGATGGCAGTGGCCCAGGCTGTTCACCGCGATGCCGGCTAGAAAGTCGAGGTACTCTTTGCCATCGGCGTCCCACACCCGCGCGCCCTTGCCGCGCACCAACGCAATGGGATACCGCGCATAGGTCTGAGCGACGTATTTGTCGGTGAGTTTGGCGACATCACGATTCTTCATGTACTATTTCCTCACCACCTCGGTGCCGACACCTTCTTTCGTGAAGATCTCCAGCAGCACCGCGTGCTTGACCCTGCCGTCGATAATGTGGGTTTTCTCCACCCCACCTTTCAGGGCATTGATACAGCACTCGACCTTGGGGATCATTCCCGAGCCGACGACGCCGTCCAGGATCAGCTTTCGTGCTTGATTCACCCTCAGGGTAGTTAGAAGCTCGCCCTTCTTGTCCTTGACCGCTTCAACGTCGGTCATGAGAATGAGCTTCTCGGCATGCAAAGCTTCAGCTATCTCACCCGCTACCAAGTCGGCGTTGATATTATAGGTCTCGCCTTTGTCGCCGCAGCCCACCGGGGCAATGACCGGAATGAACTTGTTTTCGTCCAGGGAATCGATCACCAACGGGTTGATGCCGACAATCTCCCCCACCATGCCGATATCGATGATCTCCGGCGGCTCGCCATCGGCGGCCACGGTAACATTCATTTTGCGCGCGAGGATGAGGCCGCCGTCCTTGCCGCTCAAACCCACCGCCATGCCGCCGTGCTGATTGATCAGAGTTACGATCTCCTTGTTGACCTTGCCCACGAGAACCATCTCGACGATATCCAATGTCGCTTGGTCCGTAACCCGCATGCCGCGCACGTAACGGCTCGTGATCCCCATCTTGTCCAGCACTTCGTCGATCTGGGGACCGCCGCCGTGAACCACGACCGGGTTGATACCGACGTACTTGAGCAAGACGATGTCCTGGGCAAAACTCTCTTTCAGATCTTCATCGATCATGGCATGGCCGCCATACTTGATGACAAAGGTTTTCCCGTAGAAGCGCCGAAAATAGGGCAACGCTTCCATCAAGACGTCGGCCTTGCTGATGAAGTTTTCCATGGGCGGGCAAGCCTCAGATCAGAGGATATAGCGCGACAAGTCCTCGTTGCTCAAGATGGGATTGAGCCGGTCGCGGACATACTGGGCATCGATGTCCACATCCTTGCCGGGCATCTCCGGAGCGGAAAACGAAACATCATCGAGCAAGCGTTCTAGGATCGTATGCAGCCGCCGGGCACCGATGTTCTCCGTCCGTTCATTGACCTCGGCGGCGATACAAGCAATTTCAAAAATGGCGTCTTCCCGGAAGTTCACGTGAACCCTCTCGGTTTCAAGCAAGGCCGAATATTGCTTAAGCAGCGCGTTCTTAGGCTCCGTCAGAATACGGACAAAGTCCTCCTGGCCCAGGGAGCTGAGTTCCACACGGATCGGAAACCGGCCTTGAAACTCTGGAATCAGATCCGAGGGTTTGGCGGTGTGAAAGGCTCCGGAGGCGATAAAAAGAATGTGATCGGTCTTGACCATGCCGTACTTGGTGTTCACCGTGGAGCCTTCGACGATGGGCAACAAGTCACGCTGCACTCCTTCCCGCGACACATCCGGCCCGTGGCTGGCTTCGCGGCCGGCGATCTTGTCAATCTCGTCCAGAAAAACGATTCCCGACTGTTCTACCCGCCGCACGGCCTCGCTGATAACCTTGTCCATGTCGATTAGCTTGGCGGCTTCTTCCTGGGTGATGATATCCAGCGCTTCAGGGATCTTGACGGTCTTTTTCTTGGTCTTTTTGGGGAGCAGGTTGGAAAACATTTCTTTTAGATTGAACTCCATTCCCTCCATCCCCTGGGGCGTGAGCACTTCGATCATCGGCATCGCCGTCTGGGTCATCTCGATTTCCACAAAACGCTCGTCCATCTTGCCTTCCCGCAGCATTTTCTTGAGCTTCTCGCGGGTGCCCTGGAGGCGCGCGCTGTCTACGCTTTCCCCGTCGATGGACGCCCCGTCGCCCGAAGGCAGCAAGAGATCCAAGACCCGCTCTTCGGCGACCTCACGGGCCTTGATTTCGACGTTCTGCTTCTCCTCCTCTTTCACCATATTGACGGCCAGATCCGTCAGGTCCCGGATGATCGATTCCACATCGCGCCCGACATAACCGACTTCGGTAAACTTTGAGGCCTCGACTTTGATGAACGGCGCCTGGGCGAGCTTCGCGAGGCGGCGGGAAATTTCAGTCTTCCCGACGCCCGTGGGCCCGATCATGATGATATTTTTTGGCGCAATCTCCTCGCGCAAATCCTCCGGCACGAGCTGGCGGCGCCACCGATTGCGCAGCGCAATGGCCACCGCCCGCTTTGCCTCTTTCTGGCCGACGATGTAACGATCCAGCTCGGAGACGATCTCCCGCGGCGTCATCACCGGCGTCGGCGAGGCGTAACTGGGCTCCGGCAATCTGGCACTTTGAGCTTCTTTCATGGGAATAGAATAACTCCTAGCAAGTTCGACAGGAAATGCAAATCTATTGTTGTGGACGAAGGTCGATTCCCTGATGAATCCTGGCTACCGGTTAGTAGAGTGCTGAAAACCAATTTCCCAGGTTGTTCAAAAAAATCTCAGAGGCGTGCCGCTCCGATTGAACGGTTTGAACGGCTTGAACCATTTGAACTTCTGGTGCCCCAGCTTAGGGCAGCTCTTCGAAGGTAAGCACACCGTTAGTGTAGACGCAGATCTCTGCGGCCACCCGCATCGCCTCCTCGGCGATGACCCGGGCATCCAGCTGGGTATGTTTGACCAAAACCCGGGCCGCGGCCAAAGCGTAGTTTCCGCCCGAGCCGATGGCGATAAGATTATCGTCCGGTTCGATCACGTCTCCACTGCCGGAGATAACCAGCAGATCGCTCACGTCGGCGATGATCAATAACGCCTCCAGCCGTCGCAAGATCCGATCGGTCCGCCAATCTTTGGCCAGCTCCACCGCCGCTCGTTTGAGATTGCCGTTATACTGTTCCAGCTTGCCTTCGAATTTCTCGAACAGTGTGAACGCATCGGCGGTGGCTCCCGCAAAACCGGCGATCACACGGTCATGATGGAGCTTGCGCACCTTGCGCGCGCTGTGCTTCATGACCGTTTGTCCCAAGCTGACCTGCCCATCGCCCACCACCACTACTCTTCCGTTGTGACGAATCGCCAATATGGTTGTACCGTGCATCATAACCAAAATCCGGTCGAGGATAGAGGATCGAGAATTGAGAATCGCAATCTTCTATTCTCTATCTTCCATCCTCGATTTTCTAGTTTCATGCCCTCGGATGCGCCTTGTCGTAAACTGCGGTCAGTTGATCCAGATTCAAGTGCGTGTACCGTTGCGTCGTCGACAGGCTCGCATGACCCAACATCTCTTGGATGACCCGCAAGTCAGCGCCGCTGTTAAGCAGATGCGTCGCAAAGGTATGGCGCAGTCCATGGGGTCCCATTTTGACGGCAATCCCCGCCTCACGCAGATGCTTTTCGACGATGCGCGCCACACTCCTGGTCGTGATCCTGGCGCCTCGATGGTTTAGAAACACGGCGGTTTCGCCCGCGCAGGGTAGCTGCCATTCTTTGCGCACTTCTTGGCTGTAGGCCCGTAGAGTTTGGAGCGCCACTTCGCCGATGGGCACAATCCGTTCTTTGGAACCCTTCCCCACGACACGAACAATACCCAGTTGGAAGTCCACATCACTCCAATTGAGACCCACCAGCTCCGCGGCGCGAATGCCGGTGGAATAGAACACCTCTAAGATCGCGCCGTCCCGCACGTCCAAGGCCCGATTCACTTTGATCGCGCCCAGCAACCTAAAGACGTCGTCCACTGAAAGAAAATGAGGCAGCGGCTTTTCTTGCTTGGGACTGTGAATGAGGCGCAGCGGATCCTTGGCGATGTGGTGGGTGTCGACCAGGTAACGGAAAAATCCCTTCAAGGCAGCGAGCTTTCGACCGATGGAGCTCTTCTTACGGCTCTTCGTCAATGCGGCCAAGTATGCCCGTGGGATGTGGATATCGATCTTACGCAGATCCACTACTTCGTCCTCATCCAGACAGAGCTCCCGTTCAAGCAGGAATTGGTGAAACTGTTCCAGGTCGCTGCGATAATTTCTTAACGTGTGGGGCGAGAGATTGCGCTCGTTTCTGAGATGCTCGGCGTATTGCTGGATGAGACTTTCCATCTAGTTTGCAGAATAACACGCCTGCGAAAAGAACAAAATCGCTTGGCACTCACCCAGCACTCACCCTTTCGGGCTTGCACCGATTATGCTAGCTTTTCGGGTAACGTTCTTCCAGCACATCTTCATGCACGAAGAAACGATTTCCTTCAACAATCGGTGCGGCAAGGCCTTGAGTGGGGTACTCCATCACCCGACGGAAAAAGGCGCGCGCGGCGCCGTCATCCTCTGCCACGGAATGGAATCCAATAAGGAAAGCGACAAGCTGGTTTTGCTTGGCCAGGCGCTCGCACAGCGCGGTCTCCTAGCTTTGCGCTTCGATTTTGCCTGTGCCGGGCCGGCGGGCAAATTCGAGGACATTACCTACAGCGGTGAGGTGGAAGATCTTCGGGACGCGTTTTCATTCGTGCGGGATCGCCACCCCGGGAAAATAGCCATCCTGGGGTCCAGCATGGGAGGCACGGTCGCTTTGTTGTTTGCGGCTCAAGAACCAACTGTTGCCGCACTCGTGACCATCGCGGCGCCAGCTCATCCGGAAGCCTTTCCTAGCCGGATCTTAACCCCGGCGCAGCTTCAGCAATGGCGGGAAACGAGTTATACGTTCTACCATGGGCAACGGCTGAACGTTTCTCTGCTGTACGATTTGGAAAAGATCAATGTGCTGGACGTGGCGCGGAAAATATCCTGCCCGGTGTTGATCCTGCACGGCGATAGCGACGAGGTCGTCCCGGTAGAGGAAGCACATGAATTACACGCCTATCTTTCCGGCCCGAAGAAACTGTCCATCCTCGAAGGGGCAGACCATCGCCTTTCCGATGCAACCGTTATGAAACGAGCTCTGACCGACGCTATCGAGTGGCTTTGCGCGCGGGTTGGCTGACGTTATGCTAAAAACGATACCGTCCGCATTGGCTATCCTGCTCCTGGTCTGGGCCGCGCTGCTAGCCTCCTGCGGCCGCGACCTCGGCACCGCCCAGGGCGTGGTCGAAGAGTTCGTCGACCAGCACTACGTCCATTTTGACTTGCAAAAGGCCAAGGCCTACACCGTCGGCCTGGCCTCAAATAAAGTGAATGAAGAGATTCGCCTCACGGCTGGGCAGGCCATCGACGCCTCGACACAGAAGCCCAGGATCAACTACAAATTATTGGACAAAAAGGAGAACGAAAAACGGGCTTCTTTTCTTTATGAGGGAACGATTCAGTCCGACGACGGCTCGTCCTTTACTCGAAAGTGGCTCATTGCCGCGCGCAAGGAAGGCAACCAGTGGCGGGTCTCCAATTTCACCGAATCGGACTGACTGCGGGACCGCAGCAGCCCGCATTGTTCATGAGTCGAGGAAAAAGCATGACACACACTGCAATCGAACGGTGAGCCGCGGAGGGGCGATGGCATAGGAGCGAAAAGTTACAATGACTTGGGCGACGCTTGACCGACTGTGTGCGTCTGGGCTGGCCGTTCGCCACGTACCGGCGGCTGAAGGCCGCTGCCATCGAACCGGAAGGGCTTACCGTTCGCGATCATTGCTAAGCGCTGGCGGGCTGAGCGCTCGCCGGCGAGTCCACCGCTTCTCTGGGCTTGGTTTTTATCTGCAGCGCCAACCCTGCCGCAATCATCGCAATCACGCCACCGGACAGGAACGCAAAATTGTAGTCGCCCATCCAGGTCCGAAGCACGCCGGCTGTGGAAGCCATCACCGCTGCACCGATCTGATGCGACATGAAAATCCAGCCGTAAACCTTCCCTACATTTTCCTTACCGAAAGTATCCGCGGTGATCATCATCGACGGCGGAACCGTGGCGAACCAGTCCAAACCATAGATCACTGCGAAAACAAGAAAGCCTGAAACACCTTGAACGAACGGCAGCAAAAGAAGCGATACACCGCGCAGCGCATAGACCAGGGCCAACCAGCGTTGCGGCTGGACGCGATCCACCATCCAACCGGAAAAGATCGTTCCCACCATATTCAGTCCACCCATGACGCCGAGAATGGAGGCGGCGGCGACTTGGGGAATCCCCAGATCGATTTCATGGGGAATAAGGTGGGTGCCGATGAGACCGTTGGCAGTGCCGCCACAGACAAAGAAACTGCCGGCCAGCAACCAGAATGTCGGTGTACCCACGACTTCGCGCATCGTGATCGAGCTTTTCCCGGACCGCATGCCACGCAGCGAAGCCAGCCCACCTGAAGCTGCGGCTCCGGGCTTCCCGGCGCCGTAGGGTTCCAAACCGACCTCGGAGGGATCATCGCGCATGAAGAGATAGATCAACGGCAGCAGCATCAATGCGACGACAATCAAAGTCATGGATCCCAGGCGCCAACCGGCGTAGGTTATCATCGCCATGAACAGCGGTAGAAAGATGATCTGTCCTGTGGAGCTGGCGCTGCCAAGGATTCCCAGGGCGAGCCCGCGTCTTGCGACGAACCAGCGGTTCCCCACCGTTGCGGTCAAGACCGACCCAACACCGCCGGCGCCGAGTCCGACAATCACTCCCCAGACGAGAAAAAACTGCCAAAACTGGTTCATGGCCATGGTGCCGCTGACGCCGCCGATCAGCAGCAGCAAACTGCCCAACATCACCTTGCGCGGGCCATAACGGTCGATCAACCAGCCGCTGATCGGCGCGGCGACACCGAACAACAAGAGATTCATGCTGACCGCCAACGCAATCAAAGCGCGGCTCCAGCCGAACTCAGCTTCCAAAGGATGGATCAGCACGGAGGGCGACGAACGCACGCCGGCACTGGTCAAAGTCGTCAAAAAACAAAGCGCCAGGACGAACCAACCGTAATAAAAAGGCAGAGATAGAGGCGGACGCTTTTTCTCCGAATCCAGGCTGTTGTTAGGCATAGTCTTTTATAAATAATCCTCTTCCGGCCAAATCACAACCCAGTGTTTCCGGCGAGAGACACCTGTTTGGCTATTTCCCCGGCGACGATCGCATGCTATTTAAAACAGCATGAAGAAGTTCTGCATACTTATCGTCATCGCTTGGATCATGAAGGGTGGTTTTGCCGGTGCGATGGGCGACTATCCCGAAGAAATTCCCTTTGTGCCGACGCCCGTCGAAGTCGTGGATAAGATGCTCGAGCTCGCCGAGGTCAAGAACGGCGACGTGGTTTACGACCTCGGCAGCGGCGACGGACGCATCGTTATCCGCGCAGCCAAAAAGTACGGCGCCCGGGGCGTCGGCATCGAGATGGACCCTTCGTTGATCGACAAAGCTAGAAAAAGCGCCAAGGCGGAAGGCGTCGGTCATCTTGTGGAGTTCCGCGTTGAGGACGCGCTGAAAACGGATATCTCAGCCGCCACCGTGGTGACTCTCTACATGCTCCCCTGGTTCAACCAGGCCATCAAGCCGAACTTGCAGAAACATCTGAGGCCCGGCGCGCGGATCGTCGCCCATGACTTCGGAATCGAAGGCTGGACTCCGGTAAAGACGGTGCCACTACCCGAAGTCGAACAGAAGACCGGCGGCTACCAACACCAACACGTTCTCTATTTGTGGAAGATTGAATAATTGACAACGAAGGAGCCCAACTTATTTGGCAAGACTATCTATGAGAAAACCCAAACTACTCATCACGGCTTTTTGCCTATTGTTTTTTAGCTCGAGAGCCCTCGCCCAGGAAAACGAGAAGGTCCCCTATGTTCCCTCACCGATTGAAGTCGTCGACCGGATGTTGGAATTTGCCGATGTGAAGAAGACAGACGTGGTCTTCGACATCGGCAGCGGCGATGGCCGCATGGTTATTCAAGCCGCCAGGAAGTATGGCGCTAAAGGAGTGGGCCTGGAACTGGATGGGCGATTGGTGGAGTTGGCGCGGGCCGAGGCCAAAAAGCAAGGCGTTGACCGGCTGGTGGAGTTTCGCCAAGGAGACGCGCTCAAAGCCGACGTCTCGGCCGCCACGGTCGTGACTCTCTATATGCTACCCTCGTTCAATAAGCTGCTCCGGCCGGTACTCGAGCAGCAGTTGAAACCTGGCACCCGGGTGGTCGTTCATGACTATCCCATCGAAGGCTGGAACCCCGTCAAGTGGGAAGAGATGCCGCTGATGGATACTCGGCCCGAAGTCGCGCCGCACAAGCATATTCTTTACCTATATCTATGGTCCCCCGCGAAAAAATAGCGACCGCCATCAAAGCGTCAAGCCGGTGGCTTCTTTGAAACTAAAAGACCCATTGTACAGCGCTCGACCGACGATGACACCCTCCACCCCGTCTGCCTCCAGGGGCAGGAGCTGACGGATGTCGTCGAGGGTCGCGACCCCGCCCGAGGCGATGACCGGAATCTGTAACGACTGTGCCAGCTTGCGCGTCTCTTGGAGGTTCACTCCCGCCCGCGTGCCGTCGCGGCTGATATCGGTGTAGATGATGCGCGCGGCACCGTCGGCCTCGCAGCGTTTTGCCAAATCCACCGCATCCATCGCCGTGGTTTCGTTCCAGCCTTTGATCGCGACCTTGCCGTTCCGCGCGTCGATGCCGACAACGATTTTCTGTGGAAACCGCGTGCACAACCCGCGCAAAAATTCCTGGTTGTCATAGGCCGCCGTGCCGATAACCACTCGCGCCACGCCGAGCTTGAGCGCCGCTTCCACCGCCTCCACCGATCTCAAACCTCCGCCCAGTTCAACCGTCAATCCGGTTCCCTTGCAGATAGCTTCGACCGCGCGAGTGTGAACCGGGCGGCCTTCCACGGCGCCGTTCAAATCGACGATATGGATGAACGTCGCCCCTTCCTTCACCCAATGCTTGGCGGCGTCCATAGGATCGTCGAAATAAACTGTCTCCTTATCCATCTCCCCCTGAAAAAGGCGAACGCACCGTCCGTCCTTGATATCGATGGCGGGAATGATCAGCATGGTCTCAGTTCGATGCGACGAAGCGGCCGAAGTTCGCCAGGATGCGCAGCCCCAGTTCCTGGCTCTTCTCCGGGTGAAACTGGCAGGCAAACAGATGATCGGTAGCGATGCTGGATACGAAGTCGCTGCCATAGTCGGTTGTGGTGGCAACGACGGAACCGTTTTCAGGCACGACATAGTAAGAATGAACGAAGTAGACGTAGTCTCCGTCCGAGATGCCGTCGAGGAATGGGGACTGCTGCTTTTTCCGGATGGAGTTCCAGCCCATGTGCGGCACCTTGAGGCCTTCCTGGGTCGGAAAACCGATGACTTTGCCCGGAAAGAGATCCAGGCCTTTTTGTTTCCCGAACTCCTCGCTCTCGGAAAACAGCAGCTGAAAGCCCAGACAAATCCCCAGGAAGGGTTTTTGCTCGCTGACGATTTCTCGAATGGGCTCGATCAATCCGAAGCGGCCCAGGTTCTCCATGCAGGCCCGGAAAGCGCCGACGCCCGGCAACACCACGCCGCGAGCGGAGGTAATTTCACCTCCGTCCCGGGTGACCCGCGCCTCGAACCCCATACGCTCGAAACCCTTCTGCACGCTACGGAGATTACCCATACCATAATCAATAATCGCGATCATACTTTTGCCGTTATTTCTCGCACTCATTGAACTTTGAACCTTGAACTTTGAACAGTGTATTGTCGAGTTCTGACTAGAGACTGCCTTTGGTCGACAACACTCCCTGGATACGGGGATCGACTTGCGTCGCCATGTCCATGGCCCGGGCGAAAGCCTTGAAGCAGGCTTCGATGATGTGATGCGGATTCTCGCCGCGCACCACGTCGATGTGCAGATTCATGCCGAGCTGGTTGGCGAAGGCCGCATAAAACTCGTGCGGCAGATCGGTGTCGAAAGTTCCCACCCGACCCGGCCGGATCTTCACGTTGTAAGAAAGATAGGGCCTGCCGCTCAGATCGACGACAATCTTGGCCAACGTTTCATCCAGCGGGCAGCTCGCCTCACCGAAGCGGCGTATGCCGTGCTTGTCACCGAGGCCTTCCTTGAAGGCCTGACCGAGGGCCAGGCCGACGTCTTCTACGGTGTGGTGATAGTCGACTTCGAGATCGCCCTTGGCTTTGATTCGGACATCGAAGAAGCCGTGCCGGGTAAAGCTTTCCAGCATGTGGTTGAAAAACGGCATGCCGGTTTCGATCTCCGCCTTGCCGGTGCCGTCGATATTCAACTCGATGCGAATATCGCTTTCCTTGGTTTTGCGCTCGATTTTTGCGTTCCGGCCCATGTTTCACTCCTATTTGAACCGCGCCTCCACCGCGCGGGCGTGGTCGTCAAGGCCCTCCAAGCGGGCTAGATGGGTAATCCTCGGCGCCAGCGCGCGTAGCGCTCGCTTCTCCGCCTGTATGATGGTCGTGCGTTTCAGAAAATCATAGGTTCCGAGGGGCGAAAAAAAACGCGCGCTGCCACCGGTGGGCAAAACGTGATTGGGCCCGGCGAAATAATCCCCCAGGGGCGGCGCCGAATAGGGACCGAGAAAAATCGCGCCGGCGTTGCGAATCTGCCGCGCCCACTGCTGCGGCTGTTTAACGATCAGCTCGACGTGCTCGGGAGCGATGCGATTGGCAAGCTGGATGGACTCGCTCTTTCCCCGGGTGACGATGATCGCGCCGTATTTTTTCAGCGCTTTCAGCGTGATGGCTTGCCGTTTCGTGCCCCGCAGCTGTTCTTCGATGGCGGTTTGAATCCTGAGTGCTATTGATATAGACGAAGTCACGCACAACGCCGCCGCGAGCTCATCGTGCTCGGCTTGGGACAGCATGTCCGCCGCGACGTGCTCGGGGTCCGCAGAATCATCGGCGAGCAGCAGAATCTCACTGGGCCCGGCGATGGAATCAATGCTGACCTCGCCGAAGACCATGCGCTTGGCTGTGGCGACAAAGATGTTTCCGGGACCGACTATCTTATCGACTTTGGGAATCGATCGAGTACCGAAGGCGAGCGCCGCGATCGCCTGGGCGCCGCCCACGCGAAAAACCCGATTCACCCCCGCTATCCGTGCGGCGGCGAGAATGATCGCGCCACCGTTGCCGATGGGCGAGGTCATAACGATTTCCTTCACGCCGGCAACTCTGGCGGGGATTGCGTTCATCAAGACCGTCGACGGATAGGAAGCCTTGCCTCCCGGCACGTAAAGCCCGACCCGTTCCAGCGGCGAGATTCTCTGACCGAGGAGTATTCCGATGGGATCGTGATACTGCCAGCTCTTCTGTAGCTGGCGGCGGTGAAATGCGGCGATCCTTTTTGCCGCGAATCGAAGGGTTTGCACGTCCTTTGCCGGAACCTTTGCCATGGCTCGTTCAATCTCACTGGGCTTCACTTCCATGGTCGCTGGGGTCAAACGCATGTGATCGAAAAGTTCGGTGTAATGGATAACGGCACGGTCTCCCGTTCTTTGCACCGCAAGGAGAATCGCCTCAACCCGCTTTTCCACTTCCCCTTCCCGGCTGCCTCCCCGCTGGAGAATTCGCGCCAACAGCGCTTTGAATCCCGGCTCGCTGGTCTTGATGACCTTGATTTTCATGCCCGCTCGTCTGACCGCCTATGCTTTGACCCATTAATCAACGCCAGGACGTAGAGTTTTCTTTCAATATTTTCCGTAACCACGGTCCAATTAATAAACGCCTATGCCTTGACTATTGATCAACGCCCAGGGCGCAGAGTTTTCTTTCAATATGTTCGTAGCCCCGATCCAGGTGATAGACCCCTATGCCTTGACCCGTTGAATCTCGGCGCCCAGGGCGGAGAGTTTTCTTTCAATATGTTCGTAGCCCCGATCCAGGTGATAAACTCTCGACACTTCCGTGGTGCCGTTGGCCACCAGCCCGGCGAGAATCAACGAGACGCTCGCCCGCAGATCCGTCGCCATCACCGGCGCGCCTGACAACTCTTTCACCCCGCGGATCACCGCGCGGTTTCCTTCGAGCCGAATATCCGCACCCATGCGATCCAACTCCTGGGCGTGCATAAAACGATTCTCGAAAATCGTCTCGGTGATCACGCTCACGCCTTCCGCCACAGACATGAGCACCATCATCTGGGCTTGCAGGTCTGTAGGAAAACCAGGATAGGGAAGGGTCGTAAAGTCGACGCTCTTGATGGCCCCGTTGCCTTTAACCCTGACACTGTTTTCGTCGGTCACAATATCGACTCCGGCCTCCTTCAGCTTGATGAAGAAGGCATCTAAATGAGCCGGCCGCGCCCCGGTTACGGTAACATTCCCGTCGGTCAACACCCCGGCAATGACAAAACTTGCCGCTTCGATGCGGTCTGGAATAACGCGGTGGGTTACGCCGCGCAATGAAGTGACTCCTTCAATCTGCACGATGTCGCTGCCGGCGCCGGAAACTTTGCCGCCCATCTGGTTCAGGACGGTGGCCAAGTCTTCGATCTCGGGTTCCTTGGCGGCGTTCTCGATCACCGTCGTTCCTTCAGCCAACGTCGCCGCCATCATGATATTTTCCGTGGCGCCGACCGAAGGCAGGTCCAGGTAGATCTTGGCGCCATGCAGTTTTTCGGCCTTGGCTTCAACGTAACCATGCACCTGCTCAATGGTCGCGCCCATGGCGGTCAGACCCTTGAGATGGAGATTGATCGGCCGGGTGCCGATGGCACAGCCGCCGGGTGTCGAGACATGGGCTCGACCAAAACGCGCGAGCAAAGGACCGATAACCAAGAACGACGCCCTCATGGTCTTTACCAAGTCGTAGGACGCCTCAAAGTTTTTCACCCCGTCCGCCCGAATCGTGAGATCGCCCGATCCTCTGGCCCAAGGCGATTGGTCCACCTCGACGCCTAGCCCGGCGAGTAACTTCAATGTGGTGTTAATATCGACCAGATGGGGAATTCCTTGGTAGACACAAGTCTCCGTAGTCAATAGCGAGGAAACCAACATGGGTAGAGCGGCATTCTTCGAACCGCTGACGGCCACCTCGCCGTTCAGTCGCCGGCCGCCGCGGACGATAATTTTATCCATGACCGGGACCTTTTTCGGATTGGGGTAATTTCATCGCGGCGATGACCCGATCTCTCCCCGCGTAGTCCTGAAAGACCGATATCGGACCGTAGCAATCGGCGCGCTCGAACAGTTCAGCAACCATGGGTCCCATGTCTGCGCCGATCTCGAGCACGATCTGCCCGCCTGGCGCGAGATGGTTGTGGGCCTCCCGGATGATTCGGCGATAGACATCCATGCCGTCCAATCCGCCGTCCAACGCTGTCAGGGGCTCCCACTGACGGATTTCCGGCGCGAGCGTCGCCAAGGCCCCGGTTCGAATGTAGGGTGGATTGGACACAATCAAATCGAAAATCGGCATTCCCCCGTTCGGTGTTGCAAAGAGATCGCCCGGTAGCCAATGGATGCGGTCGGACACGTCGTGGCGCAGAGCGTTGGCGCGTGCGACTTCTAAAGCCGAAAGAGAAATATCTCCGGCCCAGATGTCGGCGTCGAGTCGTTCTTTTGTGAGGCAGACAGCAATGGCCCCGCTGCCGGTTCCAAGATCAAAGATGGCCGGCGCTGTCCCGACTGCGCGGCTCTTCAAGCAGTCAAGCGCGATCTCGACAAGCAACTCCGTTTCGGGTCGCGGGATCAGGACGGCGGAAGTGACGATAAAATCCAGCGACCAGAACTCCTTTTGGCCGGTAATATAGGCCACCGGTTCTCGCTGCGCTCGCCGGCGTAAAAGTTCCCGAAATCGCCGTTCCTCCGCTGGTTGAAGCAACTCGTCGATTTTCAGATAGAGCTCGGTCTTGTTCATTCTCAACACCTGCCGTAACAACACCTCGGCGTCGAGACGGGCGTTTTCGATTCCGGCTCCAAGTAGGAACTCGTCGGCCACTACCAACGCACTCCGCACGGTCTGTAAGTCTACCCGCGTTGAATCTTCGCTTTTAGCTTCGACAGCGATCGTCGTCATCATGCCGTCGCTTTCAGCGCTTCTGCCTGGTAGTGAGTGATTAAACCTTCCACCACCTCGTCGATTTGCCCTTCCATGACACGATCGAGCTGATAGATCGTCAGGTTGATGCGATGGTCCGTTAGGCGACCCTGGGGGAAATTATAGGTTCTAATGCGTTCGCTGCGGTCGCCGCTTCCCACCATCGATTTGCGCGTCGCGGCGATCTCCGAGCGTTGCTCTTCCTGTTTCCTCTCCAAGAGTCGCGCCCGCATGATCTTCATCCCTTTGGCGCGATTCTTGTGCTGCGACTTTTCGTCTTGGCAGGAAACTACAATACCGCTGGGTATGTGGGTTATCCGCACTGCCGAGTCCGTGGTGTTGACGCTCTGGCCCCCAGGCCCCGACGAGCGAAAAACATCGACCCGTATCTCTTTCGGATCGATGTCGATTTCCACCTCGTCGGCTTCGGGGAGCACCGCCACCGTCACCGCCGAAGTGTGAATCCGTCCCGAACCTTCGGTGACTGGAACGCGCTGAACCCGATGAACGCCGCCCTCGAATTTAAGCCGGCTATAGGCCCCTTTCCCCTCGACCATCATGATAATTTCTTTGAAGCCGCCCAAACCGGTGGGGTTTGAGGTCAAGATTTCAACCCGCCAGCCCCGGGATTCGGCATAGCGCGTATACATGCGATACAACTCGCCGGCAAAAAGCGCCGCTTCATCGCCGCCGGTGCCGGCCCGTATCTCGATCATAACGTTTTTGCTGTCATTGGGATCTTTGGGCAGAATCAGAAACTTGAGCCGGTTTTCCAGATCCTCCTTGCGCTGGCGCAGCATATTGACTTCTTCTTTAGCCAGTTCCCTGATGGCCTCGTCGTTCTCTTCGAGGAGCTGCCGGTTCTCCTGAATCTCCTGCTCCACCTTTCGCCAATCGCGGAAACGAGCGACGATCTCTCCCAACTCCGCCCGCTCCTTGGCCATCTTGGAGTATTCCCTCTGCTGGTTGAGGAGTTGGGGATCCAACATCAGACGCTCCAGCTCTTCATAGCGCTTTTCAACTTCAGCTAATTTATCAAGCATAATTCAAACCGGCTTCATCGAGAAATGGCGAGACAATAAAAAAGGGCAAAGGATCATTGCCACCCTTTGCCCTTTTCCGCAATGCGAACGCCTAGTAGGTCACATTCAGCCTCTAGCCTCCGCCAACTCAGTTTTTCAGTCCGTACTTCCGGCGGAACTTTTCGACGCGGCCGGCCGCGTCCACAAGCTTCTGCGTCCCGGTATAAAAAGGATGGCAATTAGAACAGATGTCGACATGAATCGTAGCGACGGTGGAACGGGTTTCGACGGTGTGGCCACAAGCACAATGAATAGTCGCATTCTTGTATTCTGGATGGATAGCTTCTTTCATAGGATCCTCTCACTTTCATCATTTTATAACATAAGGGGGAAAGCTTCTCAAATACCGCTTTGTCACCAAACACGTATCCCAGGACTCGAACTCCAAGCCATATCTTATTCCAATCAGAGGTGGTAGAGTGATTTAACACCGAGGGATTCTAGCGAACTTCTCCCGCTTTCGCCTTATTATCTGGTACGCTTCCCCGATCACCTAGTGGGCGTCGTTGCAGTAGAGATGAAGAATCCGATGTGACGGATTCCAGTTTGGCGGCTGGCAAAATGGGACCCAACGAGCTGGAAGGTTCACTTGACCCAAGATCCAGCAGAAGTGGAGATTCGAATGACGTTGACAGTTGGCGCTAAAGTTTTCTATCCGGGTCGGGGACCTTGTCTTATCGGTGGGGTCGTCGAGAAAGTGGTATGTGGCAAGTCGGCGAGCTTTTACCGATTGGCCCTATTGGACGATAGCAGGGCCGAGTTGTTCGTGCCCGTCGACAAGTCCCGCGATGTGCACATGCGGGCCTTGCTGAATCGGTCTGAAATTCCCAAGCTGCTGGGGCACTTGAAGACACGCGCCGGAGTGACTAAAGATCTTGGCACAGCCAAAAACTGGCGCCAGCGCGAGCTGGACAATTCAAAACTGTTCGCCTCTGGATCCATATTCGAATTGGCTAACTTGGTGGAGGCACTGACTCAGTTGAGCGGCAGCAAGAACCTCGCACCCCACGATCGGGATGCGCTCTATCGTGCCAGGAAGCTGCTGATATGCGAGATCTCCGAAGTGATGGATGAAAGCAAAAGCGCGGCAGAAGCACGAATTGACAGCGTGCTCGAATCCGGTAAGAACAAGTTGAACCAGTCACAAAACTGAAATCACTCGCTATCCGGAATTGCCGGTACAGGTCTTATTGGATCGGTCATCGTCTTAGTTAGCAGGGTACTGAAAAACTCTGTTGGCAGGCTGCTCAAAAAGACTCAGAGGCAAGGCGCGCGAAAAATCGACAAGCGGAGGCGTACTTAGGTCGTACGTTGGAGCGAGGCGATTGAGCGCAACGAAGCATATGAGGCTTTTTCAGCAGCCTGTTAGGACTTTGGTTGGGCCGGGTGGAATGTCCGGAGCGCATCGAACCCGAGGAATCCGGTTCCCCCGGAGTTGATGGAACTAGGTTCAGTCCATTTTCCCAAAAGTCTTTCCTCGGAGCTCTCACCCAGTCGAAGATATTGTTCCCTTCAGGAAGCTACGATGATCGTAACAAATAAGGCTTCGACTACTTACCTTGACAATGGACTGTTCCATCCCTAGGTTATTTATTTGCCCCTAGGTTCAGCCGATTTTATGTAAATCTTGGAGGCCCGGGTATTATGTCAGCGCACGAGTGGGATTTCATGATCTGGCAGCGAGCGAACGATCTGCTCCAACAGGCGGAGCGGATCCATCGGAATTTTTTACAAATTGCCGCCGGGGCCCAATATCGGGTATCTCAGGGTAGGACGCGAAGCTGGGAGCCTCCGGTCAATGTCGTCGAGACTGACGAAAGCGTCTGGGTAATGTCGGCTATCCCCGGCGTGGGAGTTGACCAGGTTAACGTACGGTTGGAGGGACGCGAAATTGTCATCGCAGGCGAGCGCCCGCTGCCAAATTGCTGTGATGACGGCGAAATTAAGATATGGGAGATCTCCCTCGGGCGTTTTGAGCGGCGACTTAGGCTCGTGGGGAGCGAGAGTCCTCTATCGCTAGGAGAAATTTCTTTCCAGAATGGGCTGCTCATCATCGAGATAAGGAAGCATTCATGAACGCTGAAGAGAAGGAATCCGCTAAATCGAAGCCGCGCCTGGCTATCCCTGAGGGAGCGATGGTCATCCTGCCTTTGCGCAACCGGGTACTCTTTCCGTCCATGATCATGCCGGTTATGGTCCGGCGCCCGGAAAGGCTCCACGCTGTCGAAGAGACTGTGCGCCAACAGCTGCCTATTGGATTTGTCACCCAACACGATCCCAATATAGAAACGCCACAGCCCAAAGACCTGTACGGAGTAGGGACCGCCGCGGATGTTCTCCGGATGTATACTCTGCCGGACGGTCAGCGTCAGATCCTCGTTCAAGGCCGCCGCCGTTTTGAGATCGGCGAATTCCTTGAGACCGATCCCATCCTCATTGCGCGTGTCACGATGGTGGAAGAAAAGATACCGCAGACGAAGGAGTTCGAGGCGCGAATCTTACATCTGCGTCAAGAAGCAGCCAGGGCCTTGTCGTTATTCCCTGAACCCGTGAACGAACTGAGATCGATGATCGAAAGGATTGAAGATCCCCTATCCGTAATCGATATGATCGCTTCCACCTTGGACCTTCCTTCCGCCGGGAAGCAAGAAATTCTGGCGATCTTTGACCCGGAGGCGAGAGCCCAAAGGGTTTCAGAAAAGTTGGCGCGGCAGATCGAGTTGCTGGAACTGAGCAGGAAGATCGGCGATGAAACCAAGGAATCCATGGATAAGTCCCAGCGCCAGTATTTCCTGCGCGAACAATTGAAAGCCATTCAAAAAGAGCTGGGCGAGGAGGATGGAAAAGGCACCGAAGTAGAAGAACTTCGAAAGAAGCTCTACGAGGCAAAAATGCCCCCCGAGGTCGAGAAGGAAGCGCTGAGGGAGCTGGCCCGGTTTGAACGCATTCCTGAGATGGCGGCTGAACACTCAGTGATAAGGACTTACTTGGACTGGATGGTGGAGCTTCCTTGGAGCGTATTAACCCAAGAAGAGATCGATCTTCCGAAGGCGCGCGAGATCCTCGACACCGACCACTACGGTCTCGAAAAAGTGAAAAAGCGCATTATAGAATTTCTCGCTGTTCGTAAGCTCATGCCGGAAGGGAAAAGTCCTATCCTATGCTTAGTCGGTCCTCCGGGAGTAGGAAAGACCTCCCTCGGGCAAAGCATCGCGCGAGCGATGAATCGTAAATTCGTGCGCCAAAGTATAGGCGGGGTCCACGATGAGGCGGATATTCGGGGGCATCGGCGCACTTATGTCGGGGCACTCCCGGGTAATATTATTCAAGGAATCAGAAAAGCCGGCAGTAGAAACCCCGTCTTCATGTTGGATGAAGTCGATAAGCTCAGCGCTAGCTTTCATGGCGACCCATCCGCCGCGTTGCTGGAGGTCCTCGATCCCGCTCAAAATGCGACCTTCCAAGACCATTACCTGGCACTGCCCTTCGATCTAAGCCAGGTATTGTTCATTGCCACCGCGAATATACTCGATACGATTCCGGGCCCTTTGCGCGACCGCATGGAGATCTTGGAATTGCCGGGGTACACCGAGGAAGATAAGTTGGCCATTGCCAAAGGATACCTCGTGCCTCGGCAGATTTCTGAAAACGGTCTTAAACCTGGAGAGATTACTTTTACTGACCAGGCGATTCGGGAAATGATCCGGTCCTACACACGCGAAGCCGGGGTGCGCCAACTTGAGCGTCAGTTGGGAGCTGTCTGCCGCAGTGTGGCAACGCGCGTCGCGGATGGGTTTAAAGAGCCGATCACCGTCAATCAAGAATCTCTCCATGCGTACTTGGGGCCGCCAAAATTCTTCAACGAGATTGCGCTGCGCACCAGCTTGCCCGGAGTGGCGACGGGCTTGGCCTGGACGCCGTTTGGCGGCGACATCTTGTTTGTCGAAGCGACCAAGATCCCGGGAGACGGCAAGTTACTTTTAACTGGCCAGCTCGGTGACGTGATGAAAGAAAGCGCACAGGCCGCTTTGAGTCTGGTCAAATCGCGCGCAGAGGCACTGGGCATCGATCCAGAGATCTTCAGGAGAAACGATTTGCATATCCACATCCCCGCAGGAGCTATACCTAAAGACGGTCCCAGCGCTGGGGTCACGCTTTTTGTCGCTCTCGTTTCACTGTTGACTGGACGGCGAATCAGCAAAGATGTCGCCATGACAGGCGAGATCAGTCTGCGCGGGTTGGTACTGCCGGTAGGGGGAATCAAAGAGAAGATGCTGGCAGCCAAAAGAGCGGGGATTGCCTGCGTCTTGCTGCCGGAGTTGAACCGCAGAGACTTGGAAGAGATTCCCGTCGCTGGCCGGGATGGTCTCCGCTTTGAGTTTTTGCAAACGGCGGACGAGGCTTTACGGCTTGCCCTAGAGCCCGAAGCCCCGGGTGGTTTTTCGCCGGGTGATCGACTCGCGGCTCGTTCGCTTTCCTGACAAAGGAGTCTATAGAGCGCTAACCCAGGTCCACATAAGAATGTTACTTGGCGCACACTGACGGACCACCACCAACACGATCCCGCCTACAAGCACCAATTCCGCCCAAGAGAGGTGAAAGCGGGAGGGTTTTCTTGGTATCAACGCTGGTCTGAAGGGGGCCAATGTCGATAACTTACTCGCGCGTTTCTTTGCGCGAGCAGCGCAAACATTAGCCCACCGATGGTCCCCAGACCCAGACCGATAAACAAGTACGAAAATTTGGATTCGCCATTCGTTGTCATAAACTTCTCCTCTTTTCGAATGCAATAACCTTGAAACAAAATCTGGCTCTAGTGCTTGATCACTTGCAGGTTATTGACTACGTGTTTGACGCCTTTCACCTCAGTCGCAAGAGATCCACTGCGGGACTTCTGCTCAGCAGTCTCCACTTCGCCGGTGAGATAAACGATTCCATTGTTTGTCTCGACTCCCACACGTGTCAGACTGACAACCTTGTCTGACGCGAGTTGGCTCTTCACATATGACGTAAGAGCGCCATCATCGATGTTCTGTCCCATGGTCGCACCGGTCATGGCTTGGCAGCCGGTCATCAAGAATAGAAATGCCACCATCACTGTCAACGTTTTGAATGCCCGAACCATAAACACCTCCATACTGTTTTGTTAGAGATCTGTTTCCTCGCCTCGGCTGCAACTGAAAGAGTTTCTAGTAACCCCAGAAGGTGAAACACCTTTAACATCTTGAATGATTCCTCTTCGAATCTAGTTTGCGATCTCCAATTGGTTATCGACTCTCTTTACACCGGCTACTTGCTGGGCTTTGGCCGCGATATTAGTTTTCTCTGTCTCACTCCTCACCGGTCCACGTAGCGTCACCGCGCCATCAACCGTGATGATCTTTACGTTCTTGCCATTCGTCGAGACGGAGTCGTCCGCTACAATAGCGTGGCGGATGTTTTGTGAAATTGTCCGGTCCGCCTCATTCTCAGATTGATCGCCGGACGTCTTTGTCGCGTCGTTACGATCTCGAACGTTACTGCCGCTATTGTCCGCCGCTACCGCGGCGGTTTTGCTGGGCTGGTCATTCTTAGACAGCTCATTTTTGGAACACCCGACTACTAGAAACGCTAGAATTAAACCTAGAGCACCTGTTCTCATAAAATTCCCTTCTTCCTTTGGTTAAGATTTTTCATTACTAAGTTTCCCGAGACTGTCCAATACTGCACCGCAATCCCTCGCGAGTGAGGATAAGTTTTAAGTTCAACGAAAACGCAATTAAAACAATCAAAGGGCAAGCGAGAGGCCCCGGTTGTTGTCCTACCGTCCGAGGAGGCGCCTTGAAATCTCAAATTCCCTCATACTATTTGGATCGGGGGTCCTGCATCTCGTCTATGCGTTCAAACCTTTTTTGTAATTCCAAGCGCAACATCGTCTTCCTTTGTCCATAAGCAATGATCGATTGCGGGCTGCTCGACCAAGTGCGCCCTTTGTCTGGACTGTAGAGTTCGACCCGCTGTCCGTGGATCTCGATTTGTTTCGTCATAAAATTCTCCTAAACTTTCGTCGGGGGTTTACTGCGACGTGATTTGTGCGCAACCGAGTGGGGTTACTAACTTTATTTGAACTACCGAAGATTAAGAGCAGGTTGTGTGCCAGAACTCTTGATGAAAAACGCTGGATTTCTATAAAAGTTTTTTAGCCGGTGAGTAGAGAAAGGAGATGGGGTCGTCAAAAGCGTCGAAACTCTCGACCAAAAGGTCGGATGAGCGATAGGACACGTGCAATCATTGTGAAAGGATCAGCACGCTGTAAGGACCAATGGAAAGCGCGGCGCGGAACGGGAAGCCGTCGTACTCGCCCGGTTCGGTGGCCACGTCGGTGCTCCGATAACCTTGGAAGTTTTCGCTGTAACCCTGCCAGTCGCTGTTGAAACGAAGCTTCCAGGTCCCTGCGGCCGGGAAGCCGATGACGTACCCATCCTGCGGCTCGTTTAGGAAGTTAGCGACGACCACGACGTCGTCCGCCGGGCCGCCCTTGTCCCAACGGTGGTAGGCGAGGAGCTTGCGTTCGTCGTGCAAGTGATAGACCCGGGTGAACTGCCCGCAGAGGCCGCGGGTGAAGCCGTCGCGATTGAGCCGCAGCCGGATAAGGTCGCGGTACAGCCGAACGATGCCGTGGAATTCGTCGCGTTGGTCCCAATCGACGGGGACCGTGTCGCGGAAATAATTTCCCTCGAGAAATTCCTGGCCCTGGAAGAGCATGGGGATGCCCGGCGCGGTGAACACCATGGCCGCAGCCAGGGTCGAGCGCTTCTGGGAGTACCAGCCCTTAGGATCCTTGGGGTTCACCTCCTGCGGGACGCGCGCTTTGCCGTTTGCCACCTCGTCGTGCGATTCGCTGTAGATGACCCGTTGGAAGGCGTCGTCGTTGTAGCGATGGCAGAGGGCATCGCGGATGGCGATCACCGAGCGCTGCTGATCCTCGTGGGTGATCACCGCCTGGCGTATGGGGTGGACAAAGCCGGCGTCCCACTGCGAGCCGAACCCGGCTCCGCCTGCCCCAACGTCCTTGGTGAGCCACTTGTTGTTCTGCAGGTCCTCGGCGATCGTGATCCTTCCGGGATATTCCTCAGCGACCTTGCCGTTAATCCATTGGAGTAGTTTCCAGCCGTCGGGCAGGTCTTGGCCGCCAGGGCCAGGGAAGGAATGAATGTAGGCGGTGCCGTCGAAGCGCAAGCCGTCGACATGGTATTCCTCGAGCCACATAAAGACGTTGTCGAAGATATATTGTCGGACCTCGTTGCGTCCGTAATCGGGACGGGTGTCTCCCCATGGCGTATGCGCCCGGTCATCGTTGTAGAAGTAGATTCCACCGTGGTCGTTCTCGGACCAGCCGTCGAACTGCCAGAGATCGAGATCCCCCGGGCCAAAGTGGTTGTATACAACGTCGAGGATCACTGCGATGCCATGGCTGTGGGCGCGCTTGACGAACTTCTTGAACGCCAAAGAACCTCCGTAGGCGATCTCGACCGAAAAGATATGCGCCGGGTTGTAGCCCCACGACCGCTCTCCCGCGAACTGGGCTATCGGCATGATCTGGATCGCGTTGACGCCGAGCTTTTTCAAATGCCCCAGACGGGACGACACCGAGGCGAACTTGCCGGGCAAGTTATTATTCTCCTTATCGTTGAACGTGCCGACATGCAGTTCGTAGATGACGATCTCGTTGCGCGCCGCGAGATGAAAGTCGTCCCCCTCCCAGTCGAAGGTCGGGTCGTGGACAATAGCGTTGCCGACCGAGCTGGTTACCTCGCGGGCATACGGGTCAATGCGCTTGAACTTGCCTTTCGCTGTGGTCAACAGGTAGCGGTACTGATCGCCGATATGAGCCTCGGCAACATCGGTATACCAATGGCCGTTCTGTTCGGCGTGCATGGGATGCCTGCCACCGTCCCAGTCGTTGAAAGATCCGATAACGGAGACTCCCTCTGCGCTAGGCGCCCACACGCGGAACCCGACTCCTCCCGTGTGAGGAATGGCTCCCATGCTCTTGATCTTCGTTTCACCGCTCATGTTCGGTTCCTAGCATAAGAGCGATGTGTTTCCCAGATCGCGGTTCGTGGATGGCCGTCCGTCGTCCAATACTCCGTTCGGGAATAGGTACTCTTCCCCTGCCGCACCGAATCGACCAGGATCAGTTTCCGTCCCAAATTCTCGATGTCCCTAACGAAGGTCCCTTGTCGGGTAAAAGAACACCTGTTTTCTGCGACCGGATAAGTTTTGTAGTCTTAAAGGAATCGCCTGTTTTCATTGTTGTACTATCGAGCAGGTTGTGTGCCAGACCCTTTGGTAAGAAAAACAATGGATTTCCATTAGATGTTTTTTAGCTTCAGGATGGCGACGAGATGAGGCTCGTCAAAAGCGTCGAGAGCTACCAAAAGGTCGGACTAGAATTCCGGAAGACGCGTGGGCCGACTAATTTATTGCACCCAGCCTCAATTCAGACGCCAAGCTCGGCGTTCGGACCCTCTGATTTTTTGCAGGTCATCTCAGTTTCAGTTCGATGATTGCGAGGGCTTACCAGAGCTGGGTGGTATCGAGCACGTAAGCCTTGCCTAAACCCTGGACGACGGCGTCGTGCAAATGCTTCGTCCCACCCGGCCCGTCACCCGCTTGGCGATCCCACAGGCAGATGAAGCGGACTTTTCGCGTTCCATAAGCGAGCGCTTGATCAAGCATCCACAGGTTGACGCAGGCAAAGGGATCTTCGCTGGTGGGCGTAGGTCCCAGGTCATGCGGCATTATGTGCCAACCCTGGACGCGCTCCTTGACCCAAAAAAACTTCTGCCGCCAATGTTCGCCGGCGAAGTTGATGGA